>NZ_CP095187.1:2152500-2460000 GCF_022965755.1 Pseudoxanthomonas sp. F37 | reverse complement strand
ACCTGGAAGCCGACCTGCGCCGCGCGATCAACCATCGCGATTTCCTGCCGTTCTACCAGCCCATCCGCCGCATGGACGACGGCCGGGTGATCGGCCACGAGGCGCTGCTGCGTTGGCAGCACGAGCGCCGCGGCCTGCTGCTGCCGGCCGAGTTCATCGGCCTGGGCGAGGACAGCGGCCTGATCGAACAGGTCGACTGGCTGCTGTACGAGCAGGTGGTGCGGCAGATCGCGCGGGGCGTGGACGGCTACATCTCGGTGAACGTGTCGCCGCGGCATTTCCGTTCGCCCGACTTCGGCGATCGCCTGCTGGCGATGTTCGAGGCCCATGGCGCCGATCCGGCCAGGTTGCGGCTGGAGATCACCGAAGTCGCGCTGCTGGACGACGCCCCGCGCACGCTGCGCATCCTGCGCACGCTGCGCCAGCACGGCATCCTGGCGCAGCTGGACGACTTCGGCACCGGCTTCTCGGCGCTGTCGTATCTGCACCGTTTCCCGATTTCCGTGCTGAAGATCGACCGCAGCTTCGTGTCGGGACTGGGGGCCGAAGCGCGGCCGGAGAGCCTGGCGCTGGTGCGCGCGATCCTGGCGCTGGCCGGCACGCTGGGCATCGAGACCATCGCCGAAGGCGTGGAAACCGAGGAGCAGCGCAGCGCGTTGATCGAGCTGGGCTGCCATCTGGGCCAGGGCTATCTGCTGGGACGGCCGACGGCGAACCTGGAGCAGGTCGGCGTGGTCGACACGGTGTAGGCCGGGCGGTGCGGGAGGGGCGGCGTCCGTGCCGCCCCCGGCGCGCGACTCATTCGCCCGCGATGGCGGGCGCATCGTCCGGCACCGCGACCAGCCGCCGTGCCTGGTCGACCAGGTCGACGAACTCCGCCTTCAGGCCGTGCGGGTCGCGGCCACGGGCCTGCCGTGCCGCGCGGGCCACGTCGCGCCAGTCCCAACCGTCGATGCGCCGGCCGCCCCGCAGCAGGTCGGCGTAGGCCGCCACCGCGCTGGCGAACCGGAAGGCGTCGCTGGGCTGCGTGGTCAGCGAGGTGCGTGCAATCGGGGTTTCGATCAGGCGGCTGCTGTCCTGCCCCGGCAGCTTGTAGCGCAGGCGCACGTGCGCGACTTCGTCGGTCGGGGTGCCGGCGGCCACCTGCCTGTCGCCATAGCGCAGCGCGGGCAGGCGGTCGGCGCCGCTGCCGGCCGGCGTGATTTCGTACAGCGCGGTGACTTCGTGGCCCGCGCCGATGTCGCCGGCATCGACCTTGTCGTTGGCGAAATCCTCGTTGGCCAGCACGCGGTTCTCGTAGCCGATCAGGCGATACTCGGACACCACCGCCGGGTTGAACTCCACCTGGATCTTCACGTCGCGGGCGATGGTCAGCAAGGTGGACTGCATCTCGTCCACCAGCACCTTGCGGCCTTCCTGCAGGGTGTCGATGTAGGCATGGTTGCCATCGCCGACATCGGCCAGCTTCTCGGCCAACGCGTCGTTGTAGTTGCCGGTGCCGAAGCCGAGCGTGGTCAGTGCGATGCCCGACCTGCGCTGGTCGGCCACCATCGTTTCCAGCGCATCCTGGCTGACGGTGCCGACGTTGAAGTCGCCATCGGTGGCCAGGATCACGCGGTTCACGCCGTCCTTGACGAAGGCCTGCTTCGCCATGGCATAGGCCAGCCGGATACCGTCGCCGCCGTTGGTGCTGCCGCCGGCCTGCAGGCGGTCCAGGGCGCCGAGGATCTCCCCGTGCCGGTCGCCCGGCGTGGGCGGCAGCACCAGTCCGGCCGAGCCGGCGTACACCACGATGCTCACGCGGTCCTGGCGGCGCAGCTGCGGCACCAGCTGGGCGAAGGACTGCTTCAGCAGCGGCAGCTTGTCCGGCGATTCCATCGAACCGGAGGTGTCCAGCAGGAACACCAGGTTGGCCGGCGGCAGCGTGGCCTTGGGCACGTCGTAGCCCTTGATGCCGACCATCAGCAGCTGGCGCCTGGCGTTCCAGGGCGCGGGTGCGAGTTCGGTGGTGACGTTGAACGGACGGCCGCGCTCGGTCGGCGCGGCATGGCCGTAGCGGAAGTAGTTGATGAATTCCTCCGCGCGCACCGCGTCCGACGGAGGACGCTGCCCTTCGCGCAGCATGCGCCGCACGTTGCTGTAGCTGCCGGTGTCCACATCGATGGAGAACGTGGAGACGGGTTGGTCCAGCGTGCGCCTGACCGGGTTGTCGTCGCGTTCGGCGTACTTCTCGGTGTTGGCCGGCGCGGCGGGCAGGGCCACGGGCGCGTGTGCGCTGCGGTATTCCATCGCCATCACCGGAGCCGGCGGTGCAGGCGGCGCATAGGCGTGCCGGGTGGGCAGGGCGGCCTTGGCCTGCTCGCGGTGCAGGCTGGTTCCGGTCACCACGATGCTGTCCAGCGTGGCCTGCTCGCTGCGTGCGGCCGCCGCGGCCTGTTGGGTGAGAGCGGCGTCGGCAGCGGCGGCCGTCGCCTCCGTTTCGGCCGGGTGCTGTGCGGTGGGGCTGGACTGGCAGGCGGCCAGCAGGGCGGCGGCCAGCAGGGTAACGGTCAGACGGTGCGACATGGCATGACTCCGTGTGTGGGACAGGGAGTCGAACGCACGGGGTCGGAGAACGGGGTTGAGCGGGTGGGCTTCGGGTCCGGCCCGCGCTCACGGGCGGGGGGCGCGTCAGTCGATGGCGCCCACATCCATGCCGTCGTAGGCATCCAGGCCGTGTTCCTCGGCGAAGCGGTACAGGGCCTGGTTGCGCTCGTGGAGGCTGTCCGGCGTGTGCACTTCGGTCTTTTCGACATGCAGCCACCACAGGTCCGGGTCCTTGCGGTCGTCCTTGTCCTCCAGGTACAGCGCGATGACGCGGTAGCCCTGCGCCTGCAGCAGCGGTACCACCGCCTCCAGCGCAGGCCGCGCGTGGTGGGTGAAGAAGTACCCCCAGACCAGCGGCTTGCGCAGGTCCCAGGAGGTTTCCCGGGCCATGTTGTCGAACATCTCGACCAGTTGTTCGCGGGTGATCATGTGGTGCTCCTGGTGTGGCGCGGACGTCCGGGCGGCCGCGCATTGAAGTGGGGTGCCGTGGACCGGCCCTAGGATTCGGCGCGCAGCTTCAGGCGGCCATCGCCCACCTGTGCGTCCACGCGCTCGCCGGGCTGCACCTGCGCCACTGAGCGCACCAGTGTTCCGTCTTCCTTGGTGATCAAGGCATAGCCGCGGGCCACGGTCGCCAGCGGGCTGACGGCTTCCAGTGAACGTGCCAGCGCGCGCAGGCGCAGGGCATCCCGTTGCAGCGTGCGCGCGACGGCGGCCTGGGGGCGGGGGGCGAGGGCCAACAGTCGCGCACGCAGTTGTTCCAGTCGACGCCGGGGTGCGTGGGCGCGAAGAACGGCCTCGGCATGGCGGAGCGCGGCCTGACGACGCGCCTGCTGGTCGCGCCACAGCGCATGCAGGCGACGCGCGGCGTCTGCCTGGCGACGCCGCAGCATCTCCAGGCGCGCCTGTGGCCGCAGCGCATTGAGGCGCAGCGCAGCGCGGTCGGCGCGTTGCATGGCGCTGCGCAGTCGGTGCGCCTGGGTGGTCGCGAGCCGGCGCTGCAGCACCCGCACGCGCGCCAGCAGGTCGCGCCGGTCCGGCACCAGCAGTTCGGCCGCCACGGAGGGCGTGGGTGCGCGCAGGTCGGCGGCGAAATCGGCCAGGGTGAAGTCGGTCTCATGGCCGACAGCGGAAACGACCGGCACGGGGGACGCGGCGATGGCGCGCGCCAGACGCTCGTCGTTGAACGCCCACAGGTCCTCCAGCGAGCCCCCGCCGCGTGCCACCAGCAGCACGTCGTAACGGCCACTGCGTGCCGCGCGCTGCAGCATGTCCACGATCTGCGCCGCCGCGGTGTCGCCCTGCACCTGCACGGGCAGCACGTCGACCTCCAGCAGCGGGAAGCGGCGCTGCAGCACGCTCAGCACGTCGCGCACGGCCGCGCCGGTGGGCGAGGTCAGCACGCCCAGACGCCGCACATGGGCGGGCAGGGCGCGCTTGCGCGCGTCGTCGAACAGGCCTTCGGCGGTGAGCCTGGCCCTCAATTCCTCGAACGCCCTGCGCAGCGCGCCTTCGCCGGCTTCTTCCAGGCTGTCGATCACCAGCTGGTAGTCGCCGCGTGCCTCATAGAGCGTCAACCGGCCGCGCGCGAGCACGCGCAGGCCCTCGCGCGGAGCGAACTTCAGCCACTGGCTCTTGGGCTTGAACATGGCGCAGCGCACCTGCGCGCGCGCGTCCTTCAGGGTGAAGTACAGGTGGCCCGAAGCGGGGCGGGTGACGTTGCCCAGTTCGCCCTCCACCCACACCAGCGGGAACGCGCCTTCCAGCAGGTCGCGGGCGAGCGTGTTCAGCTGGGTGGGCGTCAGGATGTCGCGGGCGGTGTCGGTCATACGGGAAGGATAAACGGTGGGGCCGGCGGGCGATGCGAAAGCCTGCGACACGCGGTCGCAGTCGGGTGGCCGCATTCCGTGATGGAATGCCGGGGTCCCGATGGCCGGAAACCTCCCCATGCCCTTGTCCCGCTGGTCGCGTGCCGTGTTGCCGATGCTGACCCTCGCGCTGTCGGCCTGTTCGCCCGCCGACGCGCCGGCCCCCGCTGTCGGCGCCACTCCACCCAAGGTGGAAGTCCTGCGCCTGCCGTCGCCCGCCCATGCCGCGCAGCCCGACCTGGTCGCCGCGCCGGACGGCGCGCTGCTGATGAGCTGGGTGGAGCCGATGGACGAAGGGGGGCATCGGCTGCGATTCAGCCGTCGTCCCGCGCAGTCCGGGGACTGGCAAGCGCCGCGAACGATCGCCCAGGGCACGAAGTGGTTCGTCAACTGGGCCGACACGCCGCATGTCCAGGCCTTGCCGGACGGCTCGCTGTGGGCGCACTGGCTGCGCAGCACCGGGCCCTCGCGCATGGACTACGGCATCGACCTGGTGCGTTCCGGCGACGGCGGGGCGACATGGAGCGCGCCGCAACTGGTGCATCCCGCCGGCACGCCGGGCGACCATGGTTTCGTCACCTTCTGGCCGCAGGCGCGCGACCGGTTGGGCATCGCCTGGCTGGACAGCCGGCAGAAGGCGGCCGGGGGCACCCATGCGCATCACGATGACGGCCATCACGGCGGTGGCGCCCCCATGATGCTGCGTGCCGCGATCTACGGCGCGGGGGAGAGGCAGGAATCCGAGTGGCCCCTGGACACCTCCACCTGCGACTGCTGCACCACCTCGTCCGCCGTGACCGAGCGCGGCGTCGTGGTGGTCTACCGGGGACGCAGCACCGACGAGATCCGCGATACGCGCATCGTCCGCTTCGATGGCGAACGCTGGACGGCTCCGCGCGACGTGCATGCGGACGGCTGGCGGATCGCGGGATGCCCGGTGAACGGGCCCGTGGTGGTCGCCGACGGCGCAACGGTCTGGGTCGCGTGGTACACGGAAGCCGAGGGCGCGCCGGAGCTGCGGGCAGCGCGCTCCACGGACGCCGGCGATACGTTCGCCGCGCCGGTGACGCTGGCGAAGGGCCCGCAGGTACTCGGTCGCCTGGGCCTGGCACGCGGCGGCGGCCAGCAGCTGGTGAGCTGGCTGGAACAGACGCCCGACGGGCGCCAGGCGCTGGTGCTGGGCCGTTACGACGACGCATGGCGGCAGACGCAGCACGTGCGCGTGGCCACCCTGTCCGCGCGTGGACGGGCCAGTGGAATCCCGCGGCTGCAATGGCACGACGAGGCCGCATGGCTGGTGTGGACCGATGTGTCCAGCGATGCGCCGGACCTGCACGGCGCACGCGTCCGGTGGCCGTGACGAGCCGGGTGCGACATTCCGTCGCATCTGACCTCGAGGGGCCTTAGTGCTTAGAATCCCGCGGTGATGCGTTCGCATGCCTTCCTCCGACCGATGCTGCAGCTGGCCCTGCTGGCCGCGCTGCTGATGGCGTTTGCGCCGTCCATCACGCGCTGGATGGCGAGCGAGGGGCCGCAGGTGCTGGCCGGCTGGACCGAGCTTTGCACCACCGAGGGCATCCAATGGGTCGACACGCGCGCCGAGTCGCCGGTCGGCAAGTCGCCATCGCCCGACGGCATGCCGATGGGCGCCGATTGCGCGTACTGCACGCTGGCGGCAGCGCTGCCCTTGCTGCTGCTGGCCCTCGCGTTGCTGTTCCCCCGTCCCGCCGCGGACGTCATCGCGAGCGTCGTGACGCTTCCACGCGCCAGGCGGCTGCGCCTGCGTGGTCTGGGCGGACAAGGGCCGCCCGTCCTGCTCTGAACCACAAGACCCCTGGTTGACCGTGCGGCCCGTGCGCCGCGTCCTTGTGCTTTGGAGTTTCCATGTCCCTGATGTCCCGGGCGACGCCGCGCGCGTCGTGCCTGTCCGTGGCCGTTGCCGCGGCCCTCTCGCTGGCGCTGTCCGCGCATGCCGCCGAACCCGTCGTGTTGCCTGATGGCGCGCGCGCCACCGAGCTCGACACCGTTGAAGTCAAAGGCCACAAGGCCGGCCCGGGACAGGCGGCCGGCACCGGCACCCGCCTGTCGCTGAGCGTCCTGCAGACGCCGGCGTCGGTCACCGTGATCGATCGCGACACATTGGATGCGCGCGGCGTGCGCACCACGCAGGAGGCGCTGGCAGGCATTCCGGGGCTGACCGTGGCATCGCCGCCCGGCAACGGCAATGCGGTGACCTACCGTGGCTTCTCCGGCAGCCAGATCACCCAACTGTTCAACGGCATCGACGTGCAGTACGCCAGCATCGCCGCGCGTCCGGTGGACGCGTGGCAGTACGAGCGGGTGGAAGCGATCGGCGGGCCCTCGAGTTTCCTGTATGGCGCCGGCGCGGTCGGCGGCACGATCAACTACCTCACCCGGCTGGCACGGCTGGATCGCGACGAAGCGGGCTTGCAGACCTCGTGGGGCTCGTTCCGCGACGGCACGCTGGCGATGGGAGCCAACGTGCGCGCGGGGGGCGACGACGCGCGCCAAGCGATCCGCGTGGATGCGAGCACGCGCGACGCCGAAAGCTGGGTCGATGGGCAGGCACGCGAAGCCTCGACGCTGGCGGCTTCGTGGCTGCAGCAGTGGGCGCCCACGCTGCGCCACACGCTGGCGGTCGAGTTCCAGCAGGAGGACAGTCATCGTCCCTACTGGGGCACGCCGGTGCGCCAGCCGGCGACCGGTCGCCTGTCGGTGCTGCCGCAGACGGTGGGGCGCAACTACAACGTCGCCGACGGCTACTACGGGCAGGACGTACGCTGGGTACGCTCGCTGCTGGAGTGGACGCCGGGCCAGCGCGACACCGTGCGCAACACGGTCTACCACTACGACGCGCTGCGCGACTACCGCAACGTCGAGAGCTATCGCCTGACGGCCGACAACCACGGCGTCATCCGCTCCGGCACGCTGTTGCAGCGGCACGACCAGCAGGTCTACGGCAACCGGCTGGAGTGGAGCCACGACGGAAAGCTGTTCGGGTTGCCGACGCAATGGGCGACCGGCCTGGATGTCAGCTACAACCGGCAGACGCGCTTCCCCTTGTCGCTGTCGGCCACGGTGGACACCGTGCCGCTCGATGCGGTGACGCCGGGCCGCTTCCTCGACGTGCCCGGCACCTCGATCGTCTACACGCCCGACCGCACCAACCGGTTGCACACGCAGGCGGTGTACCTGGAGAACCTGACCGAACTGACGCCGTCGCTGTCGCTGCTGAGCGGGCTGCGCCGCGACCGCATCGTGCTGGACGTGCTGAACCACCGCGCGGTCACGGCCACCAATCCCGCGCGCTTCGAACGCGAGTACACGCCCACCACGGGACGTGTCGCACTGAACTGGGCCATCACGCCGCAGGCGAGCGTGTATGCGCAGTACAGCACCGCGGCCGATCCGCCGGCGGGCATCCTCAGTACCGCCAACTTCGCCACGCTGCGCGACTTCGACCTGACCACGGGGCGGCAGGGCGAGATCGGCGCCAAGATCCAGTCACCGGATGCGCGCCACTTCGCCACGCTGGCCGCGTACCGCATCGTGCGCCGGAACCTCGCCATCGCCGATCCCGCCCATCCGGGGCAGACGCTGCCGGTGGGCCAGCAGTCCTCGCGGGGCGTCGAAGCGACGTTCGGCTGGCGCCCGCTGGACGCGCTGAAGGTGGAGGGCAACCTGGCCTGGGTGGATGCCACGCTCGATGATTTCTACGAGAACGTGGGCGGCGTGCCGGTGTCGCGTGCCGGCAATCGCCCCACCAACACGCCCTCGCGCGTGGGCAACCTGTGGGTGGACTACGCCTTCGGGCCGCGCTGGTCGGCGGGCCTGGATGTCCGCGGCGTCTCATCGCGCTACGCCAACGCCGCCAACACGCTGTCGACGGCCGGTTATGCCACGTGGGGTGCGCACCTGGGCTTCCAGTGGAACGGCAGCACCGAGCTGAGCGTGCGGGGCCGCAACCTGGGCGACCGCACCCACGTGGTGTACGCGCTGGGCAGCACGATGGTCTATCTCGGCGATCCGCGCAGCTGGGAAGTCGTGCTGCACAAGACCTTCTGACCGCATCGCCCGGGATTCCCATGGACACGGTCTTCTTCCTCTGCGTCGCCGGCTGGCTGATCGCGTGGGCCTGCGCGCTTGGCCTGTGCGCCCTGGGTGGCGCGGCCGCGCATGCACGTCCGCTGACGCTGTTCGACACCTTCTCATCCTCACCCGATACGGAAACCACGACATGAAACGTTCCCTCGCCAGCCTGATGTTCCTGCTGCTGTCGGCATGCCAGCCGTCTCCCCATGAAGCCCAGCAGCCGGCCCCGCCATCCGCCGCCGTGACCGTGGCCGGGCCGTGGCTGCGCGCAACGCCGCCGGGCGCACCGGTGGCGGGCGGCTTCCTCACTCTCCACAACGGCGCGTCGGCCGATGACCGCCTGCTGGCGGTCGAGAGCCATGCGGCACAGCGCGTGGAGATCCACGAGATGCGCGACGAGGGGGGCGTGGCCCGGATGCGCGAGCTGGTCGATGGCCTGCCGTTGCCCGCGGGCACCACCGCCGAACTGAAGCCGGGTGGCCACCACCTGATGTTCATCCAGCCCACGCGCGCGCTGCCGGCGGGCGGGCAGGTGGACGCGACGCTCGTGTTCGAGCGCGCGGGCCGCATGCCGGTCGTGTTCGAGGTCAGGCCGCTCGGTGCGGCCGGTGCCAGGCCGCATTACTGATGCCGGCGGCGGCTTCCAGCGGGATCGTCCTGCGAGCGAGCGCATGCGGCGATGACCACGACATGCGTGCAGGACGCGGCGCGCTATGGCGGGGGCGGCGATGCATCGATGCGGCTGGAAGAGGTGGGTCCGCGATCCTTCGGGCCGCCGCTATTCGTCGACCCAGCGACGCTCCGGCCCGGGACGCTTGGCCAGCTTGCGCTGCAGCGAGCGCCGGTGCATGCCCAGCAGGCGTGCGGCGGCGGAGATGTTGCCTTCGGTTTCGGCCAGCGCCTGCTGGATGTGCTCCCACTCCAGCCGGCTGAGCGGCGTCATGGTGTCGTCGGTGGCGCTGCCGTCTTCTCCGGCGGCGGGCGCTTCCAGGCCCAGCGCGCGCAGGATGGTCGGCACGGTGGCCGGCTTGGGCAGATAGTCGTCGGCGCCGCGCTTGATCGATTCCACGGCGGTGGCGACGCTGGCGTAGCCGGTGACCAGCAGGATCTGCATGTCCGCGCGCAGCGCGCGCAGCGGCTCGATCAGGGCCAGGCCCGAATCGCTGCCCAGCTTCAGGTCGACCAGGGCGAAGTCGGGCTGATATTCGCGCGCCCGCGCCAGCGCGCTGGCCGCATCCAGTGCGATTTCCGTCTCGATGCCCTTGCGCGCCAGGCTGCGCTGCAGCGTGCGCGCGTAGAGTTCGTCGTCGTCGACCAGCAGGCCTTTCATCGGATGCCTCGCATCAGGGAGATTCGTCGTTGCCCGCCACCGGCAGGCGGAACTGCACCTGCACGCCCTTCGGCGGCACGGCGCGCATGGTCATGCGTCCGCCCAGCCGCTCGATGGTGGCGTGCGACAGGGCCAGGCCCACGCCCATGCCCTCGGGCTTGCTGGTGCGGAAGAGTTGCTCGGACTGGAACGGCACCGATTCGTGGAAGCCGTTGCCGTAGTCGCGCACGGTGCCCACCAGTTCGTCGCCCTCGCAGCGCAGGTCCAGGTCCACCCGTTGCGATCCGGCCTGGCGGCTGGCATCGGCCGCGTTGTTCAGCAGGGCCTGCAGCAGGTGGCCGGTGGAAGCGTCGGTGGCCAGCCAGGGGGGCAATGCGCCGGTGCGCTGCAGTTCCACCGTCGGCCGGATCAGCTGCCAGCGCTGCACCACGTCGTCCAGGTCCACGCGCTGGTGCACGCCCATGTCGGCCGAGGCGGCCAGCGCGCGTACGCGGTCGCGGCACACGTCGATCAGCTGGCGCATCGTGCCGGCGTCGTCGCGGACGTCGGCGTCGCTTGCGTGCTCGCGGATGTCCTCGGTCAGCAGCGTCAGGGTGGCCAGGGGGGTGTTCAGTTCGTGCGCCACGGCGGCCGCGTGGGTGGCCAGCGCGACGATGCCCTCGTTGCGCGCGAAGCGCTCGCGCAGGCGCGCAAGTTCCCGTTCGCGCATCCGCAACGCGGCCACCAGGCGGGTGGAGAAGTACAGCACCACGCCGGCCGAGAGCACGAAGTTCACCGCCATGCCCCACAGGTGCACGTTGAACTGGCCGCCATGCAGGTGCGGCAGCGGACGACCGAACACGGCGGTCATGACGTAGCCCAGCAGGCAGGCCACGCCGGTGGCCAGCACCCAGCGCAGCGGCAGGGCCAGCGCCGAGACGGCGATCAGCAGCAGGAACATGGAGCTGAACGGATTGCCGATGCCGCCGCTCCAGGCCACCAGCCACGACAGCACCGCCACGTCCACCAGCATGTGGGCGAAGGCTTCCCCCGGGCGCTCCCCGCCGGGCCGGCGGCTGCGCCAGGTGGCGTACACGTTGAACGCCGCCAGCGCGCCGATGCCGGCCCACAGCGGCCAGCGGGGCAGGGCGATGCCCAGCGGCCCCAGCGCGACCAGCACCGTCACCGCCTGGCCCACGATCGCCACCCAGCGCAGGTTGCACAGCGTGCGCAGGAACGACGGCGTGGTGGTCAGCAGGGTATTGGGCATCGGTACATGCTAGTGCAAGCGCGCCCGCGCGGCCTGCGGCAGGGCGTCGCAGGCGGGCGGGGCGCCCACGGTACAATGCCGGCATGCACGACGCCGTCACCCGCCCCACGCCTCCCACCGACGCCGCGCCCTGGCCGCGCCGCATCACCCAGGCCGTCCAGATCGGCAATGCCACCGTCGGCGGCGGCCGCCCGGTGGTGGTGCAGTCGATGACCAACACCGACACCGCCGATATCGCCGGCAGCGTCAAGCAGGTGGCCGAACTCTGGCGCGCCGGCTCGGAAATGGTCCGCCTGACCGTCAACAACCCCGAATCGGCCGCCGCCATTCCGCGCATCCGCGAGAAGCTGGAGATGATGGGCATCTCGGTGCCCCTGATCGGCGACTTCCACTACAACGGCCATCAGCTGCTGGCGGGCGAGCCGGCCTGCGCGGAGGCGCTGGCCAAGTACCGCATCAATCCGGGCAATGTCGGCTTCGGCAAGAAGAAGGACACCCAGTTCGCCCAGTTGATCGAATTCGCCATCCGCTACGGCAAGCCGGTGCGGATCGGCGCCAACTGGGGCTCGCTGGACCAGGCCCTGGCCGCCCAGCTGATGGACGAGAACCATGCGCGCGAGGTGCCGTGGGACGCGGGCCGCGTGCTGCGCGAAGCGTTGATCCGCTCGGCGGTGGATTCGGCCGAACGCGCCGTCGAGATCGGCCTGCCGCGCGACCGCATCGTGCTGTCGGCCAAGGTCAGCGGCGTGCAGGAACTGATCGCCGTCTACCGCGACATGGCGTCGCGCACGGATTTCGCCCTGCACCTGGGCCTGACCGAGGCCGGCATCGGCAGCAAGGGCATCGTGGCCTCCAGCGCCGCGCTGGCGGTGCTGCTGCAGGAAGGCATCGGCGACACCATCCGCATCTCGCTGACGCCGGAGCCGGGCCAGTCGCGCACCCAGGAAGTCATCGTGGCGCAGGAACTGCTGCAGACCACCGGCCTGCGCGCGTTCACGCCCATGGTCACGGCCTGCCCCGGCTGCGGCCGCACCACCTCCGAGTTCTTCCAGGAACTGGCCAAGGTCGTGCAGGAGCACGTGCGCGGCCGCATGCCGGAGTGGAAGCTCACCCATCCCGGCGCCGAGAACATGACGCTGGCGGTGATGGGCTGCGTGGTGAACGGGCCGGGCGAATCGCGCCACGCCAACATCGGCATCTCGCTGCCGGGCACGGGCGAGGCGCCGGCGGCGCCGGTGTTCGTCGATGGCGAGAAGAAGGTCACCCTGCGCGGCGAGAACATCGCGCAGGAGTTCATCGCCCTGATCGACGGCTACGTCGAGGCCAAGTACGCGCGTGCTGCCGGCTGACACGCTGGCGAACGGGCGGCGCTTCATCGCCGGCCTGTTCCGCGAACACGGCCGGCGCCTGGTCCTGCTGTTCCTGTGCCTGTTGGCGCCGCTGTGGCTGTTCGTCGAGCTGGCCGACGAAATCCACGAGCTGGAAGACTTCTACTTCGACGATGCGTTGCTCTGGCAGGCGCATGCGCTTTCCGGCCCGACCCTGGACCGCTTCTTCGTGGTGGTGTCGGCGCTCGGTTACCAGTGGGGCGTGGTTCCGGCCGACATCGCACTGACGCTGGGCCTGCTGGCCGCGCGCCGCTGGCGCGAAGCGACGTTCGCCGGCGTCTCGCTGGGCGGGTCCGCCCTGCTGAACATGGCGGCCAAGCAGTTCTTCCAGCGCGACAGGCCGGCGCTCTGGGAGTCCATCGCGCCCGAGCACACCTTCAGTTTTCCCAGCGGCCACGCGATGGGCTCGGCGACGCTGGCGATGGTGGTGGTGCTGCTGTGCTGGCACACGCGCCTGCGCTGGCCGGCCGTCGTGCTGGCCGCGCTGTTCGCGCTGAGCGTCGGGGCCTCGCGCATCTACCTGGGCGTGCACTATCCCTCCGACATCCTCGGCGGCTGGGCGGCGGGCATCGCGTGGGTGTCCGGCGTCTACCTGGTGCTGTACCGCATCCGCGAACGGCCATGGCAGGTGCGGTGAGGCGTTCTGCTCTTCTGTCGGAGCGACGTAAGTCGCGACCGCATGAATTGAATATCGCGGATGCGTAGCTGATAGCGTCCTGTCCGCGTCGCCATGTTGCGTGAGCGAGGGGAGGTGGCGGCGGAGAGCGTGCGGTCGCGACTTACGTCGCTCCTGCAACGAGCCGGTTCTACGGCGCATACGCCCGCTCGCGTTCTTCCTGCAGGCGCTGGCGCAGGTACTGGTCGCGGGTGAGGCCGGCGGGAATCTTGGTGGCGGCCATCACCTCGGCGACCACCTGCGCTTCGCGCGCCTTGTAGGCCTGGAAGCGCGGGTCGTTGCGCTGTTGTTCGAGGAAGGCGGCCATGCGCCGGTCGGCATGGGCGCGATAGCGGTCGGCGATGGCCGCCACTTCCTCCGCCTGCCGCGCGGGGTCGTCCACGGTGGCCTTGACCAGCGCGGTGCGCAACAGTACGGCTTCGCCCGCGGACAGACCGCCCGCTGCTTCGTACTTGTCGATCTGGCGCGCCAGCGCATCGGCGCGTTCGCTCCGTTCCATCGCACCCAAGGTGGAAGCGCGCGCGAAGAAGTCTCTTGCATCGGCCTCGAAGCGCTGGCGCTCGAGGTGCTCCTGCGCCTGTGGCGTGGCTTGCAGGGAGGCCAGGGGCGAGGACACGGCGTCGGCCGCTTCAACCGATGATCGCGGCGCGACCGGCCTGCCCGGGTCGTCGCGCTTCCACCAGACGATGGCGGCGACGAGAACCACGCAGGGCACCAGCAGCGTCAGCCATTTCTTCATGCAGGACCTCCTCTGTGCCGGGACCGTCGAAGCACGACGGTCCCGGACCTGGACATCACCCCAGCAACTGGTCCACCAGCCAGTACAGCAGGTTGAACGGCTTGGCCTTGTCGGCCTTGTCGTCCTGCTCGCTGGCGTCCAGCACCTTGCCCTGGCCGTCGAGCACGCTGTCGATGAAGTGCTTCAGCTCCAGGTTCTGCGCCTGCACGTCGGCGTTCTTGAAGTCGACGATGGTGGTGCAGTGGCTTTCGTTGAGCGCACGATACTGCGGGAAGTAGCCGCCGACGTTGTCCAGCGCGTTCAGGCGCTCGCGCAGGCGTGCGGTGTCGATGTCCCAGCGCGCATGGATGCGGGCTTGCCTGGTCGCCTGGTCGGGTGCGTTGGCGATGTCGGGGTAGAAGCGCTCGTACGAATACGAGGAATAGTTGAGGTCCTTCCAGAAGTGCGTATGACCCAGGCGGTCGTTGGCGTACTTGCCGGACAGCGCGGGATACAGGCTGCCGAGTTCGTCCAGGTCGAACTGCGGCAGGCCGCTGGCGAGATAGGGCAGCGGGCCGTTCGGCTGGTCCAGCCCCCAGGCGCCGCGGATCAGGGCCATCAGCGGTTGCGAGGGATAGTCGACCGGGTTGCCGTTCTTCGGCGTGGGGAAGATCGGGCCCGAATCGTCGATCAGGAAACCGCGCGTGGGCGCCATGTCCCGGCGCAGCGGGTGGTAGCTGGTCAGGCTGCCGGCGCCGCCGGCGCTGCAGCCGGTGGACAGCATCTGGGTGGGCCGTGGCAGGTTGTCCTTCAGCCAGCTCACCACCGCGCGCACGTTGCGCACGCCGTTGTGGTGCCACACCAGCGGCGCGTTCTGACCGCTCGGGTCGTCGTAGACGGCCACGCGGTCGCCGCTGTAGATGTCGCCGGTGCAGTAGGGGATGTAGACCATGTTCCAGCCCTGCGTCTTCACCGCATCGAACGGACTGACGCGGGTGACGAAGGGGCTGACCAGGCTCGCGCCCGGGTTCAGCAGGCTCATGTAGTCGTCGGGAATGCCGTTGGGATTGCGGGCGCCGCGTACGCCGGTCTGGCCGGTGCAACTGGCATAGTCCCAGCAGGCGCCGCCGCCCTCCATGTAGACGATGGTGTTGCGCGTATCGGCCACCCGGTTGACGAAGAACTTGAACGGCGAGCCGTCGCCGCAGACCGCGCCGGTCGAGGGCGCCAGCTGGATGGTCTGCCAGGCGTCGTAACGGCCCGGCTGGAAGCCGTCGCTGAAGCCGGCCGGGTTGGACAGCAGCGGATAACTGCCGGTGCGCTGCGCGGCGGTGACCTTGTTGTCGGCCTTGGGCGGCGAGACCAGGTTCACCAGGGTCTGCCAGAAGCTGTAGTCGCCTTCCTCGGCCTTGAGGGGCGCGGCGATGGCGATGGCGAGCGCTGCGGTGGAGAGGGCATGCGGCAGGCGTGCGGGTCGTACGGGTGCAACCATGATCGGATCCTCCGGCGAGAGTCTGTGGACGTTCAACGGGATGGACTGCCTTGGCGTGCGGCACGCGTGGGGGCGGCGACCGTACAGCGGCGCATGGTGGTGCGTTCTTCGCGCCTGGGGATTAAGTCCGCGTGATGGCACCGGCTTTGGCTGCCCATGCCCCCGGAATTGGCCGCCATGCCCCCCTCGGAGCCACGCAAGGGCGGTCAGGTAAACGCGGCGATCCCGCGTCGCAGCACGCAGGGGGTGGTACAGGCGTGCGGTATCGCGCTCGGCAACGGATCGTTGCGGGCGCATGCCTTGCCGCCGGCCGGCCGCGGATCGAACATGCCCACGCCCGGCGTCGAAGGCGCCGTGGACTCCACGGGGAAGCAATGCAGGAACTGGTCGACCGTTACGGCGCGCTGCTGGTGTTCGCCAATGTGCTGGCGTTGTCGCTGGGCCTGCCCGTGCCCGCGATGCCCACCCTCATCCTGGTCGGTGCGGGGCTGGCCCTGCAACCGGAGGCGATGGGGCTGCCACTGCTGGGCGTGCTGGCGGTCTCGGTGGCCGCCAGCCTGATCGGCGACAGCGTCTGGTTCTACGCCGGCCGCCGCTATGGCAACCGCACGCTGCAGTCGCTGTGCCGGCTTTCGCTGTCGCGCGACACCTGCATGAAGCGCACCGAACGCTTCTACGGCCGCTTCGGCATCCGCGTCCTGTCGGTGGCGAAGTTCATTCCCGGCCTGTCCATGGTGTCCGTGCCGCTGGCCGGCGCCATGCAGGCGAGGCTGCCCCTGTTCCTGCGTTACGACGGCCTGGGCGCGGCCCTGTGGGCCGCGCTGGGGCTCGGATTGGGAGTCGTGTTCGCCCGCCAGGTGGAAACCGTCATCGACGCGCTGTCGCAGCTGGGCACCGGCGCGGGGGTGGTCATCGGGGTGCTGCTCACGGCTTACGTGGGCTGGCGCTGGTGGCGCCGGCGCACGCTGCTGAGGTCGCTGGAGGGGGCGCGGATCGATCCGCCCGAACTCGAAGCCCTGGTCCGGGCGGGCCGGCCGCCGGTGGTGTTCGACATCCGCGCCCCGGGTTTGCGCGACGTGGACCCGTACGTCATCCCGGGCGCGGTGTTCGCCGACGAGCGCCAGCTGGACGGGATCGTGGCCACGTATCCGCGCGAGGGCAAGATCGTCATCTACTGCGCCTGCCCGGACGAAGTATCGGCCGCCTGGATGGCGGCCAGGCTGCGCGAGGCCGGCTTCCGCGACGTGCTGCCGCTGCGGGGCGGCATCGATGCGTGGCGGGGCGCCGGCTACGGGGTGGAACGGATCGGCGGCTGAACCTTGCGCGGCGATCAGTGCTCGATGCACACCCGGTTGCGGCCTTCGCTCTTGGCGCGGTACAGGGCGGCGTCCGCCGCGGCCATCATCCGGCTGACGGTGTCGCGCTCGGGGGTCAGTGCGGCGATGCCGATGCTGACCGTGATCCGCTGGGGCTCGCCGCCGGGCCGGAACACCACCGTCTCCACCGCCTCGCGCAGGCGCTCGGCGAAGCCGTAGGCGGCCTCGGGCCCGCATTCGGGCAGCAGCACGGCGAATTCCTCGCCGCCGATGCGCGCCGCGGCGTCGTCGTTGCGCACGTGCCGGCGCACCAGCCCGGCGATCTGCTTCAGCACGTGGTCGCCGGAGATATGGCCGTAGCGGTCGTTGATGGGCTTGAACAGGTCCACGTCGATGATGCACATGGTCAGCGCGCGCTGGTGGCGCATGGCGCGCGCGATCTCCTTCTCCACCGTCTCGATGAAATGGCGGCGGTTGTACATCTCGGTCAGCGCGTCGTGGGTGGCGAGCTGGTAGATCTCTTCGTGGTACCGGGCTTCCACGCTGCTGTGGCTGATGAACTTCAGGATGCTCTCGCCCAGCGTCAGATGGTCGCCGTCGGCCAGCGCCGACTGCGCCACCGGCACGTCGTTCAGGCGGGTGGTGTTGGTGGCGCCGAGGTCGCGCACCCAGTAGGTGTCGCCATCGCGCCAGAGTTCGCAGTGCAGGCGCGAGACGCTGTTGTGCGGAATGTGCAGGTCGGCTTCCTGCGA
The DNA here is from genome assembly GCF_022965755.1 of Pseudoxanthomonas sp. F37. Lineage (NCBI taxonomy): Bacteria > Pseudomonadati > Pseudomonadota > Gammaproteobacteria > Lysobacterales > Lysobacteraceae > Pseudoxanthomonas > Pseudoxanthomonas sp. F37. The sequence goes on along the minus strand of NZ_CP095187.1, from coordinate 2,442,512 downwards.
ACGGCCCACGCGCACCCGGGCGGTGTCGATGTCCGCGCGCCGGCCCAGGCCTTCGCCGTGGATCACCACCACGCAGGCCGAGCGCGGCGAGGCCGGACGCGGGCCGTCGCTCAGGATGGTCCGTTGCGTGGTGGGTGGATCGTGGGGGTCCCGGGACATGCGCGTGCGGCTGGCAGGTGCGGGCCCGAGTGTACCGGATCGGCCGGTCAACTCACGCTTCCGCTACCATGACCGGGCGCACCGGGGAACGTGGCATGACATCGCAGCCTTACGACGAACTCGCACCCACCGAGAGCCTGGCCACGCGCCTGCAGGATGCGCCGACGGCGGCCGACGGCACGCTGGCGCCCGGTGCGTGCCTGGGGCGCTACCGCATCGAGGGCCTGCTGGGCCGCGGTGGCATGGGCGAGGTGTACCGTGCCACGCAACTGGAACCGGTGCGCCGGGAGGTGGCCCTGAAGCTGATGCGCGCGCAGCGCCTGCAGGCCCGCCACCTGGCCTGGTTCGAAGTGGAACGGCAGGTGCTGGCGCAGATGCGCCATCCGGCCATCGCCCAGATCTACGATGCCGGCACCACCGCCGAAGGGTATCCGTTCTTCGCGATGGAGCTGATCGAGGGCAGCCCGATCACGCACTATTGCCGGGAGCAACGGCTGTCGCTGGACGAACGCGTGGCGTTGTTCATCCGCGTGTGCGAGGGCGTGCAGCACGCGCACCACAAGGGCGTGGTCCACCGCGACCTCAAGCCCGGCAACCTGCTGGTGGACACGCTCGATGGCCGGCCCGCGCCGAAGATCATCGATTTCGGCATCGCGATGGCCGCATCGCTGGCCGGCGACGCCGCACTGGAGCGTGCCGGCACGCCCGAGTACATGAGCCCCGAGCAGGCGCTCGGCGACGCCCGCCAGGTGGACACGCGCAGCGACGTGTACTCGCTGGGCGTGGTGTTGTGCGAACTGGTCAGCGGCGTGCGCCCCGAAGCCGTGGGCGAGACCTGGTCGGCGGAGACGCCGACCGCCGTCGCACCGTCCTCGCGGCTGGCGGCGCTGCCGGCCGAGCAGGCGCGCCAGGTGGCGCAGGAGCGCGGCCTGTCGCTGCCGCGCATGCGCGAGCGCCTGCGCGGCGATCTGGACTGGATCGTGCTGAAGGCCATGCAGCACGACCGCGACGCCCGCTACGGGTCCGTCGCGGCGCTGGCCGACGACCTGCAGCGCCATCTCGATGGCCGCGCGGTGGCCGCTGTTCCGCCGAGCCGTGCCTACGTGTGGCGCAAGTTCCTGCGCCGCCACCGCGCCGCGGCCGTCGCCGCGGGCGTTGCGCTGGCGGCGTTGCTGGGCGGTCTGGGCCTGTCCCTGTACGGCCTGCAGCAGGCGCGCACGCAACGCGCCCTGGCCGAGGCGCGCAGCGCGGAACTGGAGAAGGTGGCCGCCTTCCAGCAGTCGATGCTGGAGGGGATCGACATCGAGACCATGGGCGTGGGCCTGGCCGAGGGCCTGACGGCGCAGGTGGCCGAACGCGACCCGGCCGCCGCCGACGCGTTCGGCGCCACCCTGGCCAAGGCCAGCACCGGCGACCTGGCGCGCGACCTGGTGGACCGCCAACTGCTCGCCAACGCGGAAGCGGCCATCGCCCGCGATTTCGCCGACCAGCCCGACGTGGCCGTGGGCCTGCGCGAGTCGGTGGCGCGTGTCTACACCGCGATCGGTCTGTACGACAAGGCCGCAGAACAGTTCGGCCGGGTGGCCGAGTACCGCGCCGCGCACCTCGGCGACGGCGCACCGGAGACGCTGCGCGCGCGCAACGAGCAGGTGCAGGCGCTGCTGGAGGGGGCGCACATCGACCAGGCGGAGGCCGTGCTGGAGAAGGCGCTGCCGCGCGCATTCGCCCTGCCTGCCAACGACCGCGTGCGGGTGAAGCTGGAGCTCGCGCAGGCCCAGATGATCTCCGCCCGCGGTGACCGGCCACGTGCGAAAGGCGTCGTCGAGGCGGTCCGTGCCCGACTGCTCGAGGTCGCCGGCGCGCGGGACCCGGCCACCCTGGAGGCCACCAACAACCTGGCCGCCGTACAGCGCAACCTGGGCGAACTGCCGGAGGCACGCGCGAACATGGAGCAGGTGGTCGCCGGCCGCACCGCGGTGCTCGGCCCCGACCACGAGGAGACGCTGTCGGCGATGGGCAACCTGGCCGTGCTGCGCATCATGAACCGCGAGAAGGACGCCGCCATCGCCATGCAGCGCGACCTGACCGCGCGCTACGTGCGCAAGCTGGGCAGCGAGCATCCGGTCACGCTGCAGGCACGCAGCACGCTGGCGACCATGATGGTGGACGCGGGCGACGCAGGCGCCGCGCTGCCGCTGCTCAAGGAAGCGCTGGCCGCGCGCGAGCGCGTCCTGGGCCGCGACCATCCGCAGACCGTGCGCACGCGCCTGAACCTGGCCACGGCCTACGCCCGCCTGGAGGACTACGCGGCCGCGCTGCCGCTGGAGGAGCAGGTCATCACCGTGCGCAGCCGGCTGCAGGGCCCGTCGCATCCGGACACGCTGTCGATCCTGGTCAATCATGCCGGCACGCTGCTCAATGCGAAGCAGCCGGAGGCCGCGCTGCGCCTGCTTGCGGACGTGCAGCCGCTGGCGTTGAAGGTGTTGGGGGAAAGGCACCCGCAGGCGCAGATGACCATGGTGATCCGTGCCGAGGCCCTGCGCGTATCGGGACGCACGCGCGAGGCGCTGGACGAGTACCGCCGCCTGTTCGAACTGCGGCGCGGCGTGCTGGGCGAGACGCACGTGGAAACGCGTACCGCGGCATGGAACCTGATCGACACCAGCCGCGAACTGGGCCTGACCGCGCAGGCCGACGCGCTGCAGCGGCAGTACATCGCCCCCCTGCTGACGGCCGATCCGTCCACGCTGGCCGATGCGGACGCCGAATTCGTCAGGCGCTATCGGGAGGGCAGGCGGCCGGGCAAACAGGGCTGAGCGCCCGCCGCCTCATTCACCGGGCTTGGCCGCCGCGCTGGGCGCCTCGGACGCGGCACGGCGGGACAGCACCGCCTCGCGGTGCGCGATGTAGGCGTTCGCCCCGAAGATGATGCCGGCGCCGGCCAGCGTCCACGCGTCCAGCGTTTCGTCGAACAGCAGCCAGCCGAACAGCGCCACCACCGGCAGCTGCATGAAGCTGATCGGCGTCAGCGCCGAGACCTCGCCCAGCTTCAGCGCGCGCGTCCACAGCATGTGGCCGCCGGTGCCCAGCACGCCGGCGGCCACCCCCCACACCCAGGTGATGCCCTGCGGCCATTCCCACACGGCCAGCGCCGGCGACAGCGACATCGGTACCCACAGCAGGGTGGTGTAGATGACGATGCGGTCGGCCGGTTCGGTCTGCGAGAGCTGCTTGATCTGGATGGCCACCAGCGCGCTCATCACCGCCGCCAGCACGGCGATCATCGCGTCGGCGGTGAATTCCGCGGTGCCGGGCCGCACGATCACCAGCACGCCCACGAAACCCAGCACCACCGCGGTCCAGCGGCGCGCACGCACGCGTTCGTTGAGCATCGCGGCCGCGGCCAGGGTGACGAACAGCGGCGTGGAGTACGACAACGACACCGCCTGCGCCAGCGGCAGGTGGCCGATGGCCCAGAAGCCGGCCAGCATCGAGCAGATGCCGATCACGCAACGGAACAGGTAGCGCGGGAACTGGGTGGTCTTCAGGAACCCGGGGCCGTGCCGCAGGATGAGCGGCGCCGCGGCCAGCAGGCCGAAGAAGTTGCGGAAAAAGGCGATCTCGAACGTGTGCAGGGTGGCCGAGGCCAACCGGATCGCCACCACCATCAGGGCGAACAGCACCGTGCTGCCCAGCATCAGCACGGCGGCGCGGAAGTGGGCGGGAATGGCGGGCATGGCGTGGCGCTCGCGCTACCAGCGGGCGCCGATGATCTTCGGTTCCGGCTCGATGCCCACGCCGAAGCGCGCGTGCACGGAGTCGGCGATGCGCCGCGCCAACGCCAGCAGCGCGGCGCCGGAGGCCTGCCCGTGGTTGACCAGCACCAGCGCATGCGCGGCCGACACGCCGGCATCGCCGTCGCGGTGGCCTTTCCAGCCGCAGGCTTCGATCATCCACGCGGCGGACAGTTTGCGGTTGTGCGGGGCGTCGCCGCGGAATACCGGCAGCGTGGGATAGTCGACCAGCAACGCGTCGGCCTGCGCCTGCGAGACGATGGGGTTCTTGAAGAAGCTGCCGGCATTGCCCACCACGGCCGGATCCGGCAGCTTGCGCCGGCGGATCCGGATGACCGCCTCGGCCACCTCGCGCGCGGTCGGCGAGGCGATGCCCATCGCGCCGAGTTCCTCGCCGATGCCGGCGTAATCCAGGCGCAGGTGCGGCGTGCGCGGCAGCACGAACTCCACCGCCGTCACCAGGTAGCGGTCGGCCTGCTGCTTGAACACGCTGTCGCGGTAGGCGAACGCGCAGGCGCCGCGGTCCAGCCGCACCATCGCGCCCGTGGTGCGGTCCAGCGCTTCCACCACGGCGATGAACTCGCCCACTTCGGTGCCGTAGGCGCCGATGTTCTGGATGGGCGAGGCACCGGCGGTCCCGGGGATGAGGGCCAGGTTCTCCAGCCCGCACAGGCCCTGCTCCAGCGTCCACATCACCAGCGGGTGCCAGGCCACGCCGGCATCGGCGCGCACGCGCGCCTGCCCGCCATCGTCGGACAGCAGGCGCAGTCCGCGCGTGGCCATGGCGATCACCGCGCCCGGCGCATCGCCGGCGAACAGCAGGTTGCTGCCGCCGCCGATCACCAGGCTCTCGGCATCGGCGACCTGCGGCAGCGCCAGCACCTCGGCCAGCGCCGAGGCGTCGTCCACTTCGATCAGCCAGGGCGCCAGCGCCTGCACGCCGAAGGTGTTGCGGTCCCGCAGTGGCGCGTTGGCGGTGAGGCGGTAACCTGGGGTCATGCGGGCGCCACCGGCCCGCGGCTCGGCGCTTCGCGACGGCGGCGGATGGCCTCCACGCATTCGCGGATCAGCTCCGGCCCGCGGTACACCAGCCCGGTGTAGCACTGCACCAGCGACGCGCCGGCGGACATCTTCGCCACCGCGTCCGCGCCGGACAGGATGCCGCCCACGCCGATCAGCGGGATGCTGTCGGGCAGGCGCGTGCGCAGGCGGCGCAGGACCAGCGTGGCCTGGCCCATCAGGGGCGCGCCGGACAGGCCGCCGGTCTCCCGCGCCAGCGGATGGTCCTGCACGCTGAGGCGGGACACGGTGGTGTTGGTGGCGATGACGCCGTCCACCTGCATGTCGCCCAGCACGCGCGCGACGGCGTCGATGTCGCTGTCGGACAGGTCCGGCGCGATCTTCACCAGCATCGGCACGCGCTTGCCGTGCTGCGCCGCCAGGTCCTCCTGCGCATCGCGCAGGGTGCCGATCAGCTGGCGCAATGCCTGTTCTTCCTGCAGTTCGCGCAGGCCGGCGGTGTTGGGCGAGGAGATGTTGACGGTGACGTAGTCCGCCAGCGGGTAGACGCGTTCCAGGCAGTACAGGTAATCGGACGCGGCGCGCTCGTTGGCGGTGTCCTTGTTCTTGCCGATGTTGATGCCCAGCAGGCCGCGGTCGCGGCGCGCGGCTCCGACGTTGCGCACCAGCGCGTCGACGCCCTCGTTGTTGAAGCCGAGGCGGTTGATGACCGCCTGGTACTGCGGCAGGCGGAACATGCGCGGCTTCGGATTGCCCGGCTGCGGCCTGGGCGTGACCGTGCCGATCTCGACGAAACCGAAACCCAGCGCGAACAGCGCGTCGATGTGCGCGCCGTTCTTGTCCAGGCCGGCGGCCAGACCGACCGGGTTGGGGAAGGTCAGCCCCATCACCTTGGTGGGCATCGGCGTGATGGGGCGGGCCACCAGCGGCGTGGTGCCGGTGCGGTAAGCCAGGTCGAGGGCTTTCAGGCCCAGGCCGTGGGCGGTTTCGGCATCCAGGCCGAAGAGGAAGGGTCGGGCGAGGGGATACATGGCGGCGGGCGGGATCAGTTCAGCGTCGCCAGCCAGGCCAGGCCGCCCAGGAACATGAAGAGCACCACGATGCCCACGACCCACAGCAGCGCCGACAGCCAGCCCAGGATCAGCCCGCCGATGGCCAGTCCGTCGCCTTCCAGCGCGCCGCCGCTGCGGCGGATCTCCGCGCGCGCCATGTGCCCGGTGACGATCGCCACCAGCGTGCCCAGGACCGGCAACAGGGTCCAACCGAGGATGCCGGACACCAGGCTGGCGATGGCGAGACTGCTGGTGGTGCGTGCTGGGTTCATCAGGAGCTCCGTGCAGGGGTCAGGGAGGCGATGGCACTGGATCGGGCAGGCAAAAAAAACGCGCCTCCCGGTGAGGGAGGCGCGATTATCCCAGATGCTGGCCCGTTCAGGGCAGCCGGCATGCGGGCACGCCGGCCGCCGTGCGGGTCAGAGGTCGAACTTGATGCCCTGCGCCAGCGGCAGCGAGTCGGAGTAGTTGATGGTGTTGGTCTGCCGGCGCATGTAGACCTTCCATGCGTCCGAGCCGGATTCGCGGCCGCCGCCGGTTTCCTTCTCGCCGCCGAAGGCACCGCCGATCTCGGCGCCGCTGGTGCCGATGTTGACGTTGGCGATGCCGCAGTCGCTGCCGGCCGCCGACAGGAACTGCTCGGCCGCCTTCAGGTTCTGGGTGAAGATCGACGAGGACAGGCCCTGCGGCACGGCGTTCTGCATGTCGATGGCTTCGTCCAGTGTCGTGTACTTCATCACGTACAGGATGGGGGCGAAGGTCTCGTGCTGCACCACTTCGTCGGAGTTCTTCAGGCCGGTGACGATGGCCGGCAGGACGAAGTTGCCGGGGCGGTCGATCGCGGTGCCGCCGGTCTCGACGGTGCCCCCGCTGGCCTTGGCCTTGGCGATGGAGTCCAGGAACTGCTGCACGGCGGCCTGGCTGTTGAGCGGGCCCATCAGGTTGGCCGGGTCCAGCGGGTCGCCGATCTTGCCTTCCACCTGCTTGTACGCCTTGACCAGCGTGGACAGCACGGTGTCGTAGATGGATGCGTGCACGATCAGGCGGCGCGTGGTGGTGCAGCGCTGGCCGGCGGTGCCGACGGCGCCGAACACGATGCCGGGAATGGCCAGCTTCAGGTCGGCGGTTTCGTCCAGGATGATGGCGTTGTTGCCGCCCAGCTCCAGCAGGCTGCGGCCCATGCGGCGCGCGACGCGCTCGCCGACGGTGCGGCCGACCTGGGTGGAGCCGGTGAAGCTGATCAGCGGGATGCGCTTGTCGTCGACGAACTGCTGCGCCAGTTCCACGCCTGCGTCGTTGATCAGGAAGAAGATGTCCGGGAAGCCGCCGGCCTTCAGCGCGTCGTTGCAGATCTTCATGCTGGCGATCGCGGTGAGCGGCGTCTTGTTGGACGGTTTCCAGATGCAGATGTCGCCGCAGATCGCGGCCAGGAACGAGTTCCACGCCCACACCGCGACCGGGAAATTGAACGCGCTGATGATGCCGACCAGGCCCAGCGGGTGGTACTGCTCGTACATGCGGTGGCCGGGGCGCTCGGAATGCATGGTGTAGCCGTACAGCATGCGGCTCTGGCCCACGGCGAAGTCGGCGATGTCGATCATCTCCTGCACTTCGCCATCGCCCTCGGGCTTGCTCTTGCCCATCTCCAGCGCGACCAGCGAGCCCAGCGCGTCCTTGTGCCTGCGCAGCGCTTCGCCGCACAGGCGCACGGCCTCGCCCCGGCGCGGGGCCGGGGTGGTACGCCACACCTTGAAGGCGGCCTGGGCGCGGGCGACGACCTTCTCGTAGTCGGCCTGGCTGCTGGCATGGACCTCGGCGATCACCTCGTTGGTGGTGGGGTTGATCGACTGCAACAGGCCGGCGTCGGTGGTCGTGGACCACTCGCCGCTGCCGAGGTAGGTGCCGGAATTGGTGCTGGCAAGGCCGAGGGCCTTGAGAAGGTCTGCGGGCATGAAGTGCTCCAGGGATCGAATGCGGAGATGCGGCCGGGGCCGCATCGCGGGGGCATGATTCTACCAGAGCACGCGGGCCCGAACGCCTGGAAACCCTGTGTATTTCAATTGCTTACGTCGGCGTTGATTCGCTGTCGGCGTCTGTTCGGATTGCCGAGCCGGAGGTGGTGCTGTCGGCGATCTGCCGATGCGCGGCGCTGCCCGCAGGGCAGGGGATGGCGGCCCCGACACGATTCGAACGTGCGACCTGTCCCTTAGGAGGGGACCGCTCTATCCAGCTGAGCTACGGGGCCGAGCGGGTGCGATTCTCGCACGATCCACGCACGCGTTGAACGCCATGGCACTGTAATGCGACCCGCATCGGCCACCCACCGCATGGACCTGCAACGCGACGACCTGACCCATCCCGCCGTGATCGCCCTGCTGCGCGAGCATCTGCAATGGATGCACCGCACCTCGCCCCCGGAAAGCGTGCACGCGCTGGACGTGGATGCATTGCGCGGGCCCGGCCTGCGCTTCTGGACGTTGTGGGACGGCGCGGTGCTTGCGGGCTGCGGGGCGCTGCGCCTTCTGGAGGCCGGTCATGGCGAGGTCAAGTCGATGCGCACGGCGCAGACCCACCAGCGCCGGGGCGTGGCCTCCTGCATGCTGGACCACATCATGGACGACGCGCGCCGGCAGGGCTGTACGCGACTCAGCCTGGAGACCGGTTCGATGGCGTATTTCGCGCCGGCGCGTGCCCTGTATGCCCGCGCGGGCTTCACCGTGTGCGGGCCCTTCGGCGATTACGTGGACGATCCCAACAGCGTCTTCATGACCCGGACGCTGTAGGCGCGGGGCATTGGTTTCAGTTGTATCCATCTGAAATCATTGGCTTTGTTGCGTCGCAGCGCTTGACAGACCCCGGGGGTGCCGTGGTCTTCTTCGTGCATGCGCTCCCACGCCCACGCCACTGCGGATACGACGACGGCCCCGATGCCGGCGATGCCGCGTGCGCACGGCGGACGCAGCACCCCGATTACGACCATTACCACCCTGACTCGTCAGGTGCGGCTGGTCGTGTTCGCGTAATCCGCAACCCACGGCCCCGCACCCGGATCAGGATGCAGGGCCACCCCGATTCCTGATGCGTGCCGGGCCTCCTTACCGAGGTTCCTGACCCATGTCGTCCCGCAGCGCCGAAGTCGAACAGCCCAAACCCCGCACCGTCGTCCACAAGTTCGGCGGCACCTCCGTCGCCGACGCCGAACGCTACCGCCACGTGGCCAAGCTGCTGCTGGCGCGCGAGGAGGAGGTGCAGGTCACCGTCGTGTCGGCCATGAAGGGCGTCACCGACGCGCTGATCGAACTGTGCGAGCTGGCCGCCGCCAACCGTCCGGAATGGCACGAAAGCTGGCATGCGCTGCGCGCCCGTCATCGCGGTGCGGCGGTGGCGCTGCTGGGCGAGGCCGCCGGGCCGGTGATCGAGTGGGTGGACGAACGCTTCGGCAAGCTGGAGGAGATCCTCAATGCGCTGATCGTCATCGGCGGCCTGCCGGAACTGGTCCTGCAGCGCGTGCAGGGGCTGGGCGAGGTGTGCTCGGCGCGCCTGCTGGGCGAGTACCTGACGCTGCAGGGCGAGGACTGCGCCGTGCTGGATGCGCGCGAGGTGCTGCGCGTGGATCACGGCGAACTGGGCGTGGTGGTGGACTGGGAAGACAGCGCCCGGCGGCTGGCGGCGTGGCGGGAGGCGCACCCGCAGCGGCGCGTGGTGGCCACCGGCTTCGTCGCGCGCGACCGCGAGGGGCGCTTCACCACCCTGGGCCGCAACGGCAGCGACTATTCCGGCGCGATCTTCGCGGCGCTGTACGACGCGGCCGAACTGCACATCTGGACCGACGTCGACGGCGTGCTGTCCGCCGACCCGCGCGTGGTCCCCGAGGCGGTACAGCTGGGTGCGCTGAGCTACGACGAAGCCTGCGAGCTGGCGTACTTCGGCGCCAAGGTCGTGCACCCGCAGACCATGTCGCCGGCCATGGAGCGCGGATTGCCCATCATCATCCGCAACACCTTCCATCCGGAGCATCCGGGCACCCGCATCACCGCCGAGCGCGACGCGGTGGGCCCGGTGAAGGGCCTCACGCTCAGCGCCGACCTGGCCCTGCTCAACCTGGAGGGCACCGGCCTGATCGGCGTGCCCGGCACGGCCGAACGCGTGTTCGCGGCGCTGCGCAATGCCCATGTGTCGGTGGTGATGATCTCGCAGGGCTCGTCCGAGCATTCGATCTGCTGCGTGGTCAGGGCCAGCGAGGCCGGCAAGGGACAGGCGGCGTTGCTGGATGCCTTCGCCCACGAGCTGGACACGCGCCAGATCCAGCGCGTGCAGCGCCGCGACGGCGTCAGCGTGCTGGCCGCCGTCGGCGACGGCATGGCCGGCACGCCGGGCGTGTCGGCGCGCCTGTTCGGCGCGCTGGGGCGCGCGCAGGTGAACATCCTGGCGATCGCACAGGGCTCGTCCGAGCGCAACATCTCCGTGGCCATCGACAGCGCCGATGCCACCAAGGCGCTGCGCGCGGCGCATGCCGGCTTCTGGCTGTCGCCGCAGACCTTCGCCATCGGCGTGATCGGGCCGGGCAACGTCGGCGCTGCGCTGATCGAGCAACTGCGGGCCGCACAGCCGCAGCTGCTGGCCAAGGCCAACCTGGACCTGCGCCTGCGCGCCATCGCCTCCAGCACGCGCATGCTGCTGGAAGAGCGCAGCCTGGGCGACGACTGGCGCGCGCGTTTCGACGCCAGCGCGCAGGCCGCGGACCTGGACCGCTTCACCGAGCACCTGCTGTCGGCGCACATGCCGCACGCAGTGATCGTGGACTGCAGCGCCAGTCCGCTGGTGGCCGACCGTTACGCGGGATGGCTGGCCGCCGGCATCCACGTGGTGACGCCCAACAAGCAGGCCGGGGCCGGCCCGCTGGCGCGCTACCACGCCATCCGCGATGCTGCCTCCGGCAGCGGCGCGCGCTTCCGCTATGAAGCCACCGTCGGCGCCGGCCTGCCGGTGATCTCCACGCTGCGCGACCTGCTGGATACGGGCGATGCGGTGGTGTCGGTGGAGGGCATCTTCTCCGGCACGTTGGCGTGGCTGTTCAACAAGTTCGACGGCAGCGCGCCGTTCTCGCGGCTGGTCGCCGAGGCCCGTGGCCTGGGCTACACCGAACCGGACCCGCGCGACGACCTGTCCGGCACCGACGTGGCGCGCAAGCTGGTGATCCTGGCCCGCGAAGCCGGACGCGAACTGGCGCTGGAGGACGTGGACGTGGAGAGCCTGGTGCCCGCATCCCTGCGCCAGGCCAGCGTGGACGATTTCATGGCCCGGCTGCACGAGGTGGATGCCGGCTTCACCGACCGGCTGGCGAAGGCGCGCGCCGCCGGCAACGTGCTGCGCTACGTCGCCCGGCTCGATGCCGAAGGCCATGCCAGCGTGGGCCTGGTGGAACTGCCGGCCGCGCACCCGTTCGCCAACCTGCGCCTGACCGACAACATCGTGCAGTTCACCACGCGCCGATACTGCGACAATCCGCTGATCGTGCAGGGCCCGGGCGCCGGCCCGGAAGTCACCGCGGCCGGCGTGTTCGCCGACGTGCTGCGCGTGGCCGCGGGGCAGGGCGCGAAGCTGTGACGCATCCGGGAACTAACGACATGGAGTGGGCATGAGGCAGCAGGCAAGTGCGTTTTCGCCGGCATCGGTGGGCAACGTGGGCGTGGGGTTCGACATCCTGGGCCATGTGATCGAAGGCGTCGGCGACACCGTGACGGTGCGTCGCATCGATGCGCCGGAGGTGCGCATCACGGGCATCCACGGCGCCACCGTCGACCTGCCGCTGGATGCGCCGGGCAATACCGCCGGTGCGGCGCTGATCTCGCTGCGCGAAGCGCTGGCGTTGCCGTTCGGCTTCGCGGTGGAGATCGACAAGGGCATTCCCCTGGGCTCCGGCATGGGCGGCTCCGCCGCATCGTGCGTGGCGGCGCTGGTGGCCGCCAATGCCTTGCTGGACGCGCCCCTGACGCGCGAGCAGCTGTATCCGCACGCCCTGGTCGGCGAGGCCGTCGCCAGCGGCGGCAGGCATGGCGACAACCTGGGGCCGATGCTGCTGGGCGGCCTGGTGCTGTCCACGGCGGAGCGGCTGGTGCGCGTGCCCGTGCCGGAGCACTGGCACAGCGTGCTGGTGCACCCGGAGGCGATCCTGGAGACACGCCGTGCGCGCGCCGCATTGCAGGGCGCCTACGAACTGAAGGACTTCGTGGCGCAGAGCGCGAACCTAGCGCTGGTGCTTGCCGGCTGCCATGCCGGCGACGCCGGACTGGTGCGCGAAGGTCTGCGCGATGTGCTGGTCGAACCCCGACGCGCGCCGCTGATCGTCGGCTTCGGCGCGGCGAAACAGGCGGCACTGGACGCCGCTGCGATGGGGGCCAGCATCTCCGGCGCCGGTCCCAGCGTGTTCGCCTGGTTCGAATCGCGCAGCCAGGCCGAAGCGGCCGCGCCTGCCGTGCAGGCGGCGTTCGCGACGGCCGGTTTCGACAGCCAGGCCTGGGTGTCGCCGATCAACGCGACGGGCGCCGAACTGCTGTCGGCGACCTGATCTCCCAACCCGCGGCCGCTGCGCGCGCCGCCTTGCCACGACAGACCATGAACTTCATCTCGACCCGCAACACCGCGCCCGCCGCCACGCTCAGCCAGGCCATCGCCGCCGGACTGGCCCCCGATGGCGGGCTGTACGTGCCGGACGTGCTGCCCGCGCCGCGCGAGCTCGCCGCCGGGGCCGATATCGCCACCACCGCCGCCACGCTGCTGGCGCCGTTCTTCGCCGGCGATGCGCTGGAAGGCGAGCTGGCGGCGATCTGCCGCGAGGCATTCGATTTCCCGGCGCCGTTGCGCCCGCTGGGCACGCCGGACGATCACGTGCTGGAGTTGTTCCACGGGCCCACCGCCGCGTTCAAGGATTTCGGTGCGCGCTTCCTGGCCGCGAGCATGGCGCGCGTACGCCGACACGAGACCACGCCGCTGACGATCCTGGTGGCGACCTCCGGCGATACCGGCGCGGCCGTCGCCGCGGCATTCCACCGTCAGCCCGGCCTGCGCGTGATCGTGCTGTATCCGGATGGGCGCGTATCGCCGCGCCAGGCCCACCAGCTGGGCTGCTTCGGGGACAACATAACGGCGCTGCGCGTGGCGGGTTCGTTCGACGACTGCCAGGCGCTGGTGAAGCGCGCGCTGAACGACGCCGCGCTGCAGGCGCAGGCCCCGCTCAGTTCCGCCAACAGCATCAGCCTGGGCCGCCTGCTGCCGCAGATGAGCTACTACGCGCATGCGGCAGCGAGCCACCGCGCCGCCACCGGCCGGGCGCTGAATCTGGTCGTGCCCACGGGCAACCTGGGCAATGCGCTGGCCGCCATCCTCGCGCGCGCGCTGGGGGTGCCGCTGGGACGCATTGCGTTGGCCACCAACGCCAACCGGGTGCTGCCCGACTTCTTCGCCGGCGGCGCCTATGCGCCGGCGGCGAGCGTGGCGACGCTGGCCAATGCGATGGACGTGGGGGCGCCCAGCAACTTCGAACGCCTGCGCTGGCTGTACGCCGGCGATGACGTCGCGTTGCGCGCGGCCTTCACCGCGACCGAGGTCGACGATGCCGCCATCGGCGAGGTGATCGCGCGCCGCTACCGCGACCATGGCGAAGTGCACTGCCCGCATACCGCCACGGCGGTGAAGGTGCTGGAAGCGCTGCGTGCGCAGGGCGGGCAGGGCGACTGGGCGGTGGTCGCCACGGCGCACCCGGCCAAGTTCGAGGGCGTGGTGGAACCGCTGATCGGGCGCGCGGTGGAGGTGCCGCCCGCGCTGGCCGAGCTGCTGTCGCGTCCGGCGCATGCCGACCCGATCCCGGCCGATTACGACGCCTTGCGCGAGCGCGTGCTGCGGTAGTCGGGATCCATCTGGCACAAGGTCGGATGCTCCTGCGCTAAGCTCATCGGATGACGCGCCATTTCTTGCCCGCCCTCTTGCTGGCCACGCTGCTGTATGGGATCGCCCCGCCTGCCGCGCAGGCCCAGTCCGTGGTCTCGCCGCCCGATGTCCGCGCACTGAAGCCCGGCGAGTTCCTGTGGTACCCGCAGATCGCGCCGGAAGGTCCGGTGGTGCTGGTGGTCAGCCTGGACGAACAGCGCGCCTATGTGTACCGCAACGGCATCGCCATCGGCGTGTCGACGATCAGCTCGGGCAAAGCGGGCAAGGAAACCCCCACGGGCGTGTTCACCATCCTGCAGAAGAACAAGGACCACCGGTCCAACCTCTACAACGACGCCCCCATGCCGTACATGCAGCGGCTGACCTGGGACGGCATCGCCCTGCATGGCGGCCACCTGCCGGGATACCCGGCATCGCATGGCTGCGTGCGCCTGCCGCAGGCGTTCGCCGAGAAGCTGTTCGGCATCACCCGCTTCGGCGATTCGGTGGTGGTGGCCAATGCGAAGGCCTCGCCGGCCAGCGTCGTGCATCCGGCCGTGCTGGCGCCGGTCATCGCGGGCGGGCAGGCCGCCCACCCGTCATTGTCGGCCTACGAGGTGTACTGGAACGAGGCCGCCTCGCCGGCAGGCCCGGTCAGCATCCTGGTCAGCCTGTACGACCAGCGCGTGTCGGTCTTGCGCAACGGCGTGCTGATCGGCTCGGCGCCCCTGCAGAAGGTCCACGACTTCGCCCTCAACGGCACCGTGCTGCTGGTGATGACCACGGAAATGGAAGACATCCCCAGCCTGCTGGACCCGCGGCAGAAGGAGCACCGCTGGGTCGCCCACCGCGTACTGGGCGAGGCGGACACGCCCATGCCGTCCCTGCGCTCGCTGGCCGGTGCGTTCTGGATTCCGCAGGACTTCGCCCGCCGGCTGTACGCCATCCTGACCCCCGGCACCACCGTCCTGCTGTCGGACCTGCCGGGCGTGCGCGCAACGCCGGCCGAACAGCCGACGGTGCCGGTCTTGGAATCGGATGAAGCGGGCCCCACGTCGGCTTCACGCTGAGCGGTGTGGAGGGAACCCGGGCACGGCGCATCCATTCCCCCCGTTCCCGAGCCCCACTATGAAGCGTTGCCTGTCCGTCCTCCTGTTGAGCTGCACCCCGGCCGCCGTGGCCCTGGCGGCCGACGCGCCCGCGCGTGTCGGCCCCGGGCGCCTGGCCGAGGCCCTTCACCGGGCGGCACCGGGCGTGGATCGCGAGGTGCTGGCCATGGCCACGCACGCGATGGCCTGTACCCTGCGGCGCGGCGACGCCGACGTGCCCATGCGCCGGCTCAGCGTGATCGACTACAGCCGGCCTTCCACCCAGCCGCGGTTGTGGGTGTTCGACCTGGAAAAGGCCCGTCTGCTGTTCGAGGAGCGCGTCGCCCACGGCCGCAATACCGGCGAAAACCTGGCCACCCGGTTCTCCAATGCCACCGGCAGCTACATGTCCAGCCTGGGCGCCTTCGTCACCCAGGAGGCCTACCGCGGTTCCAACGGGTACTCGCTGCGCCTGCAGGGACTGGAGCCCGGCTTCAACGACAAGGCGCGCGAGCGCGCCATCGTCATCCACGGCGCCCCCTATGTCAGCGACGCGCTGGTGCGTTCGCAGGGCCGGCTGGGCCGCAGCCTGGGTTGCCCGGCCGTCAGCACGGCGGTGGCGCGGCCGCTGATCGACAGCATCCGCGGCGGTTCCTTCGTGTTCGCGTACTACCCCGACCCCGCCTGGCTGAAGCAGTCGCGCCTGTTGAGCGCCGATTGCGGCGGCGGCGTGGCCGCTCGCCCCGCATCGGCGGCGGCGGGCAGCTGAGGCGGATCAGGGCTTCAGCGGGATCCTGAGGTAGCGGCGTCCGTCCCGGTCCGGATCGGGCAGGCGGCCGGCGCGGATGTTCACCTGCAACGACGGCAGCAGCAGCACGGGTGCGGCCAGGGTGGCGTCGCGGGCCTCGCGCATGGCCACGAAGCTGGCTTCGTCCACGCCGCCGCCCACGTGGATGTTGCGCGTCTTCTCTTCGCCCACCGTGGTTTCCCACGCGAAATGGTCGCGGCCCGGCGCCTTGTAGTCGTGGCACAGGTACAGGCGCGTGGCGTCCGGCAGCGCCAGCAGCCTCTGGATCGAACGGTAGAGCGTGCGTGCGTCGCCGCCGGGGAAGTCCGCGCGTGCGGTGCCATAGTCGGGCATGAACAGCGTGTCGCCGACGAAGACCGCCTCGCCCATGCGGTACGACACGCAGGCCGGCGTGTGGCCGGGCGTGTGCATCACCTCCACCTGCAGCCCGCCCAGCGGGAGGGTGTCCCCGTCGCGGAAAAGGCGGTCGAACTCGCGGCCGTCGCCGCTGACATCGTCCAGCCCGAACACCGGCGCGAACGTGCGCTGCACCTCGGTGATGCGCGCGCCGATGCCGATCGGGGCACCGGTCTTTTCCTGCAGGTAGGGCGCTGCGCTGAGATGGTCGGCGTGCGCGTGCGTCTCCAGCACCCAGTCCACGGACAGTCCCTGCTCGGCGACGAAGCCGAGCAGGTCGTCCGCCGAGCGGTGCCACACGCGGCCGGCGCGGTGGTCGTAGTCCAGCACCGGGTCGATGATCGCGGCACGGCGCGTGGCCGGATCCCAGGCCACGTAACTGACCGTGTGGGTGGCCTGGTCGAACTGCGCATGCACCCGGGGCTGTGTCATGGCAGGGCTCCTGGCGGGTTGCGGCGGGCCATCATGGCAGCCCGCACGCATCCGGCCAAGCGTTCTCAGGACGCCCTGGCGGAGAACTCCTCGAACGCTTCCAGTGCATGCGCCGCATACATCAGCGACGGACCACCGCCCATGTAGACGGCGACGCCCAGCATGTCCTGGAATTCCTCGGGCGTGGCGCCCAGGCGCACCAGCGCCTTGGCATGGAAGCCCAGGCAGCCGTCGCAGCGCGCGGCCACGCCGATCGCCATGGCGATCAGCTCCTTGGTCTTCTCGTCGAGCGCGCCGGCGGCCATCGCGCCGCGCGCCATGGCGCCGAAGCCCTGCATCACCTCCGGCGCCGCCGTGCGGAAGGGGCCGAGGTGACGGTTGATGCGGGTGGTCAGTTCCTGATAGCGGTCTGCACTGGACATGGGAATACCTTGTGGTTGTCGGATCAGTCGTGTCGCACGATGGGCAGGCCGTGGCTCTGCCACGCACTCATGCCACCGGCCAGATTGAGGTAGGTGCGCGCGGAGTCGCCGGACAGGAGGGCCTGGGCCACGCGCGAGCGCAGGCCGCTCTGGCAGGCCAGGACCACCTCGCGCGTACCGGCGGGGAGGCGCGCATCCAGCAGCGCAGCGCCGCCGGCGCGCAGCTCGCCCAGCGGGATGTGGCAGGCGCCGTGCGCATGGCCGCGTGCGAACTCGCCCCGTTCGCGCACGTCGACCAGGGCGGCTCCGCGGTTGATGCACGCGACCGCCTCCTGCGGAGAAACCTGTGCCCCGCGGCGGCCGAACAGGGCCTTCAGCACGTCCAGCATCACGATCTCCGCGCGCGCTGCCGGGGCGCGGGCGCCGCCGCCGGTGCGCAGTAGATGCCGTGCAGCGTCAGCATGACCTGCGCGGCCGGCCCCGGCATCAGCGCGTA
This sequence comes from Pseudoxanthomonas sp. F37, assembly GCF_022965755.1. Classification (NCBI taxonomy): domain Bacteria; kingdom Pseudomonadati; phylum Pseudomonadota; class Gammaproteobacteria; order Lysobacterales; family Lysobacteraceae; genus Pseudoxanthomonas; species Pseudoxanthomonas sp. F37. The sequence goes on along the minus strand of NZ_CP095187.1, from coordinate 2,424,919 downwards.
GAACACGTTCTGGGCCTCGCGGCGCGTCTGCACCAGGCCTTCTTCGCGCAGCACGGCCAGGTGCTGCGACAGCGCGGACTGGCTGAGGTCGAGCAGGGCATTGATGTCGCCCACCGAGCGCTCGCCCGCGGTCAGCAGGCAGAGTATCTGCAGCCGCTTTTCGTTGGCCAGGGCCTTGAGCAGTTGCGCCGCCTCGCCCGCATGCGCCTGCATGGCGGCGATGTCGAACGTGGACGTGGAGGGGCTGCGGGTCATGCGGGTTCCGGGGTCAGGGGATGGCCGGCATTGCGCCACGCCGTGAGCCCGCCGGCAAGCGAGCGCACGCGGGTAAAGCCCAGCGCCTGCAGGCTGTCGGCCGCCAACGCCGAGCGTCCGCCGGTGAGGCAGTAGAGCACCAGCGCGCGGTCGGGTACGGCCAGCGCTTGGCTGGCGGTGCAGGCCATCGCCGGATGCGCATGGATCTGGAATTCCAGCACGCCGCGCGGCAGGTTGACCGCGCCCGGCAGGTGGCCCTGCGCGTACTCGGCCGGTTCGCGCACATCGATCAGGATGCAGTCGCCCTGCGCGGCGAGCTGTCCGGGCGCGATCTCTTCGATGCGGCCGCGTGCCTCGGCCACCAGATCCTGGACGGTGCGTGCCATGGATGCCTCCAATACATTAGTTGACGCTAATATTAGTAGATGCTAATTTGTATTGCAAGCCGACCGGCACTCCCGCCGGGGGCGGCCATCGAACCTGGAGGGGAAGACATGGCACGCATCGTCGTACTGGGTGCAGGCATCGGTGGCATGAGCGCCGCCTACGAACTGCGCGGCACGCTCGGCCCGGGGCCGGACATCACCGTGATCGGGGAGGGCGACCGCTTCTCGTTCACGCCGTCCAACCCCTGGGTCGCCGTCGGCTGGCGCAAGCCATCGGATGTCGAAATGCCGGTCGCCCGCTACCTGGCGAAGAAGAACATCGCCTTCGAAGGCGCCGGGGCCGAGCGGGTCGAGCCCGCACACAACCGGGTGCGGCTGCGCGACGGGCGCAGCCTCGACTACGACTATCTGGTGATCGCGACGGGTCCGCGACTGGCGTTCGATGAAGTGCCGGGCCTGGGGCCCGAAGGCGGCTTTACCCAGTCCATCTGCACCACGCCGCACGCGACCACCGCGTGGCAGGCCTACCAGGCCTTCCTCGACAACCCGGGGCCGGTGGTCGTGGGTGCCGCGCCCATGGCCAGCTGTTTCGGCCCGGCGTACGAGTTCGCCATGATCCTGGACAGCGACCTGCGCAAGCGCCGGCTGCGCGACAGGGTGCCGATCACCTACGTAAGCCCGGAACCGTACGTCGGACACATGGGCCTGGGCGGTGTCGGCGATTCCAAGGGAATGATGGAATCGGAGTTCCGCCAGCGCCACATCCAGTGGATCGCCAACGCGAAGATCACCGCGGTGCGCGACGGCGAAATGGACGTGTCCGAAATGGACGAAGCCGGCCAGCCGAAGAAGATGCACACCCTGCCGTTCCGGTATTCGATGGTGCTGCCGGCCTTCACCGGCGTGCCGGCCGTGCGCCAGGGAGAAGGGCTGTGCAATCCGCGCGGCTTCATCCTGATCGACAAGCACCAGCGCAACCCGGCCTATCCCAACATCTTCTCGCTGGGCGTGTGCGTGGCCATTCCGCCGGTGGAAGCTACGCCGGTGCCGACGGGCGCGCCCAAGACCGGCTTCATGATCGAGTCCATGGTCACCGCCGTGGCGCACAACATCCAGGCCGAGCTGGAAGGCCGGCCCGCCACCGCCGAGGCGACCTGGAACGCGATCTGCCTGGCCGACATGGGCGACACCGGCGCCGCCTTCGTGGCGCTGCCGCAGATCCCGCCGCGCAACGTCACCTGGGCCAAGGTCGGCAAATGGGTGCACGTGGCCAAGATCGCGTTCGAGAAGTATTTCCTGATGAAGATGAAGTCCGGCAACACCGAACCGATCTACGAGAAATACGTGCTCAAGCTGCTCGGCATCATGCGCACCCGCTGATTCCTCCACCCAACTTCGCGGAGAACACCCTCATGAACATCGACCGTGCCGTCCTGGCCTTCGCCGGCGTGATGACCCTCGCCAGCCTGGCGCTGGCCCACTTCGTTTCGCCGCTGTGGCTGTGGTTCACCGTCTTCATCGGCGTGAACATGCTGCAGGCCAGCGTTACCGGCTTCTGTCCCGCCGCCATCATCTTCCGCAAGCTGGGCGTACGCGCCGGCTGCGCATTCAAGTAAGCGCGAGGCCTGCCGTGAGCCGCATCGTGATGTCGTCGCGCCCGCTGTTGCCGCTGTTGCTGATGGCCGCGCTTGCCGCCTGCGGGCGTGAACAGCCCGCCACGCCCCCCGAGCGCATCGAGGGACTGCAGACGTTTCAGGTGCAGGCCGCCGATGCGGCGGGCGGCCGTGCCTGGGAGGGCGTGGTGGAAGCCGTGCGACAGGCCACGCTGTCGGCGCAGACGAACGGGCGCGTGGTCGCCGTGGCGCGCGACGTCAACGACCGCGTGGCGGCAGGCGAGGTGCTGGTGCGGCTCAGTGCGGTGGAACAGCAATCCGGCGTGGACGCCGCGCGCGCCCAGTTGCGCGCGGCCGAAGCGTCCGCGACCGAGGCGGACGCCAACTACCGGCGCTACGCCAACCTGGCGAAGGACCAGTTCGTCTCCAGGGCCCAGCTGGACCAGGCGCGGATGGCGCGCGATTCGGCGGCCGCCGCGCGCGATGCTGCCCGCGCCCAACTGGCCAATGCCGGCCAGCAGACCGACTACACCACGGTGCGCGCGCCCTACGCGGGCATCGTGGCCACCCGCGATGTCGAGCCGGGCGAAAGCGTCGGCATCGGCCAGACCCTGATGACCGTGTTCGCGCCGGGCGCCCTGCGCATCGAAGTGGCGGTGCCGCAGTCGGAAGCCGATGCGATCCGGGCCAACCCCGCGGCCGTGGTCACGTTCGACGACGGCCGCCGGATCGACGCCGCCGACGTCACCGTGTTTCCGGCCGCGGACGCGTCCACCCATGCGGTGCGGGTCCGCGTGCAGCTGCCGGCGCTCGACGTGCCGCCGCAACCCGGGCTGACCGCGAAAGTGGCGTTCCCGGCCGTGAAGGGCGCGGCGTTCCCGCGCGTTCCCGCCAGCGCGCTGGTGCGCCGCGGCGAGGTGACGGCCGTGTACGTGCTCAGCGACGGGCGGCTGTCCTTGCGCCAGGTCAGGCTGGGTGATGCGGCGGGCGAGCAGGTGGACGTGATCTCGGGGCTGAAGCCCGGCGACAGGGTGGCCACCGATCCGGTCGCCGCGCAGCAGGCGCTGGTGGCGGCGCGCAAGGACGGCTGACATGGCATCGCTCCCGACTCCTCCGCGACTGGGCATCTCCGGCCGCCTGGCGCGCACGTTCCAGGCCAACCCGCTGACGCCGATCCTCGCGCTGCTCGGCCTGCTGCTGGGACTGGTGGCGGTGATGATCACCCCGCGCGAGGAAGAGCCGCAGATCGACGTCACCATGGCCAACGTCATCGTGCCGTTCCCGGGCGCGGACGCGCGCCAGGTCGAGCAGATGGTGACCTATCCGCTGGAACAGAAACTGTCCGAGATCGAGCAGATCAAGCACACCTACTCCATCAGCCGGCCAGGCATGGCGGTGCTGACGGTGGAGTTCGACGTGGGCGTCAAGCGCCAGCCCGCGCTGGTGCGGCTGTACGACAAGGTGTTCTCCAACCAGGACTGGATGCCGGCCAACCTGGGCGTGGGCCAGCCCATCATCAAGCCCAAGGGCATCGACGACGTGCCGGTGATGGCGCTGACCCTGTGGACGGACGATCCGCAGCGCGGCGCGCGCGACCTGGCCGAAGTGGCCCACACGCTGGAAACCGAGCTCAAGCGCATCCCCGGCACGCGCGACGTGTTCACCCTCGGCGCGCCGGAGCGTGCCGTCATGGTGCAACTGGATGCGGCGCGGCTGGCCAGCCATGGCCTGGCGGTGAACGATCTGTCTGCGGCCCTGCAGGCCGCCAACCTGGCGCGCCAGGCGGGCGAGCGCGTCGGTGCGGACGGCGTGGTACAGGTGACCTCCGGCCAGTTCCTGGCCGACCGCGCGGACGTGGCCGGCCTGGTGCTGGGCGTGGCCGGCGGACAGCCGGTGCGGCTGGAGGACGTGGCGACGGTCACCGATGCGACCGACGCGCCGTCGAGTTATGCGTGGCACGGGGCGCCCGCCAAACGCCCAGGGCCCTCCAGTGGCGTGGCGCCCGCGGTGACGCTGGCCATCGCCAAGAAGCCGGGCAGCAATGCGGCCGACATCACCTCCGCCGCCCTGGCGCGGGTGGAAGCCCTGCGTGGCAGCGTGATTCCCGACGGCATCCAGGTGGAGACCACGCGCGACTACGGCCTGACGGCCAGCGACAAGGCGCAGACGCTGATCAAGAAGCTGGTCTTCGCCACCGGATCGGTGGTGCTGCTGGTGCTGTTCGCGCTGGGCCGGCGCGAGGCCATCGTCATCGGCAGCGCCGTGGTGCTGACCCTGGCGGTGACGCTGTTCGCTTCGTGGGCCATGGGATTCACCCTCAACCGCGTCTCGCTGTTCGCGCTGATCTTCTCCATCGGCATCCTGGTGGACGATGCCATCGTGGTGGTCGAGAACATCCACCGGCACATGGCGCAGGGCGGCATGTCGCTGGCGCAGGCCATTCCGCCCGCGGTGGACGAAGTGGGCGGTCCGACCATCCTGGCCACCTTCACCGTGATCGCGGCGCTGATGCCCATGGCCTTCGTCACCGGCCTGATGGGGCCCTACATGCGGCCCATCCCCATTAACGCCTCGGTCGGCATGCTGCTGTCGCTGATGATCGCACTGGTGGTCACGCCGTGGCTGTCGCTGAAGCTGCTCAAGCGGCATGCGCCCGCGCATGCGGGCGGGGGCGCTGCCCACGGGCACGCGGAAGGCACCATGGCCGCGCGCCTGCATCGCCTGTTCGAACGGGTGATGACGCCGTTCCTGGATGCCGGCGCGGGAGCGCGGCGCCGGCGCCTGCTGTTCGTCGCCATGGCCGCGCTGGTGGCGCTGGCGGCCAGCCTGGCGGTGTTCAAGCTGGTGGTGCTGAAGATGCTGCCGTTCGACAACAAGTCCGAACTGCAGATCGTGGTCGACCTGCCCGAGGGCCGCACGCTGGAGGACACCAACGCGCTGCTGGCCGAACTGGCCGGCGTGCTGGACCGCACGCCGGAAGTCCTGCACTACCAGGGCTATGCCGGTACCGCGGCGCCGATCAACTTCAACGGGCTGGTGCGGCAGTACTACCTGCGCGAAGGCGCCAACGTGGGCGACCTGCAGGTGAACCTGGTGGACCGCCACGACCGCGACCGCAAGAGCCACGAGATCGCCGTCGCGTTGCGCCCGCAGGTGGACGCGATCGGCCGTCGCCACGGCGCGTCGGTCAAGGTGGTGGAAGTGCCGCCCGGGCCGCCCGTCCTGTCGCCGATCGTCGCCGAAGTGTACGGGCCCGACTACGCCCGTCAGCGGCAGGTGGCGCGGGCGCTCGAACAGCGCTTCCTGGCCACCGAGGGCATCGTCGACGTGGACACCAGCGTGGAAGCCGACGCACGCCGCGACCTGCTGGTGATCGACCGCGTGCGCGCGGCGCGCCTGGGGGTGCCGCAGTCGGCGATCGCCGAGACGATCGCCGCGGGCCTGTCGGGGCTGGACGCGACCCACGTGATCGATGGCGGCTCGAAGTACCCGCGTCCGATCCGCCTGCGCCTGCCGGTGGCCGACCAGGCCTCGCTCGACGGTCTGCTCGCGCTGCGGGTACGCGGCGGCAGCGGCCAGCTGGTGCCGTTGTCGGAACTGGTGCAGGTGCGGTCCACGTGGTGGGATGGCGCCATCCACCACAAGGACCTGCTGCCGGTGGTGTACGTGATGGGCGACGAGAGCGGCACGGTCGACAGCCCGCTGTACGGCATGTTCGACCTGGTCGGACAGGTGGCGGACAACGCCATCGACGGACAGCAGGTGGGACAGTCCTACATCCGCCAACCGCCCGAGACCACCGGCTTCGGCATCAAGTGGGACGGCGAGTGGCAGATCACCTACGAGACCTTCCGCGACATGGGCATCGCCTACGCGGCCGGCATGGTGCTGATCTACCTGCTGGTGGTGGCCTACTTCCGCAACTACGCGGTGCCGCTGGTGATCATGGCGCCCATTCCGTTGACCGTGATCGGCGTGATGCCGGGCCACGCCCTGCTGGGCGCGCAGTTCACCGCCACCAGCATGATCGGCATGATCGCGCTGGCGGGCATCATCGTGCGCAATTCGATCCTGCTGGTGGACTTCATCAACCATCTGGTCCAGCGCGGGCAGTCGCTGGAGTCGGCGGTCGTCGACGCCTGCGCGGTGCGCGCGCAGCCGATCGCGCTGACCGCACTGGCGGCCATGGCCGGTGCGTTCTTCATCCTCGACGACCCCATCTTCAACGGCCTGGCGATCTCGCTGATCTTCGGCATCCTGGTGTCCACGGTGTTGACGCTGGTGGTGATCCCATTGCTGTACTACGGCCTGAAGCATCGCGCCCACAAGGAATCCGACGCATGAGTCCATCCCATCTCCATCGCCTGCTGTGGGCGGCCTGCCTGGCGTGGGCCGTCACCGCATGTACCCCGGGCGCCGCCGGTGACGCGGGCCGGAACGTGGCGCAAGCCGGTCCGGGGCAGGGCGCCCGGGGGACAACACCGGTCGATCCCGACCTGGATCGCGCGAAGGCGGCCGCACAGGCCTTCAGCGGTCGCCTGCGTGGCCGCCTGCAGGCGGCGATGCAGGCCGGCGGCCCCACCGCGGCCGTCGAGGTCTGCCACGCCGAAGCGCCGGCCATCGCGGACGCGGTGATGGCCGAGCACGGCGTGCGCCTGGGCCGCGTCGCGCTGCCCGGGCGCAACCGCAACCCGGGCCAGGCCGCCGACGGCTGGCAACGGGCCACGCTGGAGGCCTTCCAGCAGGCCGTGCGGGCGGGTGCGCCTGCCGCGGAGCAGGTGTCGGTGGTCCGCCAGCGCCTGCCCGAGGGCGTCGCGCTGCGCCTGATGCGCGGCATCGCCACCGAGCCCGGCTGCCTGGCCTGCCATGGCACGCGGGTCGCCCCGGCCGTTCGCGCTGCCATCGCCGCGCATTATCCTGAGGATGCGGCCACCGGTTTCGCGGTGGGCGACCTGCGCGGCGGGCTGTGGGTCGAAGTGCCCGCCACCGCCGCCCACATCCCCCACGAGGCCACGCCATGAGCACCGACGCGCCGATCCGCATCACCCTTGAACAGGAAGAGGACTACAGCTTCCGCATCCGCTTCGACGACACCACCATCGCCGATCTGATGACCGACGAGCCCGAACCGCTGGGCAAGGGCGAGGGACCGAACCCGACGCGGCTGCTGGTGTCGGCCGTGGCCAACTGCCTGTCGGCCAGCCTGTTGTTCGCGCTGCGCAAGTTCAGGAACACACCCGGCAAGCTGGTGACCCACGCCACAGCGGAGCTGGTGCGCAACGAGCAGGGCAGGCTGCGCGTAGGCCACATCCACGCCGACATCCGGCTGGCCGAGGCCGGCACGGCGCATGCCTCGCTGGAACGCATCCTGGCCCAGTTCGAGAACTTCTGCGTGGTGACCGAGAGCGTGCGCCACGGCATCGACGTCTCCGTCAGCATCACCGACGCCGACGGCGTGCAGTTGCACGGCAAGGCGCGGACGGAGCAGGCCGAGTCCTGAGTTGCGGGTGGGGGTGGCTGCTCATGTGGGAGCGACGTGAGTCGCGAAGGGCCAGCGGGAACGCTTCATCGCGACTCACCTCGCTCCCACAGGGGCGCCGCAAGGCCGTGCAAGCCACGTGCCCCCGGATCGCCGCCGGCCATCGGGCGTGGCATCATCCGTTCTTCCGCAGTCGGTATCCGCACCCGTCCGTGATCGCGCCCATCAAGGGGAAGGCCACCTCGCTGGACATCGCCCACCTGGCGGGCGTGTCCCAGCCCACCGTCTCGCGCGCGCTGCGGGGCAGCCCCATGGTCAACGAGGAAACGCGCAAGCGCATCCTGGCCATCGCCGAGCAGCTGAACTACAAGGTCGACAAGAACGCCTCCAACCTGCGCCGCCAGCATTCGGGCACGCTGGCCCTGCTGTTCTTCGAGGACCCCACGCCGGACGAATCGGCCATCAATCCCTTCTTCCTGTCGATGCTGGGCAGCATCACCCGCGCCTGCGCGCTGCGCGGCTACGACCTGCTGATCTCGTTCCAGCAGCTGTCCAACGACTGGCAGGCCGACTACGAGGACAGCAAGAAGGCCGATGGCATCATCCTGCTGGGGTATGGCGACTACCTGGAATCGCGCGGCCGGCTGGAGAAACTGGTCGAGCAGGGCACCCACTTCGTGCGCTGGGGCGCCGTCCAGGCGGGCACGCCCGGGGTGTCGATCGGCTGCGACAACACCCAGGGCGGCCACGACATCACCGCCCACCTGGTCGCGCAGGGACGGCGGCGCATCGCTTTCCTGGGACATGCATCCAACCATTACCCCGAGTTCTTCGAGCGCTACCTGGGCCATCGCCAGGCGCTGGAAAACGCGGGCCTGGCCGCCGATCCCGCCCTGCAGGTCGATGCCATCACCACCGAGCAGTCCGGCCACGACGCGGCCACGGAACTGCTGGCCCGCGGTGCACCGTTCGATGCGATTTTCGCCGCCAGCGACCTGATCGCCGTCGGCGCCATGAAGGCGCTGCTGGAGCGAGGCCTGCGCGTGCCCGAGGATGTCGCCGTGGCCGGCTTCGACGACATCCCGCTGGCCAGCTTCGTCAACCCCGGCCTGTCCACCGTGCAGCAGGACACCAAGCGCGCGGGCGCGTTGCTGGTGGAAACATTGCTGGCGCTGATCAATGGCGAACCCGCCGAGAGCCAGACCATCCCGGTGAAACTGGCGCTGCGTGGGTCTACCGCCGTGAAGTGAGTGCGCCGTTGTAGGAGCGACGTCAGTCGCGACCGCGGCCCACACGCGTCAGGAAATCCAGATAACGCCAGCTTTCGGCACCTGCAGGTTATCGCGCGACCCTGCGCCGATGCGGACCCAAGGTGGGCGGTCGCGACTGACGTCGCTCCTGCAGTACAGAAGGCATTGACCTCAATCCGCCTTGGGTGCCTTGCGCGCCATCAGCTCGGCCAGGCGCGCGCGCGTGTCGGTGCGGGTGATCGGCGCGTCCAGCAGGAACACGCGCACGCCGTGCGCCGGCACCTCGGCCTGCAGGCGGTTGCGCACCCGTTGGGTCTTGCCGGTGAACGCATCGCGCCATGGGCCGGATTGCAGGTGCTCCGAAACCGACAGCTTCGCCGGGGCATCGGCCTTGTTCAGCAGCACCAGCGCGGTCTGGTTGACGACCCCGTGCTGCAGCACGCGGTAGAAGATCGCCTGGTCGCCCTTCAGCCGCACGTTGAGCTGCAGGCCGCGCTGCAGGGCCGGGGTTTCCCGGCGCAGCTGGGCGATGCGCCTGAGCGGGGCGAAGATCGGGCTCTGCGGCGCGGCGTCGATGCGGTCCTGCCCGAAGTAGTTGCGGTTGCCGGCATGCTCGGCACGGCCGCGCTCGAAGCCGATCTCCGAGCCGTAATAGATCACCGGGATGCCGCGCGCCGTGAACAGCCAGTTGTGCGCGTCGATGAAGCCCGCATCGCTGGCCTTCATGCGCGCCATGTCGTGGTTGTCGTAGAAGGTCATCAGCTCGTACGGATTGGCGTACGGGCCGTCTTCCAGGTAGAGCGCCTTGCCGATCTCCTCGTAGCCGGTGCCGGGCTTCTCGAACACCTCCGTCAGCTTTCCCTTCAACGGAAAGTCCAGCACGCTGTAGCTGCCGTTGCGGGCCCAGGTGTGGCTGGCGATGCTGGCGGCGTCGTAGTTGAAGTTTTCGCCGAACATGAAGAAGCCGGGTTTCTTCGCGCGGATGCGGTCGGCGAATTCCTTCCAGAACGCGTGCGGCATCCAGGCGATGGTATCCACGCGGAACGCGGCCGCGCCCTGGTCGATCCACTGCTCGTAGGCGCCGACCAGGTACTCCATCACCGCGGGATTGCGCTCGTTGAAGTCGGACAGCTGCGCCAGTCCGCCGCCGGTGTTGTAGAAGGCATGCATGGGCTCGCGGCGCGGGTCCAGGCGGTCGGGATCCAGGTTCTGGTGGTCGGCGATCAGCCGGCCGTCCTTGTCCCAGACCTTGCCGTACTGCGGCTGCATCTTCGGCATGGAATAGGCCGGCGAGCCGTGGTTGCCGACGATGTCCAGCACCACGTCGAGGCGCTGTTCCTTCATGGCGCGGGTGAAGCCGGCGAAATCCAGTCCCTCGCTGGGCAGGTGTTCGTCCAGCGTGTAGAAGTTGATGCCCCAGTAGCCGTGGTAGCCGGTCTTGCCGCGGTCGGTGAACATGCCTTCCCATTTCACCTCCTCGCCGCCGGTGAATGCTTCGTCGGGATTGTCGACGATCGGCGTGATCCATACCGAGGTGAAGCCGAGGTCGCGGATGTAGCCGGCGTTGTCCAGCACGCCCTTGAAGTCGCCGCCCAGGTAGCCGACGTTGTCGGTCTGGCCCGCCGGCGCGCCGGGGGTGGGGCGGTCGAAGGTGCGGTTCGCGCCGCCCTGTTCGCGATGGTCGTTGGATGGGTCGCCGTTGACGAAGCGGTCGGTCAGCACGAAGTACACGGCTTCCCGCGCGAAGGGCTCGGTGGTGCCGTAGAAGTCGTCCGCGGCCAGCGCGGCGAGCGGTGCGTAGAGCAGGGCGGCCAGGCTGGCGGCGAGCGGTCGGCGTGGGTGCTTCATCAATGGGCCTGCGAGGCGAGGGAGACGGGGGCGTGCGCAGGTTCGCGCACGCGGACCAGTGCCAGCGCCGCCAGCAGCAGGCTGGCGCCGCTGATGACCAGCGCGAAGACCGCCTGGTTGGCGAAGAACGCGCGCAGGGCCGGACCCAGCAGGGTGGCGGCGACGATCTGCGGTATCACGATGAACATGTTGAAGATGCCCATGTGGATGCCCATCTTCTCCGCCGGTACATGGCTGGACAGCAGGGCGTAAGGCATCGACAGGATGCTGGCCCACGCCACGCCCACCAGCGCGAACGAGCCGATCAGCCACGCCGGGTGCGGCACGAACCACATGGAAAGGAAGCCGACGCCGCCCAGCACCAGCGAGCCGGCATGCACCGCCTTGCGGTTGAGCGGGAAGCGCGCCGCATAGAAGCTCAGCAGCAGGGCGACCAGCATCGACGACAGCCCGTAGTAGCCCATGTAGGAGCCGACCAGGTCGGCCGCGTTCTGGAAGGCGGCATTGGCCGACTGGAAGGCCGCGGCCTGTGCGGGCACCGTCACGTCGAAGGCCGCGGGGTCCGGCGCGGGCGCCTTGAACACATGCTCGGTCAGGCCGGGCGTGGCCATGCTCCACATGGCGAAGAAGGCCAGCCAGCTGAAGAACTGCACCAGCCCCAGGCGGCGCATCTGCGCGGGCATGTGGATCACGTGATGGACGATCTCGCCGGCGAAGTTGCCGCGCCGCCGCTGCTCTTCGCGGAACCGCTCCAGGTCCTCGGGGGGATACTCGGGCGTGGTGAGGATGGTCACCAGGATGCTGGCCATGAACACGAACGCGCCGATGGCGAAGGCCACTTTCACCGAAGGCGGCACCACGCCGGGGCCTGCCTCGTTCGGAATGCCCAGCTGGGCGATGAACCAGGGCAGGTTGCTGGCCACCCAGGTGCCCACCCCGATGATCAGCGTCTGCAGCACGAAGCCGTACGAGCGCTGCTCTTCGGGCAGCTTGTCGGCCACCAGCGCACGGAAGGGTTCCATGCTGATGTTGATGCTGGCATCCAGCACCCACAGCAGGCCTGCCGCGATCCACAGCGTGGGCGAGTGCGGCATGAACACCAGGGCGATGGAGCTGAGGATGGCGCCGATGAGGAAGAACGGCCGCCGGCGCCCCAGGCGGGGGTGCCAGGTACGGTCGCTGAGATAACCGATGATCGGCTGCACCAGCAGTCCGGTCAGCGGCGCGGCGATCCACAGCAGCGGCAGCGCATCCTTCTCCGCGCCCAGCGTCTGGAAGATGCGCGACATGAAGCCGCCCTGCAGCGCGAAGCCGAACTGGATGCCGAGGAAGCCGAAGGACATGTTCCAGATCTGCCAGAAGGACAGGCGCGGCTTGGCGGTCATGCAGGAGTTCCTGGCGGAGCGTGGATGAAGGTACGCACGCGGAGGCACGGGCGTGGCGGCATCTTGCAGGCAAGCGCCTGCGTTTCCATGCTGCACCGCAAACAATGCGCACCGTGCGCCGCTTGTTGCCGATCGCGCTGGCCGAACGTCGCTGCATCCGCCAAAGCCTTGCCACGCCTGGATTTGGGCCGTTCCCGGCAGCGCCGGATGCCGGCGGCGGCGAAGCGCTCCCCGACTGACGCGTGCGATGCATGCATACGTATTCATGCGCGCCCATGACGCCTCGCCCTCACGCATGTCGGCGGGAAGTGGAATAGTGGCGCCCGCCGTGCGCACCGGAGGGGTGCGCCATGCATGCAGACCGGTGCCGCACAATGAAGAACAACAACTGGTGGCGCGGAGCGGTGATCTACCAGATCTACCCCCGCAGCTTCCTGGACACCAACGGGGATGGCGTGGGCGACCTGCCCGGCATCGTCGAGAAGCTGGACTACATCGCGGGACTGGGCGTGGACGCCATCTGGATCTCGCCCTTCTTCAAGTCGCCGATGGCCGATTTCGGCTACGACATCGCCGACTACCGCGACGTGGACCCCATGTTCGGCACGCTGGCCGACTTCGACGCCCTGCTGGCCAAGGCGCATGCGCTGGGCCTGAAGGTCATGATCGACCAGGTGCTGAGCCACTGTTCGGTGGAGCATGCCTGGTTCAAGGAAAGCCGCGAGAGCCGCGACAACCCCAAGGCCGATTGGTACGTGTGGGCCGACCCCAAGGACGACGGCACGCCGCCCAACAACTGGATGTCGCTGTTCGGCGGCGTGGCCTGGCGCTGGGAGCCGCGCCGCGAGCAGTACTACCTGCACAACTTCCTGGCCAGCCAGCCGGACCTGAACTTCCACAACCCGGCCGTGCAGGACGCCACGCTGGACAACGTGAAGTTCTGGCTGGACCGGGGCGTGGACGGCCTGCGCCTGGATGCGATCAACTTCTGCTTCCACGACGCGCAACTGCGCGACAACCCGCCCAAGCCGAAGGAAAAACGGGTGGGGCGCGGCTTCAGTCCCGACAATCCGTACGCGTACCAGTACCACTACTACAACAATACACAGCCGGAGAACATCGGCTTCCTGGAACGCCTGCGCGCGCTGCTGGACCGGTATCCGGACGCGGGGGCGCTGGGCGAAATCTCGTCGGAGGATTCGCTGGCCACCACCGCCGAGTACGTCACCGACCAGCGCCTGCACATGGGCTACAGCTTCGAGCTGCTGACCGACGACGGCACGGCCGCCTACATCCGCGCCACCGTCGAGCGCCTGGAAGCGGCGATGGTCGAAGGCTGGCCGTGCTGGGCCATCTCCAACCACGACGTGCAGCGGGCGGTGACGCGCTGGGGACACGGCGACGCCTCGCCGGCGCTGGCGGCGCAGCTGGTGGCGCTGGTGTGTTCGCTGCGCGGTTCGGTCTGCCTCTACCAGGGCGAAGAACTGGGCCTGCCCGAGGCCGACGTACCCTACGAAGCGCTGCAGGACCCGTACGGCAAGACCTTCTGGCCGAACTTCAAGGGCCGCGACGGCTGCCGCACGCCGATGCCGTGGCAGGAAGGCGAGCAGGCCGGCTTCAGCCAGGGCCAGCCCTGGCTGCCGATCCCGGCCGAACACCGCGCCATCAACGTGGCCGCGCAGGACGCCCGCCCCGATTCCATCCTCAACCAGGTGCGCCGCTTCCTGGCCTGGCGACGCAGCCAGCCCGCGCTGCGCGTGGGACACATCCGTTTCCTCGATGCGCCGGAACCGGTGCTGGCGTTCGTGCGCGAGACCGAGGGCGCGGCGATGCTGGTGGTGTTCAACCTTTCGCCGCAGACCGTCGCCTGGCACATGCCCGCCGGCCTGTCGCCGCATGCCGTGGACAGTCACGGCCTGCCGTCCGGCACCGTGCAGGATGGCACGCTGTCGCTTCCGGCCCGCGGCGTGTACTACGCCGTCATCGATCGCGTCGGAGTACAGTGAACATGGGCATCGGCGTGGTCCGGACAGGCATGGTGCTGCTGCTCACCCTCGCCTCGTGCGTGGCGCTGGCGCAGGACGGTGCGCCGGATTCGCCGCCCGCCCGGAAGGTGGTCGGCGAGGGCATCACCGGCACGTTGCTGCGGCATGCGCAGTTTCCCTCGCGCCATGTCGCGGCCAGGAACGTGGACGTATGGCTGCCGCCCGGCTACGACGAGGCGAAGGACACGCGCTACCCGGTGCTCTACATGCACGATGGCCAGAACGTGTTCGATCCGTCCACTTCGTACACCCGCGTCGACTGGGGCGTGGATGAGGCCATGACGCGTCTGATCGGCAACGGCCACGCGCGTGCGGCCATCGTCGTGGCGGTGTGGAACACGCCCAGGCGCCTGCAGGAGTACATGCCGCGCAAGGCCATCCAGGGCGAGAACTTCATCCCGACGCCGGGAGATCCGCCGTTCCCGACGGCCGAGATCGTCGCCGACGGCTACCTGGCCTTCCTGGCCACCGAACTGAAGCCGTTCATCGACGCGCAGTACCGCACGTTGAAGGGGCCGTCTGATACCTTCGTGATGGGGTCCAGCATGGGCGGGCTGATCTCCGCGTACGCGGTGATGGAGTTTCCCCAGGTGTTCGGCGGAGCAGGGTGCGTTTCCACGCATTGGCCGATCGCCGGTGGCATCGTCGCGGACTACGCGCTGGCGCACCTGCCCGCGCCCGGCCGCCACCGCTTCTATTTCGACTACGGCACCGAAGCCATCGACGCGCAGTACGCGCCGTACCAGCAGCGCGTCGATGCGGCGATGCGCGCGCGCGGATACCGGCCTGGCGTGGACATGGTGAGCCACCGTTACCTCGGCGCGACCCATAACGAGGCCGCGTGGCGCGATCGCATCGAGGTGCCGCTGATGTTCCTGCTGCGTCCCTGAATCCCCGGCGGCGCCCGCCGCGCCACTGCGCAGGTGAACGGTCTTCGCACTAGGCGGGGAAGGCGCACGCGTGCCTTCGCGCAGGGATGGATCGCGCATTACACGATGATGCGGAATATGCATGAATACGTATGCAGCGCGGTTTGTGCAGCTGCGTGCGCCACTACCATGGCCGCACGTTCCGGGGCAGCCGCTCCGGCGTGGCAGAGCCGGGCGATCGCATCGCGCGACGCACCCGGTTCATCGCATACAACGTCCTTGGAGAGGGGAACATGCAACTCAAGCGCAACCTGCTTAGCGCGGCGTTGGCGTCCGCCATCGCGCTGACCGCGACCGGCGTACAGGCCCAGACGGCCGAAGCCACCGCAGACCAGAACCAGCAAGCCGAGGCCACCGAGCTGGATACCGTGGTGGTGACCGGCATCCGTCGCGGCATCGAGAGCGCCATTTCGGTCAAGCGCGACTCCACCTCCATCGTCGAGGCGATTTCCGCCGAGGACATCGGCAAGCTGCCCGACGTCAGCATCGCCGAATCGCTGGCCCGCCTGCCGGGCCTGGCGGCCCAGCGCGTGGCCGGCCGCGCGCAGGTGATCAGCGTGCGCGGCCTGTCGCCCGACTTCTCCACCACGCTGCTGAACGGCCGCGAGATGGTCAGCACCGGCGACAACCGCAGCGTCGAGTTCGACCAGTATCCGTCCGAGCTGGTCAGCGGCGTGACCGTGTACAAGACGCCCGACGCCGGCCTCGTCGGCCAGGGCCTGTCCGGTACGGTCGACATGCAGACCGTGCGTCCGCTGAGCTTCGACGCGCCGGTCGGCGCGGTCGGCATCCGCGGCCAGCGCAACTCGCTCGGCAACGCCGCCGATGCGTCGGCCTACGGCGAACGCATCAACGCCAGCTACATCACCCAGAACGAAGCGCGCACCTTCGGTTTCTCGATCGGCTACTCGCACGCGACCACGCCGATCCAGGAGAACCAGGTGGGCCTGTACGAACCCTGGCAGGCCATCGGAGACAACTGGCGTCCCGGCGTGCCGGCAGGTACGTTCTACTCCGATGGCATCAAGGCACTGCGCCGCACCGGCGAGACCAAGCGCGACGGTGTGATGGCCACGCTGCAGTTCCGTCCTTCCAATGCCTGGACCAGCACGCTGGATCTGTTCCATTCGGAAGCGGAGCAGGTCAGCACCGCGAACCAGTTCGAAGTGCATATCGGCGACTACAACGGAGGCTACGGCCGCCTGGACGTCGACAACCCGGTCATCAATGGCAACAACACCTTCACCGGTGGCACGGCGAACAATGTGTATCCGCTCGTGCGCGGCATGTACAACTACCGCGAGGACGAGATCAACGCCTTCGGTTGGAACAACGAGTTCAACGTCGGCTCGGTGCGGCTGGTGGCCGACGTCAGCTGGTCGAGGACCAAGCGCGACGAGATCAGCCTGGAGAACAATACGCAGCGCCTGCCGGCGCCGCAGCTGGATTCGGTGGGGCTGCAGTTCCGCTCGGGCGGCTTCTCGCAGATCAACCCGGGGTTCGACTACTCCGATCCCTCCCAGCTCTTCCTCGCCAACACGATCTACGGTTCCGGCTACGGCAAGACCCCCAAGGTGGAGGATGAACTGACGGGCGTGAAGCTGGCGGCCTCGTTCCCGCTGCCGGAAGCGCTGGGCTGGTTCACCGATCTGGACGTCGGCCTGAACTATGCCGACCGCGAGAAGAAGAAGCGCCAGCCCGAAGGCAACATCAACGTGGGCGCGCAGGGCGTCACCTCCATCGCTTCGGACCTGCAGTACGGCCTGGTCGATCTGCGCTTCGCCGGCATCGGCTACATCCCCTCGTGGAACGTGCCGGCCGCCGTCGCCCGCTACATGACCTTCGATCCGGTGGACAACCTGTCCTACCTGATTCCCAAGGCGTGGGACGTCAACGAGAAGATCAGCACCGGCTTCGCGCGCGCCAACATCGACACCGAGTGGGGTTCGCTGCCGGTACGCGGCAATATCGGTGTGCAGATCCAGCACGTGGACCAGTCGTCGACGTCGCGTTACTGGGACAGCACCCAGCCGGCCGGCAGCAACGTGCAGCCGGTCGAGCGCGGCAAGACCTACACGGAAGTGTTGCCGAGCATGAACCTGGCGTTCTCGTTGCCGGCCGACCAGACCCTGCGCATCGGTCTGGCGGAACAGGTGGCGCGTCCGCGCGTGGACGAACTGCGTGCGTCGCTCGAATTCGGCGTGAACACGGCGACCGGCGAGCCCGGCGGCAGCGGCGGCAATCCGGAACTCGAGCCCTGGCGCGCCTACGCCTTCGACCTTTCCTACGAGAAATACTTCGGCACGAAGGCCTACGTGGCCGCCGCGTTCTTCTACAAGGACCTGCGCACCTACATCTACACCGAATCGCGCGACGGCTTCGATTTCAGCGACTTCCTGGTGGATTACGTGCCCGGCCCCGGCGAGCCGCCGACGCAGAGCACCGGTCGTTTCACCGCGCCCTACAACGGTAAGGGCGGCAAGATGCAGGGCATCGAGCTGACCGCTTCGTTGCCGCTGGACCTGTTCGCCGATGCGCTGGAAGGCTTCGGTGTGATCGCCAGCGCCAGCTTCAACGACAGCGACATCACCATCCCGCCGCCGCCGGGTTCGACCAACAGCGTCGGCAGCCAGAACATCACGCTGCCGGGCCTGTCGGAACGTACCTTCAACCTGACCGCGTACTACGAGCGCAACGGCTTCGAAGCGCGCGTCAGCCAGCGCAAGCGTTCGGACTTCATCGGTGAAATCGGCAACTTCGATGGCGACCGCACGCTGCGTTACGTGGTCGGCGAAGACGTCACCGATGCCCAGGTGAGCTACTCGTTCCCCGAGGGCCATGCGCTGAACGGTCTGAGCGTCCTGTTCCAGGTCAGCAACCTGACCGACGAGGCCTACCAGACCTACGCGGGCACGAAGGATCGTCCGCTCGAGTACGTCGAGTGGGGCCGCACCTACCTGCTGGGCGTCAACTACCGGTTCTGATCCACGCGTTCTGCCGTTCTCCCAGCCCGTCGGTCGCGTGCCGGCGGGCTTTTTCTTTGGAAGAGCGGAAAGGGTGGCGCAAAGAAAAAGGCCAGGCATTCGCCTGGCCTTTCGTGTTGGATGGTGGAGCCAGGGAGGATCGAACTCCCGACCTCGTCATTGCGAACGACGCGCTCTCCCAGCTGAGCTATGGTAATTATCCTTTATAATCAATAACATGCGTTCTGCCTGGGAAGTTGCTGGGGTGCTGTAAGTTTTGTGTAAGCCGGAGGGGCGGATGGGTTCGGCGAGAACGAGTGGGGGTAGGTGGGTGTCGAGGCCACCACATGGCCCGAGCCGCATTCTGGGGTGCATCCCATCCCCGCCATGGACGATGTCCCATTGGTGACCCGGTTCGCGCCAGGGCGCGAGGGCCGAGCGCCCAGTCGGTGTACCCATTGGGCGTAGAGTAGGGTTACCTCTAGGGGAGAGTAGCGATGCCTAATTTCAGCTGGATCACCGAGATCGACGAGTCGGCCTGGATGCCTGCGCTCTTGGGAAAGTCGACCGTCAACGTGGGCTTTCCGCAGCTGAGGCAGTTGTCGGACGTCCCGGCGGAGATGTCGTTGGATGACATGCTCCGAGCGTTCGACGCATGGTCATATCAGCAGGTGTACGAGTACCACCTGATGTTCCAGCCTGGGGAAAGCTGGCTGCTGACCCGCGAGCGACGGGCTTGACGGTGAAGCGGTGCAAGATTTGCCAGTCACCGGTCGCGAAACTGGTCAAGTGCCACATCTATCCCGACGCCTTCACTCGCCATATTGGCGGTGAGCATCGGCTGCTCGTTGGCATGGCAGTCCGGGACGGAACCCCTTGGGTATCGCACGCCGGCAACGGGATGTTCGACCCCGAAATAGCCTGTGGCGACTGCGAGTTGCGGTTCCACTGGGCTGACGATTACGCCATCGGCTTCTGGAGGCGCGTCCTTCACCTGGAAGGGGAGTTTGAGTTCCCCAACACGGAGGGGGGAACGATGCTGCCGATCTTCAAGGCAGACGGCGCACGGCTCCATGCGTTCGCGATGAACACACTGTATCGCGCCTACCTGAGTGATCGGTGGGAGTACAACCAGGTAGCCGATTCAGCGATTGCAGACCTGGTACATCCCACCCTGTTTGGTCGGGGCAGAACGCTTGACTCCGGACCTGCTGTTGCGCTGATCTTCACACGCGGCGAGCTCGGCGGCCTTGCCATGGCCCCTTGGTTGATGGGGGAGAGCAGCCAGCCCGTCTACCTGCTGCAAATGCCCCATCTCTCCTTGTACGTTGCAGCGAGCGAGAAGGGGCTTCCATCGGGCATCGGTGACATCGCGCTCAACGACACTGGGGCTGTTCAAGTTTACCGACGACGCAGGCCCGAACGATTTGAACTCGACAGGGCTGGAGAGGTGCTGCGCGTGACGAGCGAACGTGTCAGACGCATCATGGAGCGCCCCCGCAATCGAAAGGCGTCCTAGGGTCGAACGTGTCACCGGGTGCATCAGTTCGGCGGACGCATGGCGATGGCGCAGTCAGCGCAGCTGACTGCGAACCTGCTCGTACACGTCTTTGCCGCAGGCCTTGAACTCGGCGTCACAGTAGGTTCCTTCCAGCGTTCCTTGGCCGAGCAGGAGTGCCACGAACTGCAGGGGCGATCCTCGGTAAAAACGCAGGGTGTCGAAGACGCGGCGGTCGTGGTGCTCTATGACCTCCTGTTCACGTCGCGCCTGCGCTGCGGCTGCCGGTGCAGCCTTGAAGGAGGCATGGTTCAGGACTTCGTTCGCTCGACGGAAGCGCTGGTTGGTCGCGTCATCACGGATGAAAAGCTCGCGTAAGTCCTGCAGCGTGTTACCGCCAAACCACCGTGGAAGCCCCGAGCGTTCGACGAAGCTGCACCAGGTAGTGGCCCTGCGGTCGTGCCTCGCGCGCACCTCCTGGCCCGTCCTGAAGCGCTTGGCGGCGAAGTCGAACTCCAATGGGAACACGCCGTCGGGAAACTGCTCGCCCGGGTAGTCCGTCCACCCATCGCGAAAGGCAGTTGGGTCACTGAAACCATAGAGCCGCGCCCACGTGGTCGGATGTACGTCGCGGAATCGACGCTCCTGCAGCCCCGCTGCATGGGTCTGCAACGCGAAGCTAAGACCCTCGGCCGCCTCTACATAGGCAGTGGTGGAGCCGCAACCCCCACGTGCGAGCGCGCCGAACACTGTCAATACACCGTCGTGTTCGCGCCGCCACGCAAAGAAGCTGGCAGCATCTGCCGGCAACCGACGCATCAGCTTCTTGCTGATGAACTTGGCGTTGCCAAGAAGCTCGCGTTCCAGATGGGGTGGCGCTGTAAAACTGAAAAGGCCCACGTCTGGAGACCTGATGAGAGCCGAAAGGTCTGCCAGTGATGGTGTGGACCCGGAGGCGACGCCGGCGATCTGGCACGCCATGACAATGAGATTCTGATCGACGCCTGCCGCGGCTGCGTGTCGGCGGTCTTTCCATCGCGGGAGGACCTTGGGTTCCGGGATGCTGACAGTGACAGACCGATCCCGCTCCGGAGCGTCACTGAAGAAGGTAGGGAACCGGTGCCGGTTTGCCGTCTTACTATTACTAATACTTACTTCTTTAAGAGAGAAGTTATTGTTCTTGTGGAAAACGGAACCGGTTCCCAGGTCTGCGTCCGGGGTAACCAGCCAACGGGAACGAGCAGACAGCTCCCGGATCAGCGCGCGGAGCTTGGTGGTGTCCTTCCATGCCCTGAAGTTCCGGAACGGCATGACCCAGTGCAAAGGCCTATTAGCCCATTCCACGTCTGTCCGGGTATCGTCGGTTGACTGGCTATCCGAACCACTTGTCCCATCCTTCGGGGGCGTGGCGGAGTCAACCGGGACCGCGGAGCCTATGTTCGAGGATGAAGAAGGGCTCTGGCTGACGACATCATCACTGTCCTGGGCGAGCGCGCGAAGCTCCGTTAGTAGGGCCTCCAGTTCCGGGTCCACAGCTTCGCGCCGAGCCTGGCATTCGCAGTCGTCTTCGTCTTCCCGGCCCCAGGACTCACGACCCAGGAGGCTGAGATCCATGCCCTCAGGCGCCAAGCGCGTGCTGACCAATCGGACGCACTTTTCGCAGGCATTTCCCTCGGTGGCGGGCTGAACCGGGCTAATCATGCTTCTGTGGCGTCCTGGCTGCCGAGGCGGATGGACTCGAATTCCTTCTTCATCCGAGCGCACATGCGGGCAACTGCCGCGTTCCACGCTGCGCACTCTGCTTCCCAGCCAAGATGACGGTGGCTCCCCTGAGCAATGGCCCTGAGCTCGTGAACGCGATCGTCATTCCGCTTAGAAATGCGGCCGAGTCGGTGGTGGGACGGGAGGGTGCTGGGCTTACTCATTGGGGGATCCAGATTGTCTATGAGCTGTTCTCTCTTCGAGTTCAGGCGCAGCAGGTTGCCGCACGAGCCTTATTATAGAAAGGCAGCAGTTACGCTCACCGAGCAAGAGGCACTCGGTCTCGGGCGATTTAGGAGGGCCAGAGAGCGCTCACAGCGTAGCCACACTCGACAACGTGCCCCCATCCATCCGGGATGTGTATCAACGTCAGATCGGCTCTCCGTGCTTTGTGAGTGGTCTACGCGTTACATGGTTGAACGGACAAAGGGCGCACCGTCAAAGGGGGGGGGGTGATCCGTTCGGTCAGGCATTGGGGTTGACCCGTTCTGTTGGTCTGGATGACACTTCGCTGGTCGGGCCAGGTGGCTCTGACTTTCGAGACTGCCAGAGAAGCCAGTGCCCGTAAGGGGACGCATTATCGGCAGCAGGCTCATCGGCCGATGACAAGGCCGGCGATGTCCTCGCTTCATGGCCCCGGCAGCAATGCGCGGGGCCTTTGTCCTTCTGGACGTAGCTCAACGCTGCAGTGTTGGGCCCATCCGCCGCAGCGCCCCTGCTGTGCCAGTTCGATCTGCAACCTGGTCCGGGTATCGATTGGGATGCCCAGATTGCGCTGAGCTACGATACGGCCATGCCCGCCATCAGCTCCACATTCCCAGCGAACCTGTTGCTGCTCCACCGCGGCGAAGAGGAACTGCAGCGGCGCGCGGTGGGGCTGGCCGAGGCCAATCCCGATCTCTTGGATCACCTGGGGATTAGTGAGCGCGCGATGGACGTCATGGACATGCTGCGGAAGCACTACCAGGCTGACGACGACGAGCGTGCCATCAGCCATCTAGGGATTCGTGCATTCAACGGGTTCGCCACCTCGTGGAAGCTCGTGGCGTCGGGTTACTACCAGGCGGCCACCCTCATCCTGCGCGACGTCGTGGAGACCACTAACCTAGTCAATGCCTTCCATGTGGACCGCACCCTGGTAGAGAAGTGGCGCAAAGCCGACCGGCGAACCCTGAAGCGCGATTTCAGTCCAGCCGCCATCCGCAAGATCCTTGACGACGATGCCGGCTTGGGTAAGAGCCGGCGCGAAGCCATCTACATAAAATTCTCTACGTTGGCTGGCCACCCGACCCTTGATGGTTTCGCCATGCTGCGTCCGCTGGGTATGGACGCGCATATCGGTCCCTTTTCAGATCTCACAGCGTTGCGCGCGGTGCTGGAGGAAATGGGAATGCTCGCCCAACAAGCCGGCTTGGCGTTCTGCATCTGCCTAGATACATCCATAGAAGAGTGCAGCCAGGTCGCTGGTCACTTCATGATGGGCGCGATGGACTACTCCGGACGATATCTGGGTAAGCGCTACTCGACCGAGGAGCGAGAAGAAGTCCATCGACTTTTCTTCCGTTCGATCAGAGAGGCGCCCTGATGCGATGGGACCTGGGTGAGCTGCGTCGGCAGGTAGAGCGGCTGTTTGGCGAAGAGCAACTGAGGACGGTCAACCAGGCCTTGCGGACCATTGGGAATCGGCGCGAGTTCAGCCGATTCCACTACAACGAAGCCAGACTTCGTATGGAGGAGGTAGTAGAGGGGCGCGCCGATTTCGAACTGACGGCCGCGCTCCTGGGGGCGTTCGACACGGACGAACGGCAGTTTTCCACGTCGAGGTTTCAGGCCTATGCGCACACGGTAGCCTGTGTGCACAACATGCACTCGGTTGCAGACAACATGGTCCACTTCGCCTATTTCGCTCTGGGCGCCAACCTCAGGCCCGAGGCCCGTATCAGCAATGAGCGCGACATCACCTGGCCCAAGGTGAGCAAGAAGCTCGCTGCCGGACCGATTAAGCAAGGGCTTAGCGCCCTGCTAGACGACCCGGGCTTTACGTACCTGGCAGCGGTGAGCAACCACTCGAAGCATCGTTCGATCATCGAGGTGGGGTACTCAGTGAACTTCGGGTCAGAAGAGGTTGAACACGGGTTGCGCTTCAGCCCCTTTTCTTACGATGGAATTGCCTATCCGCCTACGTGGGTACGCCCCACCTTGGTCAACGAGTACCAGAGGCAGGAGGGGTTGATTCTGACCATCGGCAACGCGATCAACGACGAACTCCGCGCCCAGCATTGATTGCATTGCCGGTCGCCGCAACGAGCCAGGTCAATTGCCCGCTCAGATAGTGGAAAGTCTCGGTCGAATCACTTGACCATGAGTTGACGGAGCGGTGATGGTTGAGGTCGAGCGAGCGGTCCGTAGCGCCGGCTCGGTGCGAGATGTCCCGGGAAATCCAACGTGTGAAATATCTCTCACAGTGGATAGCGCATGGAAAACGCATGGAATCGTCAACCTAAAAGTCCGCTTCGGGAGCTGAGAACCAGGGAGTGAGCCTGCATGACCTTTGCCCCACGTGCCTGTGTAAGCTGAGGAGCATCTCGTTCGCCTGCTCGCGATAGACATTCTTCGTGCTTCCGGAACTCAGTCGAAGTCCTAGCCGATGCTGGCGGCCGAGCCTACTTCTGCGCTGAAACTTGTTCCTGGTAGGCCTATCTCCATACTTCGCCGTCCACGCCGGTTTACAGCCTGGATGCCTTGATGGCCAAAGAGTAGCTAGCTTCACTTCGCTGAGCGCGGTAGACACGCACTGGCGGGAGCCCTCTGCGCTCTCGCTCTTCGAGGACTGAGGCCAGCCACGGCCCGGTCTTTGGGTCGTCGTCGAAGCGCTGCCCGAGGATCACCCCCGTTAGCGACCTGGCGTCGAAGCGAATCGTCGTCCCCTTCAGCTCTCTGGACACATAGCGGCGCTCCGCTTCATACCGCCAGTCCCTCGCCTTACTCAGGATCGGTTCGATGCTGCGCCCTTGGTCCTCGGGCCACGTTAGCTCGGGAAGGTCATCGCGATACTTCACTCTCTGGGCGAGCGCAAGAACACCTGGGCATAGAGAATAGTCAAACTGCAAGCAAATCCCTCGGTGGGCCCTAGCATAGTGCGCCCACATGAGGTCGCTTCTGGGATTCTGACTGAAACAGCAGATGCCGAAGTCGTCGGCTTGATGAGTCCAAGTCGCCTGCATCAGGTCGGGAAGGGTTGCCGCATTGCTCTTCATGCGGGCCACGATTGTGTCGACCATCGTTCGGGCGGTTGAGCCTGCCATGCCTTGCGCGCGGACGTGCTTCTCGGCCAACTCGCGCATCCACTTCTCGCTTACCGAGGTGTCGGATGTCAGTTGCACCCTGGCACGGAATTCATTCGGGTCGTTGAACTGGCTGACTGGACTCAGGTAGAGCTCGCCCCGAACGACAAGGTCTTCAACCTTCCTCTGTTCGAGTTGGGGGTTGGGCGAGCGAGGATCCATGGGCAGATAGCGATATATGAAGCGACGGTTACGCTTGGCTTCTGGTTGCTCGTCACCGAAGTCTTCCTGCCGCAGGAGGAGCCTCCGTCGTTCACGGGGCCGAAGTTGCTGGAGTGCCCGCACCACTGCTTCCGTGTCTTGGCCGAGCCCATACTCTGGCCAGTCGTAGGTCGGGGGTTGGTACTTAGACATTGAAGTGCCTGCGATAGGTCTTTCCGCTCACTGGGGCCGGCTGGCACACAATCCAACCCCGACGCTGCTGAGACCATGACCGTCGTCCGGGCTGAAGGGGCGCATGACGCGGGTGAGCGACCTGATTGGTCCCGCGCTGGGCGACCCCAGCATCACTCGTCAAGGCTCTCACGTTCAAGCCAGAGGACGCCGCGGGGCAGGGTAGGAATCGTTCTACCGCTTCCTGCGCGGCTTCCAGGGGCGCACCTTGATCTCCGGGTAGTCGCTCTCACCACGGGCTCTCCGCTGGTCTGCTTCCTCCCGTCGTTGGCGCTCCCCCTCTGCCCAACTGATCTTGTTGTCGACCTCGCGTGTCGCCTGATCGCCCCACTTCCGCAGCCAGGAGTCGCCGTATCGTTTGGCCCCTTCCGGCGTGGCCACAAGACGGTTCTCCTGGTAGCCCTCGCTGTAACAGCGGGTCCTTATGCGGACACCCGGGTCATCCCGATAGAACTCCACCAAGGCATACCCACGGTAGACCAACCGGCCGCCGTTGCTCAGTGTTTGCCATTCCGGACCGTCCTTCATCGGCTCATCGTAGGGGGCGATTTCCCACCCGCTGAGACCGCCAGTCGAGTCGCAGTCGGTGAGACGGTCGGGTCAACAATGGTGAGCATGACGACCTACCTGACCCCGCCTGAAGCAAACGCCCTGGTCGATGCAATCGCGACCGGGCTTCCCTCGATGTACGCGACGGTGCAGCCGTCAGACCGTCAGGAAGCGTTTGCCGCGGAGGCCAACGCCATCCTCGACCTGGTGGCCCCGGAGCACCAGTTGGCCGTCTTCGAGAGGCTCGAAGCTCTGGTGCTTCGCACGGACGGGTTCTTGTACCCCTTGGCCGCGAACGACTGACGGCCGCGGCGGTATAGTTGGGCCGACCGTTTGACGGAGGCGTCCATGTGCTACTCAGCCATGATCCAGGCCGACTACGACAAGTTCTGCCGCCACCACGGCGCGATCATGAGTCTGGAAGACTTCGCCCTTAACGTCTGGGCGGCACCAGACCAACAGCGAAAGCGAAAGCAGCGCCGGCAGATGCCCAAGGCCATCGAAGACTGGTTCCTGCGTCCCCAGCGAGAGGGACTAGGCCAGGACATTGGGCAGGCCATTCGTGAAGCCCGCGCGCTGGAGATGGCCGAGCACGCTACCGACTTGGCCGCACAGCTGGAGCGGAAAGCGGTCAACGAAGCCAAGCTGGCGACCAAGCCCACCAAGACCGCAGCCGAGGAAGTGCGCAAGGCCGGCAACAAGATCACCCAGATCGAGCGCTGGATGGCCGACGCGGAACGGGTCCAGCTCCTGCCGCGCGACTACCGCTTCTTTCCCCAATGGTGGCTCCCCGTGATGGTCATGGAGCAGGGGCAGTTGGTAGTGAAGCCGATGCGCTATCAGCTTAGGAAGCCAGGTCTTCCTGCCGATTCCGACTGGATCGAGGGGAAGATTTTGCCCAACGGAAAGAAGACACAGCGGCGGCTCAGTGGCACCTACAACGCGCGCAGGGACAACCTGACGCGTTGGTGGATGGATCAGTTCGGACACAGGCATGGTGTCGTCCTGATCGACAGCTTCTTCGAGAACGTGTCGCTCCACAAAGCGGAAGGCCGGGAGCTCTCACCTGGTGAGCGTGACGTGGGGGTCGAGATCCAGTTCACGCCAGAGCCCCGCGAGCCCATGCTGATCGCCTGCATATGGGATCACTGGGCAGGGGCGGAAGAAGAGTCATTCGACTCTTTCGCATTCATCACGGATGACCCTCCACCGGAAGTGGCTGCTGCCGGCCACGACCGCATTCCTATTCGGCTAAAGGAGGAAAGCCTGCTGCCGTGGCTGACACCCCAAGGACGTTCCACGGACGAGCTGCAAGCACTTCTGGATAACCGACCAGCCGCTTACTACGGTCATGCCATCGCTCGCGCTGCCTGACCCGAGTGGAGCTTCAATTTCAGTCTCGGTTGGATGACGTGCGTCCTGGGAGTTATTGTGTCGCCAGGGGATGGTAGGGGAGAGCCAAGGTGGCGAGTGCCGTAGTTCACGAGTACATGCAGCGATTCACGAGTTCGCTGACTGATGCTGGCGCAGCGGAAGACGTGCGTCGCGTTGCGAATGTCATAGCGTCCCATCAAGACGAAATCGCTGTTACAGTCGCTGAGGGCGGACAAAGAGGTAGCCTGATTGCTCGCATCCTCGACAGCGAGTTCGATAGCGCCAGCGCCAATGTGCAAGAGACGGCGGCGCGCGGTCGCCAGACTGATGTGGCATGGACGAAGCTCCATGAGATTTCAGTCGGGCCATTCCGCGGCTTTCGCTGGCAGGTCACTGTTCCGCTGGCCAGCCGCTTCCTCCTGTTCTACGGTCCGAATGGATCTGGAAAGAGCAGTTTGTGCGAGGCGCTGGAGTACGCCCTGCTCGGCGAATGCCTAGAGGCTGAGGCACGTCGGCTGGACAACGCCTACTTCGAGAACATACACGCGGGCGCGTTCGTGGAACCCGAGGCGCGACACCTGCACCAAGGTCGGGCAGTGCCAATCTCCCCTGACCGAGAACGCTATTACTTCTGTTTCATCGAGAAAAATAGGATCGAAGGTTTCGCCAGAATGGCGGCCAGGCCCAGAGGGGGTGCTGCAGGCGCGATCGCTGCACTGTTCGGCATTGATCCATTGAATCGATACGTCCGTGCCTTCAGTGACGAGCTGGTGAGGCTTCCTCTGTCTGATGCAGAGACCACGATTCTCGCTGCACGAAAGGAGAGCGTTGCCGGGGCGACGCAGATCCTGGAGACCCACGAGGCGGACTATCGCCAGCTGGCGGAAGATGAACTAGCCCTCATCCCCCCGGGAGTTAAGATTGTCGGTGTCGTCGAGCTCGCCGAGCGTGTAGAGAGTCGGCTGGCTGAAATCGGCGACGAGATCTCGACGCCTATTGCGCCAAAGATGGGCGCCGTAGTGGGGAGTCTGAGAAGACAGAGGAAGCGTTGGGTTGACCAAGCACGGTTGCGAGATGAGCTCGACAACCGCATAGCAATGGACGCGAGTCAGGTAGCGTTCTCTGACCTCTACGATGCAGTGCTGAAGCTGCAGGAGGTGGATGCATCGCATTGTCCTGCGTGTAAGACGCCCATCGGGCAGGTTGCGCACAATCCCTTTGTCCATGCGCACGAGCAGTTGCAGAGGCTGGGCGCTGTATCAGAGCTCCAGCGTCAGCGGGCCACCGCCGAAGCCTTGGAGCAGGTTGAGCGCATCGCATTCGCCCAGCGCGCGTCTCAGTATGTACGCGAGGTCTATGGCGAAGAAGAGGCCGGACAGGTGTCGGACTTCGTGCTCAGCTTGACGCCGGATGCAACTCGGGAGCCAGGTTCATTTAACCTCTTGGTCGGCTACACCGCATGGTGGCGAAAGCTGCTCAGGGCTGAACGGATCTGCGTCGAACGCGACGAAAGTGCACGGCTTGCGGAGCAGGCCAGAGCCGATCTTCTTGCTGAGCAGGCTTCGCTCATCCAGATGGCGAAGAACATCGCTGCCCTAAGAGGTCGCCGGGCAACGCTTGACGCAGCGACTGCCGCTGCGCGAGCGCAAGTGGCCGCGTTCGACGCGGAGAACAGCGAGCTTCTTAGTCGCGTCGAGGCGGAGCAGGGGGCAAATGCGAGGGTGCGTCGAATCCGTGCAGCATACGCCGACTATGTTGCACGGCTTAAGACGTACCTTGCAGGTCTTCCTGGGCAGCTGGTCGCGAATCTAAACGCGGTGGCGATGGAACTTTACAATGCGTTCAATGAAGGGGGGCGACCAGAAGATGACCTGGTTGAGCTTCGTCTTCCAACGTCTCCCGAAGACAGGGTTCTAATCAAGACAGCGGGCTCACCGGCGTCCACCCGTGACGCACTGTTAGTTCTGAGCGAGGGGCACCTTCGGTGTCTGGGTCTGGCCATCCTCTTGGCCAAGAACCTGCAGCTCGAATTGCCTCTGATAGTTTTCGATGATGTAGTCAATGCAATCGACCACGACCATCGGGGTGCGATCAGGGCGGCGCTGTTCGATGCCAGGTTCGCCAGAAAGCAGTTCATCATCACCTCGCACAGTAACGAGTTCATCAAGGATCTCCAGAATCAGGCCACCTCAGACAAGTCGAAGCTGACGGTCATCAAACCACATAGCGGTGATTTCCAGCCGCGTCTGGTCGATGCCAATGTCTCGCGCCACTACGTTGAAAGGGCGCAGGCTTACTTGGAGCACCTGGATCATCGTTCCGCGCTCGCCCATGCCCGGCAGGCTCTTGAGTGCCAGCTGTCTCAGCTTTGGCGGGAAATGACCAGGGCGCGTATAGGCCAAATAACCCTGGACGTGCCAGGGCTTTCAGTAGAGCCAGAGCTGCAGCACTTCGCGGGCAAGCTCAACGCTCGATGGAAGGAACTTGTGGCCGCTGGAGGGGAATTGCATCGGCATGGGGCTACGCTCCAGCCGTTCACTGATGCGTTCGCCTCCGTTGTCGGGATTCAGCACGGAAGGCTGTGGTTCTATCTGAACAAGGGAGCGCACGATGCTGCGGAGCTCGATGACTTCGAGGCGCCATTGGTGAGGCGCATTGTCGATGGGCTTGCGGCGATGGAAGTTGCGTTGAGCTCGATGAACCTCAAGAAGCTCGTCGCCTCATAGACTTCCTGCACTTCCTGCACTTCCTGCCGGCATCCTCGCTCTGTCACGTAAGCTGTTTGAACACTTACAGATCGACGAGGTGCGCATGCAGCGAGAGGGAATCGAGGAAGGGGTATTGGCTACCATCTACCCAGGCGTGTCCACGCCGACGGGGGCCGCTCGGCGGTCCGTCGCTGTTTACATTGGGGAGCTAATACTGGATGCCTGGTGCGGCACCGAGACTGCACCGTCGTGTCGCCCGGAAGGGTGCCGCCCCGACATGGTTTCTGTGCACACCAAGCTGGCGGCAGATGATCGCACTGTGCTGATTTACGATGAGGGAAGGATGCTGTTTGTCAGCGAGCTCTCCGAGACCCTGCGGGCGTATGCCGTGCGGCTGTTGGAAACTCACCGCCGACGAAGGTTGTCTTCTCGTGGTAGGGCCACGAGCCCTCCTGAGGAGTAGGTGGCTCGGTGAGAGTGGTGCTGTAGGGATGCCAGGAGAAGGTGGGGCTAGTCCCGCTGCGCTGTCGGTGCAGATAGCGTGCCGACGGCCGCTGCCAGGTGCTCCGGAGCAAGGTGTGCGTATCTGAGTGTCATGGTCAAGTCGGCATGACCCAAGAGCTCTCGGACAGTGTTCAAGTCCACGCCGTTCATGACCAGGCGGCTGGCGAAGTGGTGGCGTAGGTCATGGAATCGTAAGTTTTCGATGCTGGCGGAAACCAGCAGTTTGTCCCACGAAGTCTTCAGGCCCCTGATGCCGAACACCGAGTCCGTGCCCTTGGTTAGGCCACGCCACCTGCTCAGGACGCATAGCGCTTCTTCGTTCAGTGGGACGTGACGCTGTCTGCCACTCTTGGCGTTCTCGCTGCGGACCGTCAGCATCCGGGCCTCAAAGTGAATGTCTGCCCAGTCCAGAGTTAGTAACTCCCCCTTGCGCAGGCCGGTGTTGATCGCGAGTAGAACGATCGGGCTCAGGTGATCCGTGTAGCACCCTTGCGGCAGGTCGGGTAGCAGTTCCTGGCGCCTTGCCGACCTCCAGGAGTTCGCGTTGGCGCGCGCTGTCGCTCTGAGCGAGTCTCGCTGGATCAGGGTGGCACGCAGTCGTGATTCTTCTGCCGCAGTGAGAAACCTGACGACGGTTCGGGGCTTTGAGGTCTTCAGTCGAGCGCTCGCGACCGGGTTGTTCTCTAGGAGTCGCCACTTCACGGCCTGCGTCAGTGCGGACCGCAGGGTGGCCAAGTTCCGCGATGCTGTGGCCTTGCTGATCGTCTGCGCTGCACCTGGTCTAACTTTGTCGCGCAGACGGCCTGCCCACCATTGTTCGATGGCGCGACCATCGATTTTGGCTAGAGGCATCAACATGAGCCCGGGGAACGCCTGTTCAATCCGCCGGAGAGAGTCGATAGCCGTTTTCAGTTCTGTCCTCGCCCACGGGGCGTAGTGCTCATCCAAGAAGGCTCGCAGGGTGATCGATGGCGCCTTTGGCCTACCGATGGCCGGTAGGCCCGTCTGGACAAAGTCAGCGACCACCTGGCGCGCTACGTCCCTAGCCTGATCGAGGGACAGGTGTTGAACGGACCCCAACGTACGACGCTTCCCGTGCGCCCAGGTGACGATCCAAGCCCGGTGCCCACTAGGCTGCACCCTGAGGAGTAGACCGCGCACCTGTGCATCCCTGAGCTCATAGGGACGATCCCGGGGGAGGCTGCTGGAGATGATTTTCTTTGTCAGTTGGACGCGCATCGAGGAGCGACTTCCGTAAGTTCCGTGTAAGTCGGAACATTAGGAAAGACTGCGCATCAATGTCTGGACGAGGACCATCCGCATCCGCGTGCAGGAGAGCGTAACTCCTTGAAACAAAAAGCCCCGCCGAAGCGGGGCTTTGAATATTGGTGGAGCCAGGGAGGATCGAACTCCCGACCTCGTCATTGCGAACGACGCGCTCTCCCAGCTGAGCTATGGCCCCACAAGAGCGGCGCCATTCTAGCCCGCGGCGGGCGCCTGTGCCAAGCCGGGGAGGCCCAGGATCGGGTCCAGCGCCGGTTGGAGTTCCGCGCGTCGCCAGCCCGCGAGGGAAGCGGGCCACTGGCCGGATTCCAGCAGCGCTTCCAGATGGCGTCGCGAAGCCAGCACCCCGTCGGGCAGGCCCAGGCCGGCGCTGCGGGTGGCCACGGCATCCTGCAGGCGCTTGAGCCGGGCCTTGTCGCCGTCGCTGGCGGCACGCGCCAGCGGCATCGCGGCCTCGTCGTCCACCGGCGTGGCGAGCGCCTGCCACACCGGGTCGGCCAGCTTGCGGGGCGCCTTGGGCTGGCCCTCGAACAGGCGCAGCAGGGCCGTCTTGTCCGCCGGCGGCGTGCGCGCCAGCGTCACGGCCAGTTCGTTGTCCAGGATCCAGCTGCGCGGCTTGTCGCTGGCGCGGGCCTGCGCTTCGCGCCAGCGCAGCAGGCGCACCAGCCGGCGTTGCGCCTCCGCATCGAGGAACTGCGCGCTGCGCATGCCCAGGTGCGGCCAGCGCTCGCCTTCGTCCTGGGCGGCGTTGTCGACGAAGCGCGCACAGTCCTCCTCCAGCCAGCCCAGCCGTCCCGAAGACGCCAGCGCCGTGCGCAAGGCGTCGTGCACGGCGAACAGGTAACGCACATCATCGGCGGCGTAATGCAGCTGCGACTCGCTGAGCGGCCGCCGCAGCCAGTCCGAGCGTGTCTCGCCCTTGGGCAGCACCACGCCGGTGATGCGCTCCACCAGCTTCTGGTAACCGATGCCCGCCGCCACGCCGGCCAGGGCCGCGGCGATCTGCGTGTCGAACAGGGGGTGGGCAGCGCATCACAGGCCACCTTGAACGCCACCAGATCCTCGCTGGCGCTGTGCATCACCTTGGTGATGGCGGGATCGGTCAGCCACGGCCGCAGGGCATCGGTCATACCGGGGGCCAGCGGGTCGACCAGCAGCACGTCGTCGTCCAGCGCGATCTGCACCAGCGCCAGCTGCGGCCAGAACGTGCGTTCGCGGACGAATTCGGTATCCAGGCCGATCCGCGTCGGCCGGCGCTGCAGGTGCGCGTCCAGCGCGGTGGGGGTGTCTATCCAGTGGGGCAACATGGTCTCCGCGTGATGCGTGGTTTGCTCAGTCAGGGGACAATAACCTAAGGTCCCGGCTCAGCCAGTATCGTCTGCCGGTATCGTCTGCCGGCATTCTCTCACGGGGGCCGGTCGCTCCCATCACGGAGGGTGTTTGCGCGCGATCCTTGCCGCCTTGTTGCTCACGCTGCCGTGGCTCGCCGCGTGCTCGCGCGATGCGACGGGTCCCGGCGATGCGCAGGGCGCGGCCGATGCCGTGCGCATGCCCAGCGTGACCGTCAGTGGCGACGACAGCGGCGTGGACGAGTTGAACTGGCGCCCGCCCGCCGTGGCCCTGACCGCCGAGGGGGTTGCCGATACGCATCGCCGCGCGGCAGAGGCCCTGTCCGACGGGCGCCTGTTCGATACCCCGGACGATGCCATCCCGCTCTACCTGGCCTTGTTGCGCCTGGACCCCACCGACGCCCGCGCCAGGCGCGGACTCGACCGCAGCCTCGACCGGTTGCTGGAGCAGGGGCGGCAGGTGCTGCGCCATGCCGAAGACCGCACCGAATCGTTGCGCCGTGCCCGCCAGATCGCGGCCGTGGCGCGCACGGTGGCGCCCGGCGATGCCGCGGTCGCGGCCTATCTGGCGCGGGTGGACGAAGCCGACCAGCTCACCCGGCTGAACGTGGCCAGCGAGCGCGCCCTGCGCGAAGGGCGCCTGGGCGAAGCGGGCGGCGGTGCGCTGGCCGGCTTCCGTGAGGTGCTGAAGTGGAAGCCGGGCCAGGCGCGCGCCATGCAGGGCGTGGCGGCGGTGGAGAGCGCGATGATCCGGCGCGCGGAAGAAGCCGCCCACGCCAGCGATTTCGCCACCGCCGGACGCTGGCTGGAGTACGCCGCGCAGGTCCGGGTGGATGCGCAGACCGTGGCCGATGCCCGCGTACGGGTGGAAGCCATCCGCCTGGCGCGCATCGTCGAACTGCGTGATGCCGGCGTGCGCGACCTGGCCACGCCGATGGGGCTGAAGGATGCGCGCGTCAGGCTGGCCGAGGTGCTGCGCATCGCCGAACCCGGCAACCGCGTGGCCGCCGATTTCCGCCAGCGCATCGACCTGGCGACCCACTACGGTCTGTTCCGTCCCGGCCAGGCGTTCACCGACGCGCTGCACAACGGCGGCCGCGGCCCCGAAATGGTGGTGGTACCGCACGGCGGCTTCCTGATGGGGGCGGGCGAGGACGAGGCCGATGCCGCCGATGCCGAGAAACCCGCCCACTACGTCCGCTTCGACCGCGGCTTCGCCATGGCGCGGCATCCGGTGACCGTGGGCGAGTTCCGGCGTTTCGTCGAGGCTACCCAGTACCGGCCGCGCGCCACCCGCCGCGGCCACTCCATCGTCTATGACGAACGCAGCGGCAATTTCGTGCGCCGCAGCGGGGTGGACTGGCGATCCGATTACGCGGGCCAGCCCGCCAGCGACGACATGCCGGTGCTGCACGTGAGCGTGTACGACGCCGAGGCCTATGCCGAGTGGCTGGCCGGCCAGACCGGCCACGGCTACCGGCTGCCCAGCGAGGCCGAATACGAGTACGCGCTGCGCGCCGGCCAGCAGGGACGCTATCCCTGGGGCAACGGCCAGCCGCCGCGCGGCGTGGCCAACCTGACCGGCGGCAACGACCGCTCGCCCAGTGGCCGTACCTGGAACAACGCTTTCGTGGGCTATGGCGACGGTTACTGGGGCCCCGCACCCGTCGGCCGTTTCCGCGCCAATGCCTTCGGCCTGAAGGACCTGGACGGCAACACCAGCGAATGGGTCGGCGACTGCTGGCACGCCAGCTACCGGCGCGCGCCGGCGGACGGGGCCGCGTGGTTCAACCCCGGCTGCCGGTCGCGGGTGGTGCGCGGCGGCTCCTGGGCCAGTTCGCCGGCGCAGGCACGCGCGGCATGGCGTTCGTCTTCGGATTCGGATATGACTAATGCGCGGGTGGGCTTCCGCGTCGTTCGCGGCATCTAGCCGCCAGGGAGAGGGTGATGAGGCAAGATCCTTACGGTCGCGCGCAGTACGGGCAGGGCGGCGGGCGTCGCGGCGGCGGACTGGGCAACCTGCGCTGGCTGATCCTGCTGGGCTTCCTGGTGTACGGCGGGTGCTATTACCTGAACAACCGCGTGGTCGATCCCTACACCGGCGAGAAGGTGCTGATCGACAACTCGATCGGCGTGGAAGAAGAGAAGGCGCTCGGCCTGCAGGCCTATGAGGAAATCCTGCAGCAGGAGCAGCCGGTCGATCCGAACTCGCAGATCGCCCAGCAGGTGCGCGCCATTGCGCAGCGGCTGATCGCCAGGGTGCCCGAGGTGGAGGCTGCCATTGCGGCGGAAAAAGGCACTCAGCCCAGCGGCAACTGGAAGTCCTTCGACTGGGATGTCAACGTCATCCAGTCCGACCAGGCCAACGCCTTCTGCCTGCCCGGCGGCAAGATGGCCGTCTATACCGGCCTGATCCCCGTGGCGCAGAACGCCGATGCCGTGGCCGTGGTGATGGGCCATGAGATCGCCCACGCCCTGCTGCGCCATGGCGCGCAGCGCATGTCGCAGCAGAAGCTCACCCAGATCGGCCAGATGGCCGGCGCGATGAGCGGCATGGATCCGCAACAACAGCAGATGGTGATGGCCGCGATGGGCTACGGCTACCTGCTGCCCTATGCGCGCGAACACGAGACCCAGGCCGATGAAGTGGGCCTGATGCTGGCCGCGGCCGCCTGCTTCGACCCGCAGGAAGCCGTGCCGCTGTGGCAGCGCATGAGCGAAGCCAGTGGCGGACAGGCGCCGCCGGAGTTCTCCTCCACCCACCCCAATCCCGGCACGCGCATCCAGAACCTCACCGCGCTGATGCCCAAGGCGATGGCCTACCGCGCGAAGTTCTGCCCGCAGGGGGCGGTGCAGTGAAGCCGCTGGCGGGCATCGTGCTGCTGGCGCTGGCGGTGGCCGCACCGGTGCAGGCGGCGGTCAAGGACGCGCAGCCACAGGGCTTCACCCTCGAGAATTCCGAATGGGTACCCGTCGCGCCGCAGGCCGCCTACGCGGCGCTGGTCAACGACGTCGGCCGCTGGTGGCCCGCCGACCACACCTGGTGGGGCGACGCGTCGAAGCTCTCCATCAGCGACAAGGCCGGTGGCTGCTTCTGCGAAATCAACGGCGCGCAGCAGGCCTGGCACATGACGGTCACCTTTACCGACCCCGGCAGGCTCATGCGCATGACCGGCGGCCTTGGGCCGTTGCAGGGCATGGGGCTGCAAGGTGCGCTGGAGTGGCGATTCGCCGAAGAGAACGGCGGCACCCGCATCACCCTGTGGTACCGCGCCGGCGGTTATACGCCTGACGATCTGGGCAAGTTCGCGCCCGTCGTGGACAAGGTGCAGGGCCTGCAGCTGGGCGGCCTGGCCGCCTTCCTGCGCAAGGGCCACGAGGGCGCCCCGCGCTGAGCCGGGCGCATCCGCCCATCCGGACGAAGACTGCAAGCGACCGCTTTGCCGGATGGAACACATCAGCGCTCGGATCGAGCGCTAGATCGGCGCGCCGGCCGAAAGCCCGCTCCGGTCGGTCATGCAAGAGAGGGGGGCGGGTGCTCAAGCGAATCGCGACGGTAGCCATGGTGCTGCCACTGGTACTGGCGCAAGCCTGGTTCATCTATGCCATCCAGCACGGTGCAGGCGATGCGTTCGCCGATACCTGGGCTGGCTTTGACGTCGTCCAGTCGGGCTACTCGCATTTCGTGTTTCGCACGATCAAGGGGTGGTGGTCCTTGCCCATGCTCTGTCTTTTGCTTGCGGCGGTCGCCGTGAAGAGCGGTCGGACGCGCCACGCAGCGCTCGCGCTGACTGTCAGCGTCCTCGGCATCGTTGCGTTGTCGGGGGCCGCTTACGCCCCGGGGTTGTTCATTTCCGTATGAGCGCCGTCGACGGACGGCGGATGGACCGGTTCCCTCGCTTCCATCGCCTCATCCAGCCGCTGCGGGTGGCCCGCCAGCGCATCGCGATATCCTGTTCGCCGGATGCCATGTCCAAGGAGTGCGCCCCATGTCCGGCATCATCCCCATGCAACCCGTCCGCCACCTGCCGCGGGCGATCGCGTTCTACGAAAAGCTGGGCTTCACGGTGGAGGATCGCCGTGATGACTGGGGCTGGGCCAGGCTGCGCTGGGGCGAATGCCAGGTGATGCTGGACCAGTCGATCAACGTGAACCCGGACGCGCCGCGTGGCGCCGTGCTGTACCTGTATCCGGACGACATCGACGCCTTCCATGCGCAGGCCCGCGCGAGCGGCCTGGACGTGCCCCACCTGGACACGACGTTCTACGGCATGCGCGAGTTCCGGATCGATGACCCGGACGGCAACCGCTTGTGGGTCGGGCAGGCGATCGCCGCCTGACCTCCGTGCGCGGAGGATCGCGTTGGAAGAGAGTGTGCCCATGCACGGGCATGCATCCCTTCCCCCATGGAACCCCGCCATGCCCCTGCAGCGCGATCGCCCTTATTCCGGAATGAACTTCCACGTCGACCTCGGCGAGGGCGATGGCCCCGACGCGGGGGTGGCCGAGGTGCTGTTTCCCGAAGCACGCCTGCAGGTCAACGAGTACCGCAATGGCAACGACAAGGTGCTGGAGGCGACGAAGCTTTCCACGCTGACCCACTACGACAACCTGGTGCTGCGGCGGGGCGTGACCGGTTCGCTGGCGTGGTATCGGTGGTGGGACCAGGCGCGCAACGGCGACGACGCGCGGCGCAATATCGCCATCACGCTGCTGGACGAGCAGGGCAACCCGGCAGTGCGCTGGCGTTTCCTGCGCGCGCGGCCGGCGGCGTACACGCCTTCGCCGATGGATGCGGCGGCGGGGGGCACGCTGTTCGAGACGCTGGAGATCGCGTTCGAACGCTTCGAGATGGAATGAGGCTCAGGCCGACGGAGGGCGGGGTTCGCGCAGGTATTCCAGCGCGCATCCGATGATCAGCCCGAGCAGGGAGCAGCCGGCGGCCATCGCCGCGGACGACGGCTGCTGGCCCCTCAGGTGGAACAGCCCCAGGCCGGCGCCGACCCCGAGCAGCAACGGGACGGTGAGGCGGGGCCTGGACCACAGGCCCCGAGCAGCGACGCGATCAGTTCCATGGCCGGCTCCCGAATCGATGCCGGGAGCATAGCGTGACCGTCAGAGCTTGCTGAACAGCGTCGCGGCCACCAGCAGGCCGAAACCGGCGACCACCAGCCAGAACGCATGCGGAGCCAGCACCGGCACGTAGCCGAACCTGGCGGCGATGCCACCGCCGCCCAGCAGCAGCGCGATCAGCCAGACACCGAAAGTGGGAGGAGTGAGTTTCATCGGGGAGTCTCTCGAGGGTTCGTGAAGAGATCGTCGTACGACCGGCAATCCGGTCAGAAGCTCATGAACAGGCCACCGTTCACCGGCAGGTTGGCGCCGGTGATGTAGCCGGCATCGTCTGCGGTGAGAAAGGCGACCGCGCGCGCGATGTCGTCCGGTTGGCCGATGCGGCCGACCGGGACCGAGGCGACGGTCCGTTCGCGCACTTCGGCCGGCATGGCCCGGGTCATCGGGGTCTCGACGTAACCGGGTGACACGCTGTTCACGGTTACGCCCTTGCGTGCCACCTCGCGGGCCAGCGACATCGAGAAGCCATGCAGGCCGGCCTTGGCCGCAGCGTAGTTCGCCTGGCCGAAGTTGCCGGTCTGGCCGCTCACCGAACTGATGTTGACGATGCGGCCGAACCCGCGCGCCTGCATGCCGTCCACGGCGTGCCGGCACAGGTTGAACACGCTGTCCAGGTTCACGCCGATCACCGCATCCCACTGCGCCTTGTCCATCTTGCGCAGGGTGGCGTCGCGGGTGATGCCGGCGTTGTTGACCAGGATGTCGAGTGCGCCGTGGCGGTGCTGGATGTCCTGCACGAACGCGGCGCAGGCGTCGAAGTCGGCCACGTCGACGGCGGCGGTCTGGATGTCCAGCGACGCGGTGCGGGCCCGGAACTGGTCCAGGCGCTCGGCAGAGGCGGGCAGGTCGGCGGCGATCACCTTGCGGCCTGCGTCGGCCAATGCCTGGCAGATGGCCAGCCCCAGGCCGCCCAGTCCTCCGGTCACCACGGCGATGCGTCGTGTCATGTGGAATTTCCGTACATCGGTCAAAAAAAGGCCCGCGCAACGAGGCGCGGGCCGGGTTTCACTACTGAGGCCTCAGCGGGCGCGCGTCTTGGGCGTCTCGCGCGGGGCGTCCTTCGGCTTGACCGTGGTGGGGCGGCCCATGCCACCGGTCAGGTTGCGCTGGAATTCCTGCCACAGCTCCATGTTGCGCTCGGTCAGCTGGTTCATCATGGTCCAGGGCGTCTGGCCCAGCAGATTGCCCATCTGGCTGCGGAACTGCTGCTGCTGCTCCATGAACAACTGCATGCTGCGCTCCAGGTAGTTGCCCATGAAGCCCTGCAGCGAGTCGCCATAGAAGCGGATGATCTGGCTGAGCAACTGCGTGGACAGGACCGGCTCGCCGTCCTGTTCCTGCTCGCTGATGATCTGCAACAGCACGGTGCGGGTCAGGTCGTCGCCGGTCTTGGCGTCGCGGACCTCGAAATCCTCGCCGTCCACGATCAGCTGGCGCACATCCTCGATGGTGATGTAGCTGGAGATCTCCGTGTCGTACAGACGACGGTTGGGATACTTCTTGATGATGCGGATCGCAGCCATTGAGTCTTCGCTCTAAACGCGTATTGCGGCAGCATGACGCAGCGCAACAGCCCTTGCAACAGCCCGGAGGGCAGGGTGTCCCTGTTCAGGGAAGCGGGAATGGGGAATAGGGAATGGGGAACAGGGATTCCCGGTCCCGCTTGTCCGTTCCTGCTTTTCCTCACCACCCCATATGGTGGCCGCCGTTGATGTCCAGGTTGGAGCCGGTGATCCAGCTGGCTTGTTCGTCCACCAGGAAGGCGACCGCGTAGGCGATCTCTTCGGGCCTGCCCAGGCGGCCGGTGGGAATGTCGGCGGCGATCTTGGCGCGGACTTCCTCCGGTACCGCCATCACCATGTCGGTGGCCACGTAGCCGGGCGAGACCGTGTTGACGGTGATGCCGAGCTTGGCGTTCTCGCGCGCGAGCGAAATGGTGAAGCCGTGCATGCCGGCCTTGGCCGCGGCGTAGTTGGCCTGGCCGTACTGGCCCTTCAGGCCGTTGATCGAACTGATCTGGATGATGCGGCCCCATTTGCGGTCGCGCATCCCTTCGATCACCGGCCGGGTGACGTTGAACACCGAGTTGAGGTTGGTGTTGATGACATCGCCCCACTGGGTGGCGGTCATCTTGTGGAAGGTGCCGTCGCGGGTGATGCCGGCATTGTTGATGAGGATCTCGACCGGGCCCAGCGTCTGTTCCACCTCCTTCACCATTGCCTGCGCCTCGTCGGGCGAGGTCACATCGCCCTTCACCAGCGCGATGTCGTAGCCCTCGGCCTTCATCTGCGCCTGCCACGCGCGCGCCTTTTCCTCGTTGCGGTAATTGGTGGCGACCTTGTGGCCCATGTCGGCCAGCTTCTTGCAGATGGCGGTACCGATACCTCCGGTGCCGCCGGTGACCAGGGCGACGCGCGATGTCATGTGGGGGATCTCCGTATACCGCCGCAAGCCGACGGTGGTCCGATTCTAGACAGCGCCCGCAACAGGATTGTTGTGCGCCGCAGCGAACGTTATGTGCGCCGCTTTGGGCAGCTGCTCGGGCCGGAAGCCCCGGGCCGCGGCCTGCATCGCCAGGGCCACCGTCGGCAGGCCGGCGAGCACGGCCGGCGCCTGTCCCAGCACCTGCCAGGCGGCGCGCAGGGCGGGCAGGGGGGCGGCATCGTCCAGTGGCAAGGCGGCCATCGACTTGGACAGCTTGTCGCCGTGGGCGTCGACGATCAGCGGCAGATGCAGGTAGCGCGGCGTGGGCAGGCCCAGTGCGCGCTGCAGCAGGATCTGGCGGGGGGTGGAGTCCAGCAGGTCGGCCCCGCGCACCACATCGGTGATGCCCTGTTCCGCGTCGTCCACGACCACCGCCAACTGGTAGGCCCAGAAACCATCCGCACGGCGCAGGACCACATCGCCGACGTCGCGGTCGACGGCCTGGGCGATGCGCCCCTGCAGGCCATCGATGAAGTCCACGGTGCTGCCTTCCGCCACGCGCAGCCGGATGGCGGGCAAGCGGGTGGGGTCGCGTGCGACGCAGCGGCGATGGATGCCGCCGACGGCCGCCAGTTCGCTGCGGCTGCAACGGCACTCGAACGCAGCGCCCGCAGCCAGCAGCCGCTCCAGCGCGCGTGCATACCGGTCATGGCGCCGGCTCTGCCAGACGACGGGCAGATCGGATTCCATGCCGAATGCGGCCAGGGTGGCCAATTGGGCCTGGGCGGCGCCCGCAACCTCGCGGGGCGGGTCCAGGTCCTCCACGCGCACCAGCCATTGGCCATCGTGGTGACGCGCAAGCAGCCAGCTGCCCAGGGCGGCCACCAGCGAGCCGAAATGCAGGCGGCCGGTGGGCGAGGGCGCGAAGCGTCCCCGGTAGCGGGGGTGGGGAAGCGTCTCGGTCATTCGTCGGAAGGAAAGGAAAGCTGAACCACGCAGTCAGACATCGGCTTGAATTCGCGTCGCCGCAACCGCAATTCTGCGGCGTCCACCTCTGTGCTTGCACGTCATTTCTGGAGCCCCACCGTGTTCACGCGTGTCGCCCTGTTCCTCGCCACCAACCTGGCCGTGCTGGTCCTGGCCGGTATCGTCATGTCGCTGCTGGGGGTCAACCCCAACCAGATGGGAGGGCTGCTGGTGTTCGCCGCCATCTTCGGCTTCGGCGGGTCGCTGATCTCGCTGTTGACCTCCAAGTGGATGGCCAAGCGTGCCACCGGCGCGCAGGTGATCGAGCAGCCGCGCAACGATGCCGAGCGCTGGCTGGTGGCTACCGTGCAGCGCCAGGCGCAGGCCGCCGGGATAGGCATGCCGGAAGTCGCCGTCTACGATGCGCCGGAGATCAATGCCTTCGCCACCGGCGCCAACCGCAACAACGCCCTGGTGGCGGTGTCGACCGGCCTGCTGCGTTCGATGAACCAGGACGAGGCCGAAGCCGTGCTCGGCCACGAGGTGGCGCACGTCGCCAATGGCGACATGGTGACCATGGCCCTGCTGCAGGGCGTGCTGAACACCTTCGTCATCGTGCTGGCCCGCGTGGTGGGCGGGGTGGTGGACAGCTTCCTGTCCGGTAACCGTGAGGGCGAGGGCCGCGGTTTCGGCTACTACATCATCGTCATGGTGCTGGAGGTGGTGTTCGGCCTGTTCGCCACGATGATCGCCATGTGGTTCTCGCGCCGCCGCGAATTCCGCGCCGACCATGGCGGCGCCTCGCTGGCGGGCCGGCAGAAGATGATCGCCGCGCTGGAGCGCCTGAAGCAGCAGCAGCGTCCCAGCACGCTGCCGGCCCAGGTGGAAGCGTTCGGCATCGCCGGCGGCATCGGCCAGGGCATGAAGAAGCTCTTCCTCAGCCACCCGCCGCTGGAGGACCGCATCGCTGCGCTGCGCGCGCAGCAGGCCACGGTCGCCTGAGTCGCGCACGGACCGCAGGAACGGAAAACCCGCCGGAAAGGCGGGTTTTTCGTTTGGCACCCCTTTGTAGGAGCGGGCCATGCCCGCGATGCTTTTGGGACCACCGACGAAGAGCATCGCGGGCATGGCCCGCTCCTACAGAGGCGGGGATGCTTTTGGGACCACCGAGCAGGAGCATCGCGGGCGTGGCCCGCTCCTACAGGGGCGGGGATGCTTTGGGGATCGCCGAGCAGGAGCATCGCGGGCGTGGCCCGCTCCTACAGAGGCTGGGGGGGTCAGCTGAAGTCGTAGTTCATCAGCGGTCCCGGCGCTGCCAGGAAGTTGCCTTCCACGTAATCCACGCTGGCGGTGAACAGGAAGGCCATCGTTGCCGCATCCTGCACATGCTCGGCCACGGTCAGGATGCCCAGGGCCTGCGCGCGCTCTGCGATCTCGCGGATCTTCTGCTGGTGTTCGGCATTGCGGCCCAGGTCCTCGCTGAAGACGCGGTCGATCTTGAGGAAGGTGGGCTGGAAGTGCGAGAGCAGCTGGAACGAATCCAGGCCCGCGCCGAAATGCTCCAGGCCCACGTGACAGCCCAGCTTGGCCGCGGCGGTCTGGAAGGCCTGCGCCTGGCGCAGGTGGGTGAACACCTTGGACTCCGGCGTCTGCAGCCACAGGCGGTCGCCGGGCACGTCGTGCGCGGCCAGTTGCCGGGCGATGAGGTCGAGCAGGCGGTTGTCGGCGAAGGACGCCGGGCTGACCTTGACCACCATGCGCGTGTCGTGGC
Source organism: Pseudoxanthomonas sp. F37 (assembly GCF_022965755.1). Taxonomy (NCBI): domain Bacteria; kingdom Pseudomonadati; phylum Pseudomonadota; class Gammaproteobacteria; order Lysobacterales; family Lysobacteraceae; genus Pseudoxanthomonas; species Pseudoxanthomonas sp. F37. The sequence goes on along the minus strand of NZ_CP095187.1, from coordinate 2,381,708 downwards.
CGTTGCGCTTGCGTTCGGCCAGCACCTCGATGGCGCGGTTCACCACCCAGCGGTCGATGGCGTCCAGCAGGCCGTTGTCCTCGGCGATGCCGATGAAGGACTGCGGCTGCACGATCTCGCCGTTGGACTCCAGCCGCAGCAGCGCCTCGTAGACTTCGCCGGGCTCGGCCTGCAGGCTGACCACGGGCTGGTAGTGCAGGCGGAAGCTGTCGTCCTGCAGCGCTTCGCGCAGGCGCTGGATCCAGTTCTGCACGCGCTCTTCTTCGGCGCGGTCCACCGCGCCCGGGTCGAAGATCTCGAAGCGGTTGCCGCCCAGGTTGGTGGCGGCCTGCAGGCAGTCGGTCGCGCGCGTCAGCACGGGGCCGACGCTGGCGATCTTCTCGCCGATCTGCACGCCGCCCAGGCTGGCGGTCACCGAGGCCGAGCGTTCGCCGACATTGAACACGTGCGAGGCGTAGGCCGCGCGCAGCTTCTCGGCCAGGGCCGCCGTGTGCGCATGGTTGCCGCGCAGCAGGACGGCGAAGGTGCGCTCGCCGAAGCGGGCCGCGATGCAGCTGTCGTCCAGCTTCTCGGACAGGCGCGCCGCCAGCGCGGCGGCCAGGTCGTCGGCCGAATCGATGCCGATGTCGGCCAGCAGCCGCTGGTAGTGGTCGGGTTCGACCAGCAGCAGGCCGTACTGGTCTTCGCCGCGCGCCACCGCGGCCACCGCCGTCTCCAGCTCGCGCAGGAAGGTGGGGCGGTTGAGCAGGCCGGTGACCATGTCGCGCTGGCGCAGGTCCTCCACTTCGCGGGCCAGTTCGGGATCGAATTCCTCGCGGCGGCGGAACACCACCTGCACGCAGGGTTCGCCCTCGTAAGTGGCGGTGGCGAATTCCAGCGTGGCCGGGAAACTGTCGCCATCCAGGCTGCGCGCTTCAAGTTCGAAGCGCGGCGGCGGCGGTTCGCCCTTGCTGAGCTTCTTCAGCAGGGCCTTGAAGTCGCCGACGTACTGCGGACCCACCAGGTCCAGCAGCGACAGGCCTTCCACATCCTCGAACGACTCGAAGCCGAACATCTCCAGGTAGGCGTCGTTGGCCCGGATGTGCATGCCTTCGTGGATGTAGGCGATGGGATCGCGCGAGGACGAGATCAGGGCGTCGCAGCGGCGCTCGGTCTCGCGCATCTGGCCTTCCAGGCGGCGCTGCGAACGGCGTGCGTCCAGATCCGCCCACTCCCGCCGCAGCACGGTCAGCACGTGGTCCGGCCGCCCGCGCAGGGCGACCGCGCGCGCACCGGCGGCCTGGTCGGCCAGCAGGTCGGCCTCGGTGATGGCATCGGCCAGCACGATGACGGGAATGTCCTTGCCGCTGGCGTCCACCTGGGCCAGCACCGTGGCCAGGGGAATGCCCTTGGCGGTGCGGGAGGCCAGCAGCAGGTCCATGGGCTGGGACGCCACCATCTGTCCCAGTTCGCCGGCGTCGAGTGGCCGCAGGGGGCGAACGGCAATGCCGCCGTTGCGCAGGGTGGACACGATGGCCTCGGCGTCTTCGGCGCTGTCGTCCACGAGGGTCAATCGAAGGGTGGTGTCTTTGCCGATCTGCATGCAGCGGGTCCGCCGGGGGTGCGGGTTTAATACACGAAGGGGCGCGAAGCGTCCAATGCAGGCGTCGCAGATGCGGCGGCGCGTCGCACCCTGCGGTCTAGAGCGGACGCTTGCCGGTGTCGCCGGGGAACTCGCGCACCAGTCGGGGCACGAGGTAGCCGGACAGCCGGGCGGCCAGGCCGGCGTGGAGCGCGCGCGCGCGCGCGTCGTCCACTTCGAAGTGGGCCACGCCGGCGACGCGGTCGAGCTGGTGCAGGTAGTACGGCAGCACGCCGGCCGCGAAGCCGCGTTCGCTCAGTGCGGCCAGGGCCTCCACGCTGTCGTTCACGCCCTTCAGCAGGACGGCCTGGTTGAGCAGCTGCGCGCCGGCCGCGCGCAGGCGCCCGAGCGCCGCGTCGACGGTGCCGTCGAACTCGTTGGCGTGGTTGGCATGGACCACCAGGGTCACCGGCCAGGGCAGGGCCGAAAGCCAGCCCAGCAGGCCATCATCGACACGCTCGGGCAACACGATGGGCAGGCGGCTGTGGATGCGCAGGCGACGCAGGTGGGGAACGTCCGCCAGCGCGGCGGTCAGTTCGGCCAGCTTGCCATTGGACAGCGACAGCGGATCGCCACCGGAAAGCAGCACTTCCTCGATCGAGCCATCCTGGCGGATGAGCTCGACCGCCTCGCGCCAGCCGTCGCGGGCGGCGGTTTCCTCCGCATAGGGAAAGTGGCGACGGAAGCAGTACCGGCAGTGGATCGCACAGCTGCCGGTGGCCACCAGCAGGGCGCGGCCACGATACTTCTGGATGACGCCGGGCGCGGTTTTCGCCGCGCCGTCGCCCACCGCATCCAGGCCGAAGCCCGGCATGGGGCGCATCTCCTCGTCCAGGGGCAGGACTTGGCGCAGCAAGGGGTCGCCCGGGTCGCCGTGGCGCATGCGGCTCACGAAGCCGCGCGGTACCCGCAGCGGGAACTGGGCCGCCGCTTCGTCCGACAGGCGCGGGGCCAGGCCGCCCAGCCCCAGCAGGTCCAGCAGCTCGCGCGGATCGCGCACGGCCTCCCGCAGGGCCTGCTGCCAGCGGACGGGCACGAGCGCGGCAGGCTGTCGGGGTTGGGGGGCTGCGGTTATCATATCGGGTCTGGAAACAAGCACCCGCCGGGTCCGGCGGGTTCCCCATTCTATCCGGCCGGCCGTGTTCCGCGGCGGGTTTGTCTTACCCCAAGGAGTTTATCCATGGCCAGTTACGGCATGAACGATGTCAAGAACGGGATGAAGATCCTCGTCAACAACGAGCCTTCCGTCATCACCGACACCGAGTACGTGAAGCCGGGCAAGGGCCAGGCGTTCACGCGCGTGAAGTACCGCCAGATCCGCACCGGCCGCGTGCAGGAAATCACCATGAAGAGCACCGACTCGGTCGAGGCGGCGGACGTGGTGGACACCGACATGCAGTACCTGTACTCCGACGGCGAGTACTGGCACTTCATGCAGCCGGAAACCTTCGAGCAGGTGCAGGCCGACAAGACCGGCATGGCCGGTGCCGAGAAGTGGCTCAAGGGCGAGGAGCAGTGCGTGGTCACGCTGTACAACGGCACCCCCATCCAGGTGACCCCGCCGAACTTCGTCGAACTGAAGATCGTCGAGACCGATCCGGGCGTGAAGGGCGACACCGCCGGTACCGGCGGCAAGCCGGCCACGCTGGAAACCGGCGCGGTCGTGCGCGTGCCGCTGTTCGTCGGCCAGGACGAAATCATCAAGGTCGATACGCGCTCGGGCGACTACGTCAGCCGCGTGAAGTGATGGAGCATCTTGCGCTGTATCTGGGCGTCTGGGCGGTGGGCGTGCTGCTCGCCGGCCTGGGCGTGATGCTGTGCTGGAATGCGACCCTGCCGCGGCTGTTCCCCAGCGTGCCGCGGCTGGGCTACGGGCGCGCCCTGGCCCTGATGCTGCTGTGCTGGCTGCTGTTCGGCGCCGGTGCCATCGGGCTGACCTACACGCTGGGATTCTGAGCCGAGGCCCCATGAGCGACCGCATCCCCGAAGCCTGCGATTTGTTGATCGAAGCCGGTTTCGTGGTACCGGTCGTGCCGCACGGGGTGGTGCTGGAACACCATGCGGTCGCCGTGACCGGCGGCCGCATCGTGGCGGTCCTGCCGGTGCCGGAGGCGCGTTCGCGCTTCGCGCCGCGCGAGACGGTGTCGCGCCCGGACGCGGCGCTCATCCCGGGCCTGGTGAACGCGCATACGCACAATCCGATGACGCTGCTGCGCGGCGTCGCCGACGACCTGCCGCTGAAGGTCTGGCTGCAGCAGCACATCTGGCCGATCGAGGCGGCCGTCATCGGCCCGGACTTCGTCGCCGACGGCATCACCTTGGCCATCGCCGAAATGCTCCGTGGCGGCACCACCTGCGTCAACGAGAACTACTTCTTCCCCGACGTGCAGGCGGCCACCTACAAGCGCCATGGCTTCCGCGCGCGCGTGGGCCTGCCGGTGATCGACTTCCCCACCGCGTGGGCGGCCTCGGACGACGAGTACTTCGACAAGGCCGACGAGGTCCACGACCAGTGGCGCGACGATGCGCTGATCGCGACCGCGTTCGCCCCGCATGCGCCGTATACCGTCAACGATGCCAACTTCGAACGCGTGCGCATGCTGGCCGACCAGCTGGACATCCCCGTGCACCTGCACCTGCACGAGACCGCGCAGGAAGTCGAACAGTCGCTGGAAAAACATGGCCAGCGCCCGATCGCCAGGCTGGACCGGCTGGGGCTGGTCAACGAACGGCTGATCGCCATCCACATGACCCAGCTGACCGAGGCCGAGATCCATCTTTGCGCCGAGCGTGGCGTCAGCGTGGTGCACTGCCCGGAGTCCAACCTCAAGCTCGCCTCCGGCTTCTGCCCGGCCTGCGCGCTGGAGCGGGCGGGCGTGAACCTGGCCGTCGGTACCGACGGCTGCGCCAGCAACAACGATCTGGACATGTTCAGCGAAACGCGCACCGCGGCCCTGCTGGCCAAGGCGGTGGCCCGGGATGCCGCGGCGCTGGACGCGTTCAGCGCCCTGCGTGCGGCCACCCTGGGCGGCGCGAAGGCGATCGGCTTCGACGACCGCGTGGGCTCCATCGAGCCGGGCAAGGAAGCCGACCTGGTGTGCGTGGACCTGTCCGCGCTGGAAACCCAGCCGCTGCATCACGTGGTGTCCCAGCTCATCTACGCCACCGGCCGGCAGCAGGTCAGCGATGTCTGGATCGCAGGCCGGGCCCGGCTGCGGCAGCGCGTGTTGGTGGATATCGACATCGACGGCGTGCTGTCGAACGCGCGCCAGTGGCGCGAGCGGATCGCCGGCATCCGGCTGTCCTGACGCCCCATCGCTTCCCCGCCGCCGGGCCCGCCCGGCACCGTGATGCCCCGATTCGCACGGTCGCATGCAGGGGCGGACGGCAACCGAACGGGCTGCGCTCTACAATGGCGGCATGACGACCACGACTTCGCCCATCGACGACAACTTCAGCCAGGCCGAACTGGACAAGTTCGGTGCCTTGGCCAACCGCTGGTGGGACCCTGATGGCCCGCAGAAGGCCCTGCATGCGCTGAACCCGGTGCGCCTGGGCTACGTGCGCGACCGGGTGCGCCTTGCTGGCGCCGCGGCGCTGGATGTCGGTTGCGGCGGCGGACTGCTGAGCGAGGCGCTGGCGCGCGAGGGCGCGCAGGTGACGGCGATCGACCTGGCGCCGGAACTGGTGAAGGTGGCGCGCCTGCACCGGCTGGAATCCGGCGTGCAGGTGGACTACCAGCTGCGTTCGGTGGAATCGCTGGCCGAGGAGCGGCCCGGCAGCTTCGACGTGGTCACCTGCATGGAAATGCTGGAGCACGTGCCCGATCCGGGCTCGATCATCCGTGCCTGCCATGCGCTGCTGAAGCCGGGCGGGCAGCTGTTCCTTTCCACGCTCAACCGTACGCCGGCCGCGTTCGCGCTGGCGATCGTCGGTGCGGAGTACATCGCCCGCCTGCTGCCGAAGGGCACGCATCACTACAAGGAATTCATCCGTCCGTCGGAGCTGGCCGCGTGGTTGCGCGATGCGGGCTTGCAGCTGCAGGACGTGTCCGGCCTGGCCTATGAGCCGTGGCGGCAGCGCGCACGGCTGAGTGCTCGCACCGACGTGAACTACCTGGCCTGCGCGGTGAAGCCGTGACGCTGGCCGGATTTCCGCGTGCCGCGCTGTTCGACCTGGACGGCACGCTGCTGGACAGTGCGCCGGACATGCTGGCCACCGCCAACCGGATGCGGGCCTCGCGCGGCGTCGCGCCGATGACGCTGGAGCTGTTGCGGCCGCACGTCTCCAAGGGGGCCCGCGCCATGCTGGCCGCGGCATTTCCGCAGATGGAGCAGGCGCCCCGCGAAGCGCTGGTGCCGGAGTTCCTGGCGATCTACCAGGAAGAACTGGGCCGGCACAGCGTGCTGTTCGACGGTGTGACCGCGATGCTGGCCGCGCTCGAAGCGGCGGGCAGCACCTGGGGCATCGTGACCAACAAGCCCGAGTACCTGGCGCGCGACATCCTGCCCCAGTTCGGCTGGGATACCCGCTGCGCGGTGCTGATCGGCGGCGACACGCTGGCCGAGAAGAAGCCGCATCCGTTGCCGCTGCAGATCGCCGCCGAACGCATCGGCCTGGCCATCGCCGACTGCGTCTACGTGGGCGACGACGAGCGCGACATCGTGGCCGCGCGCGCGGCCGGCATGGCCTCGATCGCCGCCCTGTGGGGATACCGGCAGGCCCACGAAGACCCCGCGCTGTGGCTGGCGGACATCATGGTGGAACGGCCCATGGCGCTGGCCGAGCCGAAAGCGTGGCCTGCCGTCCATCCGATGGTGGGGGCGACGTAAGTCGTGTGCGGTTGGCGGCGACGCCCGCCGGCAGCGCCCATCCGCATGTCCTGGAACATTCATCGCGACTGACCTCGCTCCCACGCCTTGCCGCTCGATGTCCCACTCCGCCGCCCTCGACAGCTTCCTGGACAAATGGCGCGCGCGCTGGCCCGAGTGGTCGGTGGGCGAGATCTTCGTTGCGCCGGAACGCCGCGACATTGCGGTGGCGTGGTTCGCGCTGCTGCAGGAATTCGATGACGCCCTGAACATCGCCGGCGATCCGCTGCCGGCGGATGCCAAGCTGGCGTGGTGGGGCGAGGAGCTGCGCGGCTGGGCGGCACGGCGTTCGCGCCATCCGCTCGGCCGCCGGCTGGAGCCGGTGCGGGCGGACTGGGCACGGCTGGCCGACGCGCTGCCGGTCCTGGCGGAGGGGCGTGCGCAGCCGGCCGATCGTGAGGCGGGGCTTTCCGCCCTGTCGCGCTATGGCGATGCCGTCATGGCCGTGGAAGCCGGCGTGCTGGGTGATGCGCCTGCCGCGCACGCCATCGTCGTGCAGACGCTGGCGATGCGACTGGCGGAGACGGGGACCGCCGCTGTCCCGGCTGACCACCTGCGGAGCGGGGACGACACGGCGGCGGTGCGGGCATGGGCCGCATCGCTGCTGGCGCAGTGGCCGCGGCACGAGGGCGCGCGCGAACGGCGCCTGGTGTCGGCCTATGCGCACGGGCGCCTGCGTCGCCTGGCCCAGCGTGGCGAACCGGCTGCCTTGCCGTCGCGCGCCGCCCTGCTGTTCACCGGCTGGCGGGCCGCACGCGGCGGCTGAAGGTCCCGCTTATCGTGCCGATAGGTTCGGAAGCGCGCTGTAACGGACTGTTTCATCGAGGGATTCGGGGCAGGGGGTACAATGCGCCGCATCCACTCCCCCGTGCATGACGATGGCTCCCTCGCTCCCCGCGGCACCCCGCGCCGATCTTCCCGATGTCGCCCACCAGCGCGTGCCGCTGGCGCGCCCCCTGGACTGGGTGGGCATGGAGAACATCGCATTGCCGGTCCGCATGCCGGACGGGCAGGGCGGGCAGCTGCAGGTGGCCGCCAGCATCGACCTGTCGGTGAACCTGGCCCATGCCGATGCGCGCGGCATCCACATGTCGCGCCTCTACCTGGAGCTGCAGGAAGGCCTGGCGCGCGAGTCGGTCACGCCCGCGGGCCTGCGCCACCTGCTGCAGACCAGCGTGGACTCGCAGGCCGGACTGGCCACGCAGGCACGGCTGCGCATCCGCTACGAGGCGCTGCTGCAGCGGAAGGCGCTGGAAAGCGACTACGCGGGCTGGAAGCGCTATCCGGTCGAGATCGAGGCCACGCTGGCCGATGGTCATCTTCTGCTGGCGCTGTCGTTCGCCGTCGAATATTCCAGTACCTGCCCGGCCTCGGCCGCGCTGTCGCGCCAGGCCAACGCCGAGCGCTTCGCCCAGGACTTCGCCGCGGCACATCCGCTGTCGGTCAATGTGGTGCACGACTGGCTCGCCTCCGAGCGCGGCCTGGCCGCCACCCCCCACGCCCAGCGCAGCCGGGCCAGTGTGCGCGTCGAGCTGAGGCCGCAGTTCGACGAATTGCCGCTGGTAGCGCTGGTGGACGCCATCGAAGCCGCGCTCGGCACGCCGGTGCAGACCGCGGTCAAGCGGGTGGACGAACAGGCCTTCGCGCGCCTCAACGCGGAAAACCTGATGTTCTGCGAAGACGCCGCCCGCCGCGTGGCGTCGGTCCTGGCCGGCGATCCACGCATCGCGCGGTACGACGCCACCGTGGCGCACTACGAAAGCCTGCATCCGCACGATGCGGTGGCCCGGGTCAGCGGCGCCAACGACTGACGCGCGACAGCCTCGGTGGGCGCGGCGCGGGTCGCGACCGCGCCTTCGGGAGCCGACAGCAAAGTGGACGATGAACGCGCCGCAGCGCGCCCCTTCGGTGAAACGGCGGGCGGTTACTTCCCGCGTTCGAGGACGAGCAGCGGGTCGATTCTTGTATCGAACCGCGCCCTCGGGAACCGACAGCGGCGTGGAGGATGAACGCGCCGCAGCGCGCCCCTTCGGTGAAGCGGCGGGCGGTTACTTCCCGCGTTCGAGGACGAGCAGTGGGTCGATTCTTGTATCGAACCAGTTCATCCCCCAGTGCAGGTGCGGCCCCGTCGCACGCCCCGTGGCGCCCACGGCCCCGATGCCCTGTCCGGGTTCGACGCGGTCGCCCACCTTCACGTCGATGCGCGACAGGTGCAGGAAGTTGGAACTGACGCCATGCCCGTGGTCGAGCAACACCGTGCCCCCCGTCAGGTAGAGGTCCGGCGCCGCGAAGGTCACCACGCCGCCCGCCGGCGCCTTCACCGGTGTCCCGGTGGGCGCGGCGATGTCCATGCCCGAGTGGCCCGCGCCGGGCTGGCCGTTGTAGACGCGCGCATTGCCGAAGCGGCCGCTGATGCGTCCCTGCAGGGGCCACTGGAAAGGCCGTGCGAAGTCGCTGCGATCGTCGTCGCGTTCGCGCGCGGCCGTGACCAGCGCCTGCTCCCGCTGGATGCGCGCGGCGATCTCCGGTGGTGGATTGACGGTCTTCGGTGGCACGCCGTCGACATGTTCGACCGGCCAGTCGCGCGGCGTCACCGCGATACTGACGGGTTCCACGCGGCCCGAGGGCAGGGTGACATCGACCTTCAGCGGGCCGGTCTCATCACGGCCCACGCCGAACGCGACGGTGCCGTAGCCAGTGGCACGCAGAAGACGTTCGCGATAGCGCACCTGGCTGCCCGGTGGCACCTTGCCGAACACCAGCGCGCCCTGCGGCACGCTGGCGGGAAACACGACACGCTCTTCCTGTGGAACCGGGGCTGCCGGCACCACGTCCTGCGCAACGACGAGCGGAACCCAGCCGGCACAGACAGCGGCGAACAGCGCCGCGGCGATCAACTTCAACGCGCGAACTCCAGGCGCTGGCCGTTGGGCGTGCCGACCAGATGCTGGCCGTTCCAGACCATGCGGCCATTGACCCAGGTGGCGCCCACGCGCGAGCGGAAGCTGCGCCCCTCGAACGGCGACCAGCCGACCTTGGACAGCACGTCCTCGCGCTTCACGGTGAACGGCTCGTCGTCGATCAGCACCAGGTCGGCGAAATAGCCTTCGCGCAGGTAGCCGCGCTCCTTCACGTCGAACAGCTGCGCCGGCGCATGGGCGAACTTCTGCACCACGCGGGCGACGTCCATGCGGCCTTCGTGCACCAGTTCCAGGGCGGCCACCAGCGCGTACTGCACCAGGGGCAGGCCCGATGGCGCCTGCACGTAGGGCTTTTCCTTCTCCTCCAGGGTGTGCGGCGCATGGTCGGTGGCCAGCACGTCCACCACGTCGTCCACCAAGGCCTTGATCAGCGCCTCGCGGTCGCCCGCATCCTTGATGGCGGGGTTGCACTTGATCAGGTTGCCCAGCGCGGCGTAGTCGGCACGGTCGAAGCGCAGGAAATGGATGCAGGTCTCGGCGGTGATCTGCTTGCACCTGCCGTCGGGCTGCACCAGCGGCCCTGGCGTGAACAGCGCCAGTTCGTCGGCCGTGGAGATGTGCAGCACGTGCAGGCGGGTGCCGTGCCTGCGCGCCAGCGACATCGCCAGGCGGGTGGATTTGATGCAGGCCTCGCGGCTGCGGATGTCCGGGTGGTGCTCGGCACTCAGCGCATCGCCGTACCTGGCCTGGAATGCGGCGAGGTTGGCGTCGATGGTCGGTGTGTCCTCGCAGTGGGTGATGATGGGCGTGGGCGCTTCGCGGAAGATCGCGTCCAGCGTGTCGGGGTTGTCCACCAGCATGTTGCCGGTCGACGCGCCCATGAACACCTTGATGCCCGGGGCGGTCTTCGGGTCCAGGGTGCGGATCGCGTCCAGGTTGTCGTTGCTGGCGCCCAGGTAGAAGCCGTAGTTGCCCCAGGCGCGCCCCTTGGCGCGCTGGTACTTGTCTTCCAGCGCGGCCGCGTCCAGCGTCGGCGGGCTGGTGTTGGGCATGTCCATGAACGTGGTCAGGCCGCCCGCCACCGCCGCGGCGGATTCGCTGGCCATGTCGCCCTTGTGCGGCATGCCCGGTTCGCGGAAATGCACCTGGTCGTCGATCATGCCGGGCAGCAGCCAGCGCCCGGCGGCATCGATCACCGTCTCGTCGCCCTGGGGCCGGATTTCGGCGGCGATGCGGGCGATGCGCCCGTTGTCGATGCGCAGGTCGCCTTCGGTGACGCGACCTTCGTTGACCAGACGGGCGTTGACGATGACGGTGGCGGGCATCAGTGGTGTCCTGAACAGGAATGGGAGGGGGAGGCGCCGTCCCGGGCGGGGACCGGGTCGTGGCCGCCGGGGTGCAGGGGATGGCAGCGGCCGATCCGTCGCAGGGCCAGCCAGCCGCCCCTGAACGGTCCGAACCGGCCGATCGCTTCCATCGCGTACTCCGAGCACGACGGGACGAACCGGCAGCGCGGCCCCAGCAGCGGGCTTATGAAGCGCTTGTAGCCCTTCAGCAGCAGGATGAGCAGGCGGGCGAGCATGTCCCGATGATACCGCGTCGGGTTGCCGCTGCCTCCCGGGTAGGCTATAAAAGCGCGCTTTCCCGATGCTCGGGAAGAACAAGGAAGCGTTGTTCGTGGCTGCGAAGAAACCTGCGAAGAAGGCCGCCAAGGCCGCCAAGAAGCCCGTTCAGGCCGTCGCCAAGAAGCCTGTCGCGAAGAAGGTTGCCGCCAAGAAGACGGCTGCCAAGCCGGCGGCCAAGAAGGCGGCGCCCAAGCCTGTCGCCAAGAAGGCCGTCGCCAAGAAGGCGGCACCGGCCAAGAAGCCGGTCGCCAAGCCGACGGTGAAGAAGGCCGCACCCGCCAAGAAGGCGGTCGCCAAGCCTGCCAAGCCCGCCGTCGCCAAGAAGCCAGCGCCGGCGCCCAAGGTGCCCGCCGCCAAGGCAGCGCCGGTGAAGGCACCGGCCAAGGCCACCACACCCGCTCCCAAGCCCGCACCGAAGCCAGCCGCCAAGCCGGCTCCGGCAAAGTCCGCCCCCACCGCGGCTGCGACCAAGACTCCCGTGCCTGTGCCCGCCCCCAAGGCGGCAGCCCAGGCCCCGGCGCCCGCCGCCAAGGTTCCGTCCCCCCCGAAGCCTGTGCCAGTCCCGAAACCGAATACCAAGACCGCCAAAGCCACCTCCACCGCCGAAGCCCCCGTGAGTCCCCGTCCTGCCGCCACCCGCCCGACCGGCAAGGTCGCGGTGGCCGTGGCCGCCCGGCCTGCGGCGCCGGTCGTGCGCGGCAAGGTGAAAGAAGTGCCTTACAAGACCGACGAAGCCACCGGCCGCCCCATCGTGCCGAACGGCTACAAGCCCTCCCCCGAAGAGGAGTACATGAGCCCGTTGCAGCTCGAGTACTTCCGTCAGCGCCTGCTGCAGTGGCGCGCCGACCTGGTGGAGGAATCCAAGCAGACCATCGAGAACCTCAAGGACGAAGTCCGCGATATCGGCGATGAAGCCGAGCGCGCGACCCGCGAAACCGAGAACTCGCTGGAACTGCGCACCCGCGACCGCTACCGCAAGCTGATCGGCAAGATCGACAGCACGCTCAAGCGCCTGGAAGGGGGCGATTACGGCTACTGCGTCGACACCGGCGAAGAGATCGGCCTGGATCGCCTGGAGGCGCGCCTGACCGCCGAGCGCACCATCGATGCCCAGGAGCGCTGGGAGCATCTGCAGAAGCAGCAGGGCGACTGAGTCCCGCGTCCAGCGCACGGAAAACCCCGCCAAGGCGGGGTTTTTCTTTTCCGGCACGGAGATTGCCGCCTACTGCAGTTCGCGCAGGTCCAGCCGCCGCAGCCGTGGCGCCTTCCATGCCGTCACCCCGGCGACGGAGAGGATGGCGAAGCCGCCCAGGATCACGGCCGGCACCAGTCCCAGCAGCTTGGCCATGGTGCCGGCATAGAACGCGCCGAGCTCGTTCGACGAACTGACGAAGATGCCGTTGATCGACGACACGCGGCCGCGCATCTCGTCGGGCGTGGACAGCTGCAGGATGGTCGAGCGCACCACCACCGACACGCCGTCGCACATGCCGTAGAACAGCAGGATGGCCGCCGACAGCCAGAAGCTGCGCGACAGGCCGAACGCGATGACCGCCAGCCCGAAGCCGGCCACCGCGAACAGCAGCACGCGGCCGGCGTGCTGCTGCAGCGGATGGCGCGCCAGCCACAGGCCCACGCACACCGAGCCTGCCGCCGGCATCGCACGCAGGATGCCCAGGCCCTCGGGGCCGTGGTGCAGGATGTCGTGGATGAACGCCGGCAGCATCGCCACCACGCCGCCCAGCAGCACCGAAAACATGTCCAGCGCCATCGCCCCCAGCATGATCTGGTTGTTCCATACGAAGCGCGCGCCCTGCGCGATGCTGGCGAAGACGGGCAGGCTGACCGCAGGCGGTCCCGGCTCCTCCACGCGCAGGCGGGCCAGCACGATGCCCGCGAGCAGCGCGAACACCACCGCCATGGCGTATGACAGCGTCTTGCCGCCGAACCCCACCAGCAGGCCGCCCAGGGCGGGGCCGGTCACCAGCGCGGCCTGGAAGATCACGCTGCCCAGGCCCGCGGCCCGCACGAAGTCCTCGCGCGGCAGCACCTTCGCGAACAGCGCGTTGTAGACCGGGCTGAGGAACGAGCGCGCCATGCCGGTCAGCGCGATGGCCGCGTAGATGGGCCACGTCCCCTGGAAGGGCAGCCCGCCGGCGGATACCGCCACCAGGATCAACGCCGTGGTCGCCAGCGCGGCGCAGGCGACCATGCCGATACGCCGCCGTGGCAGATGGTCGACCAGGTAACCGGCGAAGGGCGCCACGCAGAAGAACGGCAGCACCTCGGCCAGCCCCACCAGGCCCAGCGAGAACGGGTCGCGGGTCAGCTGGTAGATATGCCAGCCGACCGTGACGGCGACGATCTGGTACGACAGCAGGGCGCAGATGCGGTAGGCCAGCACCGCCGCATAGCCGCGGTTGCGCAGCAGCGAGAAGGCGGAACGGGAACCGGCTTCGCTCACTTCGCGCTGGCGGCCGTCTCGCGGATGAAGGCCAGCAGCGAGGCCAGGCCGTTGCTGCGGGTGGGCGAGAGATGTTTGGCCAGGCCGATGTCGGCGATGTAGTCGGGCGTGGTGTCCAGGATCTCCGCGGCGGAGCGGCCCGAATAGACGCGCAGCGCCAGGAAGATCAGCCCCGACACGATGGCCGAATCGCTGATGGCATGGAAGTCCAGCCGCGCCGCATCGCCCTCGGGCACGATCCACACCATCGACTGGCAGCCGAGCAGGCGATGCTCCTCGCGCTTCCATTCCTCCGGGAACGGCGGCAGCTTGCGGCCCAGGTCGATCAGGTACTGGTAGCGTTCGGACCAGTCGCCGAAGAAGGCGAACTCGTCCTTGATGGCCGCCTGCGCGTCGGCGGCGGTGGGTTCGAGCGGGAAGATCGTAGCGGTCACAGTAGAGTCTTGTAGGAGAGGCACCGGCCCCGGCCACGGAAGATCGGCGCGGATCGGCATTGTAGGAGGGCCTGGGACGCGACCGGATGAAATCGGCATCCGGGGCGTGACCGAAGCTGCGCCGGCGGCGGCCGGGTCAGGCCCGCTTCCAGCGCACGCCCTGCGGTGTGTCTTCCAGGAGTATGCCCTCGGCCGCCAGCTGGTCGCGGATGGCATCGGAACGGGCGAAGTCGCGGGACTTCTTCGCCGCCGTGCGCTCCTCGATCAGGGCCTGGATGCGGGCGTCGTCGTCGCCGGACGCGCCGCGACCGAACCATGCGGCGGGATCCTGCTGGAGCAGGCCCAGCACGCGGCCGGCGCCGAGGAGTTCACCCTTCAGGCGCTGTCTGTCCGTACCGGCGGCCGCCTTGCGCGCCTCGGCGGCGATGCGTGCGACTTCGGCCAGCGCCTGCGGGGTATTGAGGTCATCGTCCAGAGCATCCTCGATGACCTGCGGCGTCGCCGGCGCGGCATCCACATCGCCGAGATCGCGCAACGTCCCGTACAGCCGGTCCAGCGTGTTCTTCGACTGCTCCACCAGCGCTTCGGACCAGTCCAGCGGTTGCCGGTAGTGGGCCGACAGCAGCGCATAGCGCAGCGCTTCGGGCGGGCGCTGCTGCAGCAGGTCGTGGACCTTCTCGATGTTGCCCAGCGACTTGCTCATCTTGGCGCCGCCGAAGTTGAGCATGCCGTTGTGCACCCAGAAGCGGGCGAAGGTCTTGTGCGAGCCGTCGGCGTGCTTGTGCGCGCATTCGCTCTGCGCCACTTCGTTCTCGTGGTGCGGGAACTGCAGGTCCACGCCACCGGCATGGATGTCGATGGTCTCGCCCAGGTGGGCGGCGGCCATCGCCGAGCATTCGATGTGCCAGCCGGGGCGGCCGATGCCCCAGGGCGAGTCCCAGCCCGGCAGGTCCGGCGTGGACGGCTTCCACAGCACGAAGTCGCCCGGGTCGCGCTTGTACGGGGCCACCTCGACGCGGGCGCCGGCCAGCATCTCGTCCGGATCCCGGCGCGAGAGCTTGCCGTAGTCCGGGAAGCTCGCCACCGAGAACAGCACGTGGCCTTCGGCGGCATAGGCGTGGCCGCCGGCGATCAACTGCCCGATCATCGCGATGATGTGGGCGATGTGGTCGGTGGCGGCGGGCTCGATGTCGGGCGCGAACTCGCCGGTCACGCCCAGCCCGGCCATGTCCTGGCGGTAGGCCGCGGCGTAGCGGTCCGTGATGGCCGAGATCGGCACGCCCAGTTCCCTGGCGGCGGCGTTGATCTTGTCGTCCACGTCGGTGATGTTGCGTGCGTAGCGCAGCCCGCCGTAGCGCCGGCGCAGCAGCGCGGCCAGCACCCCGAACACCACCGGCCCGCGGGCATTGCCGATATGGACGTAGTTGTAGACGGTGGGGCCGCACACGTACATCGTGGGGACGGGGCCGAGCGGTTCGAAGTCCTCGACCCGACGGGTGAGGTTGTTGTGCAGGCGCAGGGTCATGGGGGCGGGGCAGGGGAAAGCCGGTCGATTCTACCTTCTGTACCGGGATCGGGGGTCGGTGCGGCATGACGGCGCCGATGTTCAGCCCCACTCAAGGCGCGGTCCCTACACTGTGACACCGGGATACCACTTTCAGGCCACATGCACCGCCTCCGCTCCGCCTTCGCCCTGTCCTGCCTGCTGCTCACCGTGCCCGCCATGGCGCAGGAGCGGGTGATCCCCGCGGAGAACGTCCGACTGGACTATGCGCAGGTGCTGAGCGTCGAGCCGGTGTACCAGACCCTGCGTGCCAGCCGCACCGAGCAACGCTGCGACGAGGTGCCTGCGCCCAAGCCGGAGCGGCCCGTGCAGGAAGAGAGTCGCTGGAACAAGGTGATCAGCTCGGTGCGGGGCTGGTTCGGTGGAGAGGACGAGGCGGATGCGCCCCCGGTGGCGCCCCCCGTGCCCACGGTGAAGGTGAACTGCAGGGTGGTCCCGGTCGAACGCGAGTTCCAGCGCCCCATCGCCTACGACGTGGACTACATCTACAAGGGCGTGAAGTACCGCTCACGCCTGGCGGAGGACCCGGGCAACCGCCTGCGCATCCGCATTTCGGTGGTGCCCTACGTGGCGCCGGTCCAGCCCACGGCCAGCGGGCCGTGATTCCGTGCACGGTTGCACACGTAACCGAATCCATCCTTGCGCTGCGCCGCAGCACATGCGAGCATTCGCGCCCATGAAGATGAACGCACACGCCCATGCCGACAGCGCGGCCCGCCAGGCCTCGGGCATGACCTCGCGTGCGCGTCGACCGGAATCCTGCATCTAGCTGGGTAGCCCGGACGTTTTCGCCTGTTCACCGGAACCCAGCCAGAGGCTGGGTTTTTTCGTTTCTGAAGCCCGTTTGCCACATTCCCGACACCAGGATGCCGTAATGAAGCACTTCTTGAACACGCAGGACTGGAGCCGCAGCGACCTCGACGCGCTGCTGACACAGGCCGCCCTCTACAAGCGGCACAAGCTGGGCGACGCGCTGAAGGGCAGGTCCATCGCGCTGGTGTTCTTCAATCCGTCCATGCGTACCCGCACCAGCTTCGAGCTGGGCGCCTTCCAACTGGGCGGCCACGCCGTGGTGCTGCAGCCGGGCAAGGACGCATGGCCCATCGAGTTCAACCTGGGCACGGTGATGGATGGCGACACCGAGGAGCACATCGCCGAGGTCGCGAAGGTGCTGGGCCGCTACGTGGACCTGATCGGCGTACGCGCGTTCCCCAAGTTCATCGACTGGGCCTACGACCGCCAGGACATCGTGCTGAAGTCCTTCGCCAAGTACTCGCCCGTGCCGGTGATCAACATGGAGACCATCACCCATCCCTGCCAGGAGCTGGCGCATGCGCTGGCCCTGCAGGAGCACTTCGGCACCCCGGACCTGCGCGGCAAGAAGTACGTCCTCACCTGGACCTACCACCCCAAGCCGCTGAACACCGCAGTGGCCAACTCCGCGCTGACCATCGCCACCCGCCTGGGCATGGACGTGACCCTGCTGTGCCCCACGCCGGACTACGTGCTGGATGAGCGCTACATGGGCTGGGCCGAGCAGAACGTGGCCGAAAGCGGCGGTTCGCTGCGCGTCAGCCACGACATCGAAAGCGCGTATCGCGGTGCCGACGTGGTCTACGCCAAGAGCTGGGGCGCGCTGCCGTTCTTCGGCAACTGGGAACCGGAGAAACCCATCCGCGACCAGTACAAGCACTTCATCGTCGACGAGGCCAAGATGGCCCTGACCAACAACGGTGTCTTCAGCCATTGCCTGCCGCTGCGCCGCAACGTGAAGGCCACCGACGGCGTGATGGATTCGCCGCAGTGCATCGCCATCGACGAGGCCGAGAACCGCCTGCACGTGCAGAAGGCCATCATGACCGCCTTGATGCAGCAATAAGAGCGAGGAGTAATTGGGGAGGAGTGAGGAGTGAGCGAACGCATCGCTCCCCACGTCCCCCGAATCTCTCACCCCGCCGCGTCTACTCACTCCTCTTCGCTCACTTCTCCTCCGATTCCATACGCCTCCATGAATAACTCCAAAGACATCGTCCTCGCCTTCTCCGGCGGCCTCGACACCAGCTTCTGCGTGCCTTACCTGAAGGAGCGCGGCTGGAACGTCCACACCGTGTTCGCCGACACCGGCGGCGTGGATGCCGACGAACGCGCCTACATCGAACAGCGCGCCGCCGACCTGGGCGTGGCCAGCCACGTCACCGTCGATGGCGGCCCGGCGATCTGGGAAGGCTTCGTCAAGCCGTTCGTGTGGGCGGGCGAGGGCTACCAGGGCCAGTATCCGTTGCTGGTGTCCGACCGCTACCTGATCGTGGATGCGGCGCTCAAGCGGGCCGCCGAGCTGGGCACCAATGCCATCGCGCACGGCTGCACCGGCATGGGCAACGACCAGGTGCGGTTCGACCTGGCCGTGAAGGCCAGCGGCGACTACCGCATCGTGGCGCCGATCCGCGAGATCCAGAAGGAACACACCCAGACCCGTGCCTACGAACAGGCCTACCTGGAAGAGCGCGGCTTCGGCGTGCGCGCCAAGCAGAAGAGCTACACCATCAACGAGAACCTGCTGGGCCTGACCATGTCCGGCGGCGAGATCGACACGTGGTCCGCCCCGGGCGAAGGCGCCCGCGGCTGGTGCGCGCCGCGGGCCGAGTGGCCGGTGGAACCGCTGCGGGTAACCGTGGGCTTCAGCAACGGCGAGGCGGTCAGCCTGGACGGGCAGCCCGTCGCCGGCGCCGCGCTGCTGGCGAAGCTGAACGCGCTGTTCGCCCCCTACGGCGTGGGCCGCGGCGTGTACACCGGCGACACCGTGATCGGCCTGAAGGGTCGCATCGTGTTCGAAGCACCGGGTCTGGTGTCGCTGCTCGCCGCGCACCGCGCGCTGGAAGAGGCCGTGCTGACCAAGCAGCAGAACCGCTTCAAGCCCGAGATCGCGCGCAAGTGGGTCGAGCTGGTGTACGAAGGCTTCTACCACGATCCGCTGAAGGCCGATCTGGAAGCCTTCCTGCAGTCCTCGCAGGCCACCGTCAACGGCGAGGTGGTGCTGGAGACCCGCGGCGGCCGCGTCGATGCGGTGGCGGTGAAATCCCCGCACATCCTCAACGCCAAGGGCGCGACCTACGCACAGTCGGCGGACTGGGGCGTCGAGGAGGCCGAGGGCTTCATCAAGCTGTTCGGCATGAGCTCGACCCTGTGGGCCGAGATCAACCGCTGAGTCTTCGGGAAAGCCCTGCCGTCATTCCAGCGCAAGCTGGAATCCAGTTTGATTCTGCTTCGGACGCTCCAGAAGCAAAAACAAGATGGATCCCGGCGTACGCCGGGATGACGTTCGAAACGACGACGGTCCACGGACACACACCATGCTGCAATCCGTTCTCCACCACCTCGAGAAGCTGGTGTCCTTCGACACCCGCAACCCGCCGCGCGACATCGGCACCGATGGGATCTTCGACTACCTGCGCACGCAGTTGCCGGACTTCACCCTTGAAGTGACCGACCACGGCGCCGGCGCGGTGTCGTTCTTCGCCGTGCGCGGACAGCCCAGGCGCGTGTTCAACGTGCACCTGGACACGGTGCCGTCCTCGCCGGCGTGGAGCGCCGATCCGCACGTCCTGCGCATCGAGGGCGACCGGGCCATCGGCCTGGGCGCCTGCGACATCAAGGGCGCCGCTGCGGCGCTGGTGGCCGCCGCGCAGGCGACCAAAGGCGACGCTGCGTTCCTGTTCACGACGGACGAGGAAGCCAACGATGCACGCTGTATCGCTGCCTTCCTGGCGCGCGACCATGGCTTCGGCGAAGCGATCATCGCCGAGCCCACACAGTGCCAGGCCGTACTGGCGCATCGCGGCATCAGTGCGGTCCGCATGGCGTTCAAGGGGCAGGCCGGCCACGCCTCCGCCGAGAATGCGCTCTCGCTCAGTGCGCTCCACAACGCGATGCGCTGGGGCACCTCGGCGCTGGATTTCGTGCAGGCCCAGCACCACCTGCGCTTCGGCGGTCTGACCGGCCTGCGCTTCAACATCGGTCGGGTCGAGGGCGGCATCAAGGCCAACATGATCGCGCCCAGCGCCGAGGTGCGCTTCGGTTTCCGCCCGCTGCCGTCGCAGGACCCGGCCGCGCTGCACGCCACGTTCCGTGGCCTGGCCCATGCCGAGGCGCTGGCCGAGTACGAGGAGACCTTCCGTGGCCCGTCGTTGCCTTCCGGCGATGTCGCCCGCGCGGAGGAGCGCCGGCTGGCCGCGCGCGACCTCGCCGACGAACTCGGCCTGCCGATCGGCAACGCGGTGGATTTCTGGACCGAGGCTTCGCTGTTCTCAGCCGCCGGACTGACCGCCTTCGTCTACGGCCCCGGCGACATCGCCCAGGCGCATACGGCGGACGAGTGGGTATCGCTGGAGCAGTTGCAGCGGTATGCCGACAGCGTCGTCCGCATCCTGTCTTGACCCGCGCACCCACCCGAACACGTACCCAGAACCGCACGATGGAATCGAACAAGCAAACCCGCCAGACCATCATCCGCCTGCTGTCCAGCATGGCCAGCGCGAAGGAGATCTCGCAGTACGTCAAGCGCTTCTCGCAGCTGGACGCCAAGCGCTTCGCGGTGGTGAAGGTCGGCGGTGCCGTGCTGCGCGACGACCTGGAGTCGCTGACCTCCTCGCTGACCTTCCTGCAGGAAGTCGGGCTGACGCCCATCGTGGTACATGGCGCGGGGCCGCAGCTGGACGAGGAAATGACCGCGGCCGGCATCGCCAAGCAGACCGTCAACGGCCTGCGCGTGACCACGCCCGAAGTGCTTGCCATCGTGCGCAAGGTGTTCCTGCAGCAGAACCTGGCCCTGGTAGAAGCGCTGCAGCAGGCCGGCGCGCGCGCGACCTCCATCGTGTCGGGCGTGTTCGAGGCCGAGTTCAGGGACCAGGCCACCTACGGGCTGGTCGGCGATGTCACCCGCATCAACCAGGCGCCGATCGAGGCCAGCCTGAAAGCCGGCTCCATTCCCGTCATCGCCAGCATGGGCGAGACCGTCGGCGGGCAGATCCTCAACATCAATGCCGACTTCGCCGCCAACGAACTGGTGCAGGTGCTGCAGCCGTACAAGATCATCTTCCTGACCGGCACCGGCGGCCTGCTGGATGCGGAGGGACGGGTGATCGATTCCATCAACCTGTCCACCGAGTACGACGAACTGATGGCGCAGCCGTGGATCAATGGCGGCATGCGGGTGAAGATCGAGCAGATCAAGGACCTGCTGGACCGCCTGCCGTTGACCTCGTCGGTCTCCATCACCAAGCCGGCGGAACTGGCCAAGGAGCTGTTCACCCACCGCGGCTCCGGCACGCTGGTGCGGCGTGGCGAGCGTGTGCTGCGCTTCGAGGGCGGCTGGGAGGGTGTGGACCTGGCGCGCCTGAAGACGTTGATCGAGTCCAGCTTCGGCCGCACGCTGGTGCAGGACTAC
This sequence comes from Pseudoxanthomonas sp. F37, assembly GCF_022965755.1. NCBI lineage: Bacteria > Pseudomonadati > Pseudomonadota > Gammaproteobacteria > Lysobacterales > Lysobacteraceae > Pseudoxanthomonas > Pseudoxanthomonas sp. F37. Next base: position 2,360,765 of record NZ_CP095187.1, on the reverse strand, counting down.
TTCCAGCGCACCACGCCCTACCTCGTCTACATCAGCGAGAACTACCGCACCGCGCTGATCCTCACCCGGGAGGAGGGGTTCGCCTACCTGGACAAGTTCGCCGTGCTGGACGATGCGCAGGGCGAGGGCCTGGGGCGCGCGGTCTGGCACGTGATGCGCGAGGAGAATCCGCAGCTGTTCTGGCGCTCGCGCCACAACAACCAGGTGAACATCTTCTACTACGCCGAATCCGATGGCTGCTACAAGCAGGAGAAGTGGAAGGTGTTCTGGTACGGCATCGAGGATTTCGCCGACATCGAGCGCTGCGTGGCCCACTGCCGCACGCGCCAGCCGACCCTGAAGGACTGACCATGGCGATCGACGACCTGCCGCCCGCATGGCGTGAGGTGCCCACCCTGTCGGGGCGGCACGCGCAGCTGGAACCGATGGCGCCCGCGCATGTCGACGGCCTGCGTGCGGCCCTGGCCGGCGACGCGCTCGCCGCGCTGTGGTTCACCCAGGTGCCGACGGCGGCGCGTGTGGACGCGTATGTGGACGCGGCGCTGGCGGCGCAGGCGGACGGGCGCGTGCTGCCGTTCGTGGTGCGCGATGCGCAGGGCCGCATCGTCGGCAGCACCCGCTTCTACGGGATGGAGGCGGACGTGCCCAAGCTCAGCATCGGCTATACCTGGTACGCGCCCGACGTGCAGCGCACCGGCGTCAACACCGACACCAAGCGGCTGTTGCTCACCCATGCCTTCGAGACGCTGCACTGCATCAGCGTGGTGTTCGAAACCAGCTGGTTCAACCACCGCTCGCGTGCCGCCATCGCCCGCTTGGGCGCGAAGCAGGACGGCGTGCTCCGCAACCACAAGCGTCACACCGACGGCTCGCCACGCGATACCGTCGTCTTCTCGATCATCGATGGCGAATGGCCGGCGGTGAAACGCAACCTGCTGGCCAAGCTGGCCCGGCACGAACAGGATTCCCCATGAGTACCCCCAAGACCGTCGGCATCGTCGGCGCCCGCGGCCACACCGGCGCCGAGCTGATCCGCCTGATCGCCCGCCATCCGCGCCTTGAGCTGGCGTTCGTGTCCTCGCGCGAGCTCGACGGACAGAAGGTCGGCGACCACATTCCCGAGTTCGCCGGCGATCTGCGCTACCAGAACCTGAGCCATGAGCAGGTCGGCGGCAAGGGCGCCGATGCGGTGATCCTGGCGCTGCCCAACGGCAAGGCCGCCGGGCTGGTGGCGGCCATCGACGCGCAGGCGCCCGGCACCGTTATCGTGGACCTGTCGGCGGACTACCGGTTCGATCCGTACTGGTATTACGGCCTGCCGGAACTGACCCGACAGGACTATGCCGGCCAGACGCGGATCAGCAACCCCGGCTGCTACGCCACCGCCATGCAGTTGGCCATCGCACCCCTGCGGGACCGGCTGGCCGGCCCGCCGCAGTGCTTCGGCGTGTCCGGTTACTCCGGCGCGGGTACCACGCCATCGGACAAGAACAATACCGAGCTGCTGCGCGACAACCTGATGCCTTACGCGCTGACCGACCACATGCACGAGCGCGAGGTCAGCCGCCACCTGGGCGTGCCGGTGGAGTTCATGCCGCACGTGGCGCCGCACTTCCGCGGCATCACCATGACCGTGAACCTGTGGCTGCAGCAGGCGATGAAGATCGAGGACGTCCGCGCGCTTTACCGCGAACGCTATGCGGCCGAGCCGCTGGTCCGCATCCTGGACGAGGCGCCCTGGGTCAGCCGCATCGCCGGCCGGCACGGCGTGGAGATCGGCGGCTTCACCCTGGCGCCGGGCGGCAAGCGCCTGGTCGTGGTCGCCACCCTGGACAACCTGCTGAAAGGTGCGGCGACGCAGGCCATGCAGAACCTCAACCTGGCCTTCGGCTTCGAAGAACTCGAAGGCGTGCCCTTGTAGGAGCGCCCTCGGGCGCGATCATGGGTCGTACGAAAAGCATCGCGCCCGCGGGCGCTCCTACAGTCCTATGGAGATATCGATGACGAATCTGTTGTGGCAGAAGCCCGGCGTGGCGGTGGACGCGGAGATCCAGCGTTTCCTCGCCGGCGACGACGTGGTGCTGGACCGCGCGTTCTTCCTGCACGACATCCAGGCCAGCACCGCGCATGCCGAAGGCCTGCAACGCATCGGCATCCTCTCCGGCGACGAGCTGGCCGGGCTGAAGCGCGAACTGGCGATCCTCGCCGAGGATTTCCAGCGCGGCGACTTCGTGCTGGACGAGCGTTTCGAGGATGGCCACTCCGCCATCGAGGCGCGGCTGACCGAACGCCTCGGCGACGCCGGCCGCAAGATCCATACCGGCCGCAGCCGCAACGACCAGATCCTGGTAGCCACGCGCTTGTGGCTGAAGGAAAAGCTCGCCCGCGTGGCGGTGCTGTCGCGCGAGATCGCCAAGGTGGCGCTGGACCGTGCGCAGGCCGAACGCGACCTGCCCATTCCGGGCTACACCCATATCCAGCGGGCCGTGGTGTCGTCCGCCGGCATGTGGTGGGCAGGCTGGGCGGAGGCCTTCATCGACAACACCGTGCGCGCGCGCGACACGCTGAAGCTGGTGGATGCCAATCCGCTGGGCACCGCGGCCGGCTACGGCGTCAACCTCAAGCTGGACCGCGAACACACCACCGCAGCGCTTGGCTTCGCGCGCATGCAGGTCAGCCCCCTCTACGCGCAGCTCTCGCGCGGCAAGTTCGAACTGGCCGCGCTGGAAGCCCTGGGCGGCGCCACGCTGGACCTGCGCCGCATCGCCTGGGACCTGTCGCTGTTCACCAGCGCGGAGTTCGGCTTCGTCGCGCTGCCGGCGCAGTACACCACCGGCAGTTCGATCATGCCGAACAAGCGCAACCCGGACGTCATCGAGCTGATGCGCGCCACCCACGCCAGCGTGGCGGCGGCGCGCATGGAGATCGAGCAGCTGCTGTCGCTGCCGTCCGGGTACCACCGCGACCTGCAGGCCAGCAAGGGCGCGATCTTCCACGGCTTCGGCCGCGGATTGCCCGCGCTGGAACTGTTGCCGGCGCTGCTGGCGAACCTGGAATGGCGCCGGGACCGCCTGCGTGCGGCCATCGATTCGGGCATGTACGCCACCGATGTCGCCGTGGAAGCGGCGGTGGCGGGGGTTCCGTTCCGCGAGGCCTACAAGGCGGCCGCCGCGGCCGCCGACAGCGCGGGGCAGGGGCGCACGCCGGAAGGCAGCCTGGCCGCGCGGACATCGCCGGGCGCCGCGGCGGATCTGCGCCTGGACGCGCTGCTCGCGCGATGGGAGGCGCTGTGACGCGCTATCTGGTCATGGCGATGCGGCGCCCGTCGTTCGACGAGGCGGTCATCGCGCCGCACCTCGCGTTCCTCGACGATCTGCGCGCCGCGGGGCAGTTGGAAATGACCGGCGGTTTCAGCGACAGGTCGGGAGGCGCGTACGTGCTGGTGAACGTGGCCTCGGTGGAGGAAGCGCGGGCGATCGCGGCCCGTGATCCGCTGGCGCTGACCGGCACCTCCGACCTCACCGTGTACGAATGGAACACCCGCTGAGCCGACCCTGATGCCCGCCTCGTCGCCTACGTTCGCAGAACAGCCCTTGCCGGCCTGGCGCCGTGCCGTGCTCAAGGTCGGCAGCAGCCTGCTGGCGGCCGAGGGCGAGGGGCTCAGTCCGCGCCATGCGCTGAACCTGGCGCAGTTCGTGTCGTCCAGCATCGCAGCCGGGCGCGAGGTGGTGATCGTCTCGTCCGGGGCGGTGGCGGCGGGCCGCGGCCTGCTGCACCGCAAGCCGCAGGCCGGCGCCGCGATGGCCGAACGGCAGGCGCTGGCGGCGCTGGGACAGGCGCAGCTGATCGCCCTGTGGCAGCGCTTCTTCGATCGGCCGGTGGCGCAGGTGCTGCTGACCCACGACGACCTGCGCAACCGGCGTCGCTACCTCAACGCGCGCGCCACGCTGCAGGAACTGCTGGCGCTGGGCGCGTTGCCCGTGGTCAACGAGAACGACACCGTGTCCGTCGATGAGCTCAAGCTGGGCGACAACGACAACCTGGCCGCGGTCGTCGCCGCGCTGGTGGATGCCGACGCCTTGTTCATCGCCACCGACATCGACGGCTTCTATACCGCCAATCCGCGCACGCACGCCGACGCGCGCCCGATCATGGATGTCCAGGCGCTGACGCCCGAGTTCTTCGCCATGGCCGGCGGCGCCGGCAGCGGCGCCGGCACCGGCGGCATGCACACCAAGCTGGAAGCCGCGGCGAAGGCCGCCGCCGCGGGCATCGAGACCTTCCTGTTCAACGGCACGCGGGCGGGCACGCTGTCGGCGTTGTCGCGCGGAGCATTGCTTGGCACGCGTTTCCGGCCCGCGCAGAACCGCCTGGCCGCGCGCAAGTACTGGTTGCGCAACGTGCCGGTGGAGGCCGGTGCCATCGTGGTGGATGCCGGTGCGGCCAGCGCGATGGGGCAGAAGGGGGCGTCGCTGCTGCCGGGCGGCGTGATCACGGCGGAGGGCGACTTCCGCCGCGGCGACATGGTCGAACTGGCGCTGCGCGATGACGTCGGCCAACGGCGCATCGCACGCGGCGTCAGCCAGTATTCGGCGGTGGACATCCGCCGCATCGCGCGGCGCCATTCGCGCGAGATCGAAGGCATACTCGGTTATACCTATGGCGAGAACGTCGTGCATCGCGACGACCTGGTGCTGTTGTGATGCGTCGCCTTCCCGTATCGCACGCTTCCGTAGGAGCGCCCTTGGGCGCGATGCTTTTCGGTCCGAAGTCTTGAGTAAAGGCATCGCGCCCGAGGGCGCTCCTACAGAAGAATGGATCCCATGATCGACCGTGAGCAAGGAGACCCCATGACCGACATCAAGACGCTTGCGTTGCAATGCCGCGACGCGTCCGCCGCCATCGCGTCCCTGCCCACGGAAGCCAAGAACGCCCTGCTGCGCGCGATGGCGGACGCACTGGCGGCCGACGAAGCCGCGATCCTGGCCGCCAATGGGCGCGATCTCGAGGCAGCTTCGGCGAAAGGCATCGGGAGCGCCATGCTGGATCGCCTGCGCCTGGACACCGCGCGCCTGCAGGGCATCGCCGCTGCCGTGCGCGAGGTGGCGGAACTGCCGGACCCGGTCGGCCAGGTCACCCGCGCCTACGATCGCCCCAACGGCATCCACGTGCAGCGCGTGCGCGTGCCGCTGGGCGTGATCGCGATGATCTACGAGGCGCGCCCGAACGTGACGGCCGATGCCGCCGCACTGTGCCTGAAGGCCGGCAACGCGGTGATCCTGCGCGGCGGCTCGGAGGCGATCCATTCCAACACCGCCATCGCGGCATCGCTGAAGCGTGCGCTGCGCGATGCAGGACTGCCGGAGGCGGTACTGACGCTGGTCCAGGACCTGCGCCGGGAGACCATCCTGGAACTGATCCAGCTCAGCGACATCGTCGACCTGGTGATCCCGCGCGGCGGCGAGGGACTGATCCGCTTCGTGGCCGAGCACGCTCGCGTGCCGGTGATCAAGCATTACAAGGGGGTCTGCCACCAGTACGTGGATGCCGGCGCCGACGAGGACCTGGCGCTGGCGCTGCTGTTGGACGGCAAGGTTTCCCGGCCGTCGGCCTGCAACGCACTGGAGACCTTGCTGGTCCATCGCGACATCGCGCCGGGCTTCCTGCCGAAGGCGGCGGCCGCGCTGCGCGCGCGCGGCGTGGAACTGCGCGTGGACGAGGCGGGCAGGGCGTGGATACCGGATGCGGTGGCGGCGACCGAAGAGGACTTCGCCGCCGAATTCCTCGACCTGGTCCTCGCCATCGGCGTGGTCGACGACCTCGACGCCGCCATCGCGCACGTCCGCCGCCACACCTCGGACCATACCGAGGTGATCATCACCCGCGACCCGGCCCGTGCGGACGCGTTCGTGCATGCGCTGCGCTCGGCCGTGGTCATGGTGAATGCGTCCTCCCGCTTCTCGGACGGCGGCGAACTGGGGCTGGGCGCCGAAATCGGCATCTCGACCACCCGGCTGCATTCGTATGGCCCCATGGGCCTGGAGGCGCTGACCGTGGAGCGCTTCGTGGTGCGCGGCGAAGGACAGGTGCGCCACCCGGGATGGCTGGGGGCCGACCAGGGCGCAAAGTGACGCCGGGCGTCATGTTTTTGTGATGCGCGTTGCGCAATAAGGTTAAAGCTTCGTTATTCCGGGATGTGACGGGTGGCACGGTATTTGCTTCGAAGGGGCGCCCCCCTGTCGATGCGATCCCCCCATGTACGACGTCAAGACATCTCTCCCGCCGCCGGACACCTCGCCGCCCGAACCTGTCGCCGAGCCGTCCTGGCAGTCCGCGGGCGATGCGGCGCCCGCGCGCCGACGTTTCTATGTGCCCGTGCGGGTGAAGTACGTCCTCATCCTGCTCGTCTCGCTGGCCTGGGCCGCGATGTCGGTGAAGCTGTCCCAGCCCTGGTTGAACGAGCTGTCCAAGCCGCTGGGCTTCGGGCTGGCGCTGTTCGTGATCGCCTTCATCGCCTACGTGCCCGGCTTCATGAATGCCTTCCTGATCGGCTCCATCCTGTCCGACCGCCGCCCGGTGCTGCGCAGGTTCGACCGTCTGCCCGAGGTCTGCGTGCTGGTCGCCTGCTACAACGAGAGCGAGAACATCGCCGATACCCTGACCAGCCTGGCGCGCCAGGACTATCCGGGCGAGGTGGAAGTGGTGGTGATCGACGACGGTTCCACCGACGACAGCCTGGCCATCGCCCGTGCGATGTCCGCCCAGCTCGCTCGCCCAGGCCTGCGGATCCGTGTGCTGGCGCAGCCGAAGAATGGCGGCAAGTCCAAGGCGCTGAACCGCGGTCTGGCCGAAACGGGCCAGGCGCTGGTGGTGACCGTGGACGGCGATTCCTACCTGCGCGCCGACGCGCTGCGCAAGCTGGTGGAACGCTTCCTGTCCGATCCGCCCGGCACGGTGGCCGTCGCCGGCGCGGTGCTGGTGCGCAACTCGCGCGAGAACTGGCTGACCCGCAGCCAGGAGTGGGACTACTTCCACGGCATCGCCGCGGTCAAACGCATGCAGAGCATGTACCACGGCACGCTGGTGGCGCAGGGCGCGTTCTCGCTCTACACCCGCCAGGCGCTGGAAGGCGTGGGCGGCTGGCCCGAATGCGTCGGCGAGGACATCGTGGTGTCGTGGGCGCTGCTGGAAACCGGCGCGCGCATCGGCTACTGCGAGGAAGCCTGCCTGTTCACCAAGGTGCCCACCAAGGTGGGCCAGTTCGCCCGCCAGCGCCAGCGCTGGTCGCGTGGCCTGATGGAGGCCTTCGCGCGCCATGGCCGCCTGCTGATGAAGCCGCGCATGACCACGCTGTTCATCTGGTGGAACCTGCTGTTCCTGCCGCTGGACCTGGTGTACACGTTCGCCTTCATTCCCGGCATCGTGCTGGCCTTGTTCGGCTATTACTGGATCGCCGGCATCATGACCTTGCTGGTGCTGCCGCTGGCGGCGCTGTGGAACATCGTCATCTTCCGGGTGCAGTCGCGCATGTTCAAAAGCCAGGACCTGCGGGTCCGGCGGAACGTCTCCGGCTTCGTGTTCTACACGCTGGCCTACACCATGATCCTGCAGCCGGTGTGCGTGATGGGCTACGCCGCCGAATTGCTGCGCCTGCGCAAGACCTGGGGTACCAAGTGATGATGAAGCCATATCTCCTGACCGTTGCGCTGGGCCTGGCCGCCGCGGCGCCCGCTGCGCTGGCGCAGGCGGAAACCGACGGCGACAAGCAGGCCGTGCGCACCGACCTGTGGGTGGGCTCGGATGCGGACGGCAACCAGGCCCGCAAGCTGGCGCTGGGCTGGGACGTGGACCATCGCGACATCGAGCACTGGTGGGGCGTGAAGGTGGAGCGCGCGCGCTTTTCCGGACGCGGCTGGCACGACGACCAGGACCGCGTGTTCGTCGGCGGCGCGGGCGATGCCGGCAGCCAGTGGCAGTGGGACGGCGATGTGGGCACGAACGGGGACGACCTGATCGGCCGTGCGTCGATCCACAGCCGGGACGCCTACCGCAAGGAGTTCTTCATCGAACGCGACGTGCTGGAGACGCGCAATGGCGTCGCGCAGGGCTGGGTACAGACCTTCGCCGGTGCCGGCATCGATGTGCCGATGGGCGAGCGCTGGTCGGCCAGCGGCGTGGCCGGTCTGCAGGACTTCGGGGTGGGCGACAACCTGCGCACGCACCTGCGCGGCAACCTGGTGTTCGCAGCGGCGCCGGCGCAGGGTCTCAGCCTGCAGCTGCGCACGCGCTACTACCGCAACAGCGAACCGCGCGAGGCGGACTACTATTCGCCGCGCTGGTACGGCGAGGCGCTGGGCGTGGTGGGCTGGCGCCGGCATGTGGGCGGTTACCAGTACACGGCGCGCGCGGGCCTGGGCCGGCAGCGCAGCGCGGGCGACACGTCCAAGCGGGCGCGCATGCTGGAAGTGGGCGTGGAGACGCCGCGCTGGAAGGACGCTTGGCTGCGACTGGATGCCGGCTACACGGACACGCCGGTGCTGACGGATACGGGGACGGACAGCTATTCGTACCGGTACCTGCGGTTGCAGGCGTTCGTGGCGTTCTGATTGACCGCTCCCTCATCAGGCTTGCAGTGTCTGCGAAAAGCGGGCCGGTCCAGTGGACCGGCGGCAGCGACCGGCCGAGGCGTATCCCGGCCATGACGACCGAGTACCCGACAATGGCCTGGTAGCGGACGCCTGAGCCGTGCGCTGGAGCGCCCGGCGCGGCGTACCGCTTCCTGGGGCGTCCTAGTCGTCCTTGCGTTCGTCGCGAAGGTGGGTTCTCAGGATTTCCCGCAAGACCAGGATGGCCTCCGGCATCTCCTGGACGCTATGCCCGGACACGATCACCGACTCGCTCCGGGCCCCGGACAGATGAGCGCTCGCATAGGGCACCAGGCCGTCGCTCGATTGCTCCAGCGGGCCCTCCTGTGACTTGCGCGCGATGATGCTGTGAAAGGGGAGGGCGGGTGCCATGGGCAGTGTTGCCGTTGCCCGCATGAAGCGGGAGCCCTCTGCGAGCTCGTTCACGCCGTTGTCCGGTCGGTGGACCCCGAGCGACTTGATGGCCTGGCGGTCCATGCTTTCGGCCGGCAGAATGGCGTTGAAGCTCTCCATGAGATCCACGGGGAGCCGAATGAGCCGGCCGAACAGATTGCGCAGGCGGTGGTCGACGAAAGGAGTGCCGCGATGGGGCGCGGCGATGAAGACCGCGCGACTGACCGGCGGCAGGGGAGTCCATTGGACGTAGGTGCGCAGCGTGTCGTTGGCAAGCAGGCGCGCAGGATCGGGGGCTAGGTCGCCGATCAGACGGTCCAGAAGTAGATCGTCGCTGGATGACACCATCAGTCTGGAAATGACACCGCCCATGCTGTGTCCCACCAGCACGGCATGGTGGCTCGCCACATGGGTGCGGTCAGGGTCGAAGCGGGTGAAGGTCTCGTTGAGGGCGCTCTGTATGCGGGCCCGGCTGACCAGGATCGGGATGCGCGTGGGGTAGACGACTTGCCATATCTGGAAGTTCTCTCTCAGCGCAGGGTCTCCCATGACCTCATTGGCCACGTTGACCCATGCCTCCTGGCTGCTGGCCAACCCATGCACCAGGATCAGAACGCGGCGCGTGGGGTCGTAGGGCTCCAACATGATGACGCGGGGCCCATCCTGGCCTTCTACACCACGCCCCAGCAGTCCCGACATGCCGAGTTTCATGAGATCCGTCCGGGCCAGCCATAAACCATACGCGGCCGAAAAATTGCCGGCCAAGGGCAGTCCTTGGCCGGCCAACCGCACCTCCGGTTCCAGGCGCGCGTCCCGCAAGCTCAGCCTCATCCGTCGTGACGACCGTACCTCATCGGCGTCGCGGCCATCGAACTCCAGGACGACGGTGATGGGTTGGTAGTTGAGTTCCAGGTAGGGCGTGTCCGCATCCGCGTGTGGATCCGTCACGGTCACGAAATCGGCGCCGAAACCGTCACGCGTGTAGGTGTTGCGAAGTCCGTCAAAGGTCAGCTCGGACGCAGGGATGAGCTCGCTGGGAATGCGCTTGGCCGAGCCCGTGACCAGACTGATGGAGGCCCCCCGTCCCATGGAGATGGGCGTGCCGGGATCGGCTTCCTTCGCCAGCCGGTACGCCTCCAATGCGATTTCCTGTACCGCGCGGTTGTAGATGTTCCGCACGTCAATGGGACGCTGACGATACGCCCGGCGGTCGGAATGCTCATTCCCGTAAAGCAGGTAAAGGTAGGCGTTTCGTGCGCTCTCGATCAGGAGGTCCGTGCGATCCGCTCCGCACGCAGGGTCGGTAGCGGCGCAGCGCATGGACAGGGCACGGCCGAGATACACCTCGGACAATGCCGATTGCACCTGGTCGCCGATGACGCCTTCGAACTGATGAAGGCGGGAGGCGCAGGATTCCACATTCGCGCGGCACTCGTCCGAGGCGGAGCCGACGATGCTGAGGGTGGCATTTGTCTCGGATCCGTAGGCTGTCGAGGACGGCCTGGTGTCCCCGGCAGGCCCCTGCCCGGTGTGGCGCTTCACGGAGACGACCGCGCACCCCTGTGTCGCGACCACGACCAGGAGGGTCAGTGCGAGATGGAGCGGTCTGTTCATGCTGCCTGTCCGCTGCGGCCCATCTTGCGAAGCAACCAGGTCTCCACGTCGTCGACCAGGGTGAATGCGGCCGGCACCACCACCAGGCTCAGCACAGTGGATGTCAGCAGGCCGCCAATGACGGTGATGGCCATGGGTGCACGGAAGCTCGAGTCGGCCACGAAGCCAAGCGCAATCGGAAGCATGCCCGCACCCATGGCCAGCGTCGTCATGATCACGGGGCGCGCCCGCTTGTGGCAGGCATCGATCAGGGCTTCGTGTCTCGACAAGCCCAGCGTCTTCTCTGCGATGACGGCATAGTCGACCAGCAGGATGGAGTTCTTCACCGCAATGCCGATCAGCAGGATCAAACCGATCAGTACCGGAAGTGAGATGTCCGTCCCCGTCAGAAGAAGCGCACCGAACGCGCCGCCTGCAGCCAGCGGAACGGCGACCAGGATGGTCAAGGGTTGGCTGGCATGGTTGAACAGCAGCAACAGCACGCCATACACACAGAAGATGCCTGCGATCATGGCTACAACGAAGCCGGAGAACATTTCTTCGAAGATCTCCGCGTCGCCCGTGGCTTGCAGCTGCACACCCTCTGGCAGGTTCTGCAACGAGGGCAGCGCCTTGATCTGCTTGTCGACGTCACCCAGCGGCTGCCCGTTGAGGTCCACGGTGATGGTCACGTTGCGTTGGCGGTCGAAGCGCGCGATCTGCGAGGGACCACTTTCGGTGGTGACATCCGCAATGGCGGACAGCGGCACGCTTGCGCCCGCCGCGGTAGCGACGCGCAACTGGCCCAGCAGGCTGGGGTCGGACAGGGCGGACTCCTGCAGTTGGACACGGATGGGAACCTGGCGCTCCGGCAGATTGAGCTTGGCCAGGTACTGCTCGTAGTCGCCGCGCGTGGCCACGCGCGTCACCGCGGCGATTTCGGCTGTCGATACGCCGAGATCGGACGCTTTCGCCGCATCGGGCCGCACAATCAGTTCCGGACGCACCAGTGCAGCTGAGGAACTGACGGTGCCCAGGCCCGGCAACTGGCGGATCTCGCGCTCCACGTCGCGTGAGACTTCTGCGAGCCTGACGGGGTCGTCGCCTGCCAGCACCAGGGAGGTCGCCCGTCCCGGTTCGCCTCCTTGAAAGCTCAGGCGAACGCCCGGGAGGTCCGAGAGACGGTCCCGTACCTGGGCTTCCAGTTCGGCCTGAGAGCGGTCACGGTCGTCCTTCCAGCGGAGGGTCAATGTCGCCTTGCGAACCTCCGCCACAGATGCGCCGCCGGGGCCACCGCTGCTGCCGCCTGCGCCAGAGGTGATGAAAATGTGTTCGATTTCCGGGATGTCGGCGATCAGTGCGCGTGCGGTTTCCGCCGTCTTCTGAGTGGACTGCAGGGAGCTTCCCGGCGGCAGCTCCACCATCAGCGAGCTTTGGACGCCGTCGCTACCCGGGATGAAGGTCATCTTGATCAAGGGGATGATGGCCATGGAGGCCACGAACAGCCAGAAAGCCAGCCAGAGCGTGCGCCCGCGATGGCGCAGGGCGCGGTCGGCCCATCCCAGATACCAGGTCATGAGCCTGGAGTCGCCCTTGTGCTCAGGCATGGGCTTGAGCATGTAGGCGGCCATCATGGGAGTGACGAGGCGGGCAACCAGCAGGGAGAAGAGCACCGCGGCCGCCGCGGTCCAGCCAAATTCCTTGAAGAACTTTCCGGGGATCCCTGGCATGAACGCCACAGGGATGAAGACGGCGGCCAGCGTGCACGACGTGGCGATGACCGCCGTACCGATTTCGTCCGCTGCTTCCAGTGACGCTTCCAATGGGGTTTTTCCCATCCCGAGGTGGCGATCGATGTTCTCCACCTCGACGATCGCGTCATCCACCAGGATGCCCACGACCACGGCCAGCGCCAGGAGCGTGATCATGTTGAGGCTGAACCCGAACCAGTACATCACGGCAAACGTCGGGATAATGGACAAGGGCAGGGCGACGGCGGAGATGAACGTCGCGCGCCAGTCACGAAGAAACCAGAACACGACCACGACGGCGAGGAGCGCACCCTCGTACAGCATGTGCATGGAGGACTCGTAGGAGGCTTCGGCCTCGGGCGTGGTGGAGGCAACCTCCACGAAGCGCAAGCGCGGCATCTCTTTCTGGAGGGCGTCGATGCTTTCGCGCACCGCGTCGCCCACATCGACTTCGCTCGAGCCCAGGGTGCGCTGGACGGAGAAGCCGATCACGGGCGTGCCGTCGAGGGTGGTCAGCTGCGTGACTTCTGCGTGGCCGTCATGGACGCTGGCCAAGGTCGACAGGCGGACTTTGCGGCCATCGGGCACGAAGATCGGATAGTCGGTCAGGTCCGAAGCATCATCGACCGTGGCCAGGGTGCGTACTGCTTGCTCATTGCCGCCCACGGTGGTGCGGCCGCCGGGCTGTTCCTGCTGTATTTTCGCCAGTTGCTGGGACAGTTGTGCGGGACTGACGCCGAACCCCTGCAAGGCCTCGGGGCGAAGATCCACGCGGACCTCGCGATCCACGCCGCCCACGCGCTTGACCGCGCCGACGCCGGCGATGCCGAACAGACGCTTGTTGATCGCGTTGTCGATGAACCAGCTGAGCTCTTCATCGTTCCATCCATCCGCTGTCACGGCGTAGGTGATCATGTCGTCGCCGGCCACATTGACCAGCGAGACGATCGGCGCTTCGATTTCGCTGGGGAGGTCGACGCGAATCCGGTCCACCGCATCGCGCACCTCGTCCTTGGCGATGTTGCCATTCTTCCCCAGATCGAATGCGACCACGGTGGTGGATACGCCCTCATTGATGGTGGACGTCAGATCATCGATATCCGCAATGCTGGCAACGGCATCTTCGATCTTGCGGGTGACCTGGGTTTCGAGCGTGCTCGGGGTGGCGCCCGGCAGATTGACCGTCACGGTGACCGTGGGAACGGTCAGGTCGGGGAATTTGGAGATCGCGAGCTGGCGAAATGCATACAGTCCCGCGGCGGTCAGCAGGATGAAGGCCAGGACGGCCGGCAATGGCTTGCGGATGGACCACGCGGAAATGTTCATTCGCCAGCCTCGGCAGCCGGCGCCTGTCCGGCCTGCGCCACCACCCGCACCAGATCGCCATCGCCGAGGAAGCCCGCGCCTTGAGCCACCACCCGTTCGCCGGCATCGAGCCCCTTGAGGACTTCGACATCGGATCCAAAACTACCGCCCACCTCGATGTTGCGCTGGCGGCACCGGTTGTCCTGGTCGACCGTAAATACATAGGTGCGCCCGTCACGACGCACGACCGCCTCATCGGGGACCAGAAGGGCCTTGGATTGCGCCAAGGCGATGCGCCCCTGCGCAAACACGCCCGCGCGCAACGGGCCTGGTTCTGGGAGATCAGCAAAGATTGTGCCCGTCCGTGTCTCGGGGGTCAGTGACGGCGACACCCGGCGGATCGTGCCTTCGACGTCGCCGGTCGGGGACTGGACCCGAACGCGCGCGCCGGGGGTGACGCGCAGCAGATCGGCCTGGGGGAGTTCGGCGCGCCATTCCAGGCGGCCATCGCGGATGAGGCGGATGAGTTCCGTGCCGGCGGAGACCACCTGGCCTGGTTGCACGCTTCGGGCCGATACCACGCCGTCAACAGGCGCACGAACCACCGTGAAGTCTCGCTGGACCTGGGCGGCATCGAGGCTGGCCAGGGCGGTATTGACGCGGGCGTTGGCGTTGTTGCGGGAGGCCTCGGCCTCCTCTGCGTCCTGCAGCGACACCATCTTCTCGTCGGCCAGCTGGCGCATGCGCCGTGCTTTGCGCTGCGCCGTATCCAGATTGGTCCTGGCCTCGGCCAGCGAAGCCTGGGCCTGGGCCAACTGCGAGTCCATGGTGCGTGAGTCGACCCGCAACAGCACGTCTCCCTTGTTGACGGTACTGCCGACTTCAACCTCGACATAAGCCACGCGCAGGCCGGACAACTCCACCCCTACGGCGACTTCCTCCCATGCTGCCACGGCGCCAGAGGCGGCGACGTCACGGACGACGGTTCGCTCCTGAGGCGTGGCCATCGTCACCGTCAGACTGGCACTGGGTGCGGAGGTCTCCGTGTCGTGACACGCCGTCAGTGCCAGAGCACAGAGAAAGGGAAGGGCGCGCCGCAGTGCGTTGGTCATGAGGAATCAGCATCCTATCAGTAAGCTGACAAAATATCAGCATGCTGATAAGTTGCCGGAATGGTTGGAGAACAAGACATGAAGAAAGATCTGCCCAAGGCGCTCAAAGCCCTGAAGAACTCCAAGGCCCATCGGCTCGCCATGCTTCTTAAAGGCCTGCACATGGCGTTGACGGCGGGTATCGAGGAGCAACTGCGGGAGAGAGGCATTGAGATCACACGCCCACAGGCTCTCGCGCTACTGATGCTGGCCGACAATCCTGGGGCGTCGAACGCGGACCTGGCCCGCATGGCGGCTGTATCACCTCAGACCATGCACCAGATCCTCGTGCGGCTGGAGCGCGAAGGTTTGGTTGAGAGGAAGCCGCATCCTTACTTGGGGCGGGTTCTCACGACGGAAGTCTCCGAAAAGGGATTGGACCTTGTGGCGCGGGGTAGTGCGATCGCCCAAAGCGTTGTGGAGGGCGCCACATCGGGGCTGAGCGACCAGGAGCAGGACAAGCTCATCTCGTTGCTCGGGCGGTGCCTGGTATCCATGGGCGTGGAGCCTCAACCGGGAACAATGGACTGAGCGCCACCCACCCGTTCGAAGTCTCCCTCCGCATTCAGCTGGACAGGGGGATCGAGAAGCGGACACTAAGACCGCCTCCCAGACGGCGCGCCGCCGACACCTGGCCTCCATGCATTTCCACGGCGCGACGCGTGATGGCCAACCCCAGTCCCGACCCGGCGACGGACTCGCTACCGCCGGCGCGGGTGAAGGGATGGAAAATGGTTTCGAGCATCTCTTCGCTCACGCCCGGGCCGCGGTCCAGGATGCAGACGTCGAGCCACGTTCCGTCGGGCGCCACCACGGCGACAATTTCGACGTCTCCCTGTGGTGGGCTGAACTTCACCGCATTTCGAACAGCATTCTCGAAAGCGCGGTAGATCAGGTCCGCGTTGGCGGGCATGACGAAGCGGCCCGGAGCATCGATGGACACCGTGCGAGCCGATGCGCGGGCCTCGAAGGCTGCGTCTGCAGCCACCGCATGCAGCACCTCGATCACGTCAACCGACTCGCGGACCATGTTGGCTGTCAGATCCTCGATCCGGTGCAAGGTGAGTAGCTCTTCGATCAACGTATCGAGGCGCTCGCTCTCCCTGGTGATGCGATCGATCATGATTCCTGTCTGGGATGGGTCTTGCTCTAGCACGCCGATGGCGGCCTGAATCCTGCTGAGCGGGGATCGCAATTCGTGAGAAATGTCATGCAGCAGGATGCGACGCGACTCCTGAAGTTGTTGAAGTCGCGTCGCCATGCGGTCGAAGTCCTCGGCCAAGTCGACGATTTCGTCGCGACGACCACTCATGAGCGCGTGGACGCGGGTGTCCAGCCGCCCTTCCGCAGCACGGCGCAGCGCCCATTTCAGGCGTTCGAGAGGGCGCGACAGATACCAGGCCAATCCGGCGCTGGTCACGACGACAGCCAGGGTGATCGACAGCAAGGGTGCAAATGGAAGAAGCGGGACGATGCCGATGCGCAGGTG
Source organism: Pseudoxanthomonas sp. F37 (assembly GCF_022965755.1). Taxonomy (NCBI): domain Bacteria; kingdom Pseudomonadati; phylum Pseudomonadota; class Gammaproteobacteria; order Lysobacterales; family Lysobacteraceae; genus Pseudoxanthomonas; species Pseudoxanthomonas sp. F37. The sequence continues at coordinate 2,344,438 of NZ_CP095187.1, read as the reverse complement.
CTCGTTTGCGGGCGGGGGCGTGTGCCCACTGAGCCGGAGAATGATGTAAGCCCCGACGATCGAAAGCGCCCCGCTTATCAGCAGCGCAAGAAGGAGCTTCCAGAACAGGCGGCTCGGTATCCGTTCGAACATCAGTCCTCCAGGAGCTGATAGCCCAGCCCGCGGACACTTTTGATCCAGGGTTGTCCGTCGACCCGCACGCCCAACTTCTGCCGAATGCTGCTGATGTGCACATCGATGCGACGGTCGAAGCGGGTCAGCGGACGGTCGAACGCCTGCACCGAAATGTCGTGCCGGTTGACCAGTCGGCCGGAGTTGCGGACAAGGACCTCCAGGAGGCTGAATTCCGTGCCGGTCAGCTCGAGTGCCTCGCCGCGCCAGGTGGCGCTCCGGCTGCCAGGGAAGAGCGTCAGATCGCCGGCGTGCAATGGCTTGGGTGCCGATCCTGCGGTCGTCATCTGGATGCGTTCGGTGCGGCGGAGAATGGCGCGAATACGTGCCACCAGCTCCGCGGGCGTGCATGGTTTGGGGACATAATCGTCGGCGCCCATGTTCAGGCCGACAATGCGGTCGATGTCGTCGCCCCGGGCGGTAAGCATCAGGACAGGGACATTGCTTTTCTCGCGGATGCACCGCAGCGCATCGATGCCGGAGAGCTTGGGCATCATGATGTCGAGAACCACGAGCGCATAGTGGCCCGATATGGCCTCGGACACGCCTGCCTCGCCATCATGGGCCATGGTCGCCTCAAAGCCCTCTCTCAGTAAGTACTGAGATAGAAGCGAGGCGAGATCGGCATCGTCGTCGACGAGAAGCACCTTGGTCATGGTCAAAGTATCCGGGCAAACGCCTTCAGAAGCGCGCTCCAGGCAGCAATATTTACCTAATTTAACGCGAGGTTACGGCGACTGATGAAATCAAGTAACACTTTACTTTGCCCCTATGCCGCCCTCCGCACCGGAGCCCTCGATGGACGCCAAACGGTGAGACCGATGGGCGACAAGTCATGCAGCGTGCCTGTTCGCACGGCATGCGCCAACGCCAGCGGAAACCGTGGCGCGAAGCGACCTGGCGTCCTGAGCCGATTGAGGGCGTGTGGGCGTTGCTCGACCAGCGTGTTCTCAGAAGCCCCCGCCGAAGGAGAACTGCAGGCGTTCAAGCTTGTCGCCCTCTTCCTTGCGAACAGGAAAGGAATAGCTGATGGAGATGGGGCCCACGGGCGCGCGCCACAGCAACGCTATGCCCGTCGATGCCCTGAGTTCCTTGGAGTCGAACGACTTGTAGCCGTCGAACACGTTGCCTATATCCAGGAAGGCCGAGACTCGTGCGGCATTGCTGTCGAACAATTTGGGGAACAGCAGTTCGACAGATCCGATGGTCTTGAACGACCCGCCAAGTGGCTGACCATCCGGGTAGGAACTGGACACTTCCGATCGGGGGCCAAGGCTGTTGTCCTCGAAACCCCGGATCGAGCGGGTGCCGCCGGCATAGAAGTTCTCGAAGAATGGCAGGCCGCTGGCGACCAGGGTGCGCTCCAGGGTGGCGTCGGCCCCACAGACACCCCCTGGGCCGGAAGAACCGTCCGAGATGGTCTGGCCGGATACCTGGGGGTCGGAGCCGTTGGCGCGGCAGATGTAGCGCTTGATGTCAGCGCCGTAGCTGTCGCCGTAGCCCAGCTCTGCGCGCGTGAGCATGACCAGCCATGGTGCAAGCGGCCAGTACTTGGACAGGTCGTAGTTGATCTTGAAGTACTCGACCGTGGAACCGGGCAGGGCGATGTCGGCTGACACGCGCTGATACATGCCGCTGGTCGGCATGAAGTAGTCATTGCGCGTATCGCGCGCCCAACCGAGTTCGGAGCGCCACGCATGGAAGGTGCGCTGACCCACCGCGTCGATGTAGTCGATGATGGCTTGCGGCGTGTAGCTCTCATAGACCGTGACCTGCTTGCTGTCTATGCCGAGCGACATCGAAACGGAGTCGTTCTCGCTGATGGGAAGGCCGAACACGCTCTGGAACGCTGTATTGGTGGTGTTGTACTGAGCGGCGTTGTAATCGGAGTAGTCGATCTCGCTCCAGGTGGCCTGGTAGCCCAGCGCCAGCCCCTCGTCCGTGAAGTACGGATTGGTGTAGGAGAACGAATAGGCGTTCTGGTAGCTGTTACGCTTGGCCGAAACCGCAATCCGATTGCCGCTTCCTGTGAAGTTGTTCTGGGAGAGCTCGAAGGAGGTGGTCAGGCCGTCGGTCTGCGAGTATCCGAGGCCGAACATGAAGCTGCCCGAGGTGGTCTCCTTTACAGTGAAGACGACATCGACCTGATCGTCGGTGCCAGGAACGGGTGACGTCTCTGCATCGACAGTCTCGAAGAATCCCAGGCGGCGCAGGCGCACGCGCGAGCGGTCCACGGCGACCTGCGAGAACCAGCTGCCCTCGAACTGGCGCATCTCGCGGCGCATCACTTCGTCGGACGTGCGCGTGTTGCCCTTGAAGACGATCCGGCGCACGTTGACGCGCGGGCCCGGCACCACCTGCAGGTTGATGGCGACGGTGCGGTTCTCGCGGTCGATGGTCGGGATGGGGTTCACCTGCGCGAACGCGTGGCCGATGTTGCCCAGCGTGGCGGTGATGGAGTCGGACGTCATTTCCAGCAGGATGCGCGAGAACGTCTGCTCGGGCTTGACGATCACCAGCTTCTCGATCTCCTCCTTCGGCAGCACCGTGTCGCCGGTGACCTTCACGTCGGAGATCTTGTACTGCTCGCCTTCGCTGATGCCGGCGGTGATGAACATGTCGCGCTTGTCGGGACTGATCGATACCTGGGTGGAGTCGATGTTGAAGTCCACGTAGCCGCGGTCCAGGTACCAGGAGTTCAGGCGCTCCATGTCGCCGGACAGCTTCTCCTTGGAATACTGGTCGTCGCGACGGTACCAGGACAGCCAGCTGGTCTCCTTGGACTCCCAGTTCTCCAGCAGGTCCTCGGTCTCGAACTTCTCTGCGCCCACCACGTTGACGTGCCTGATCTTGGCCGCCTTGCCTTCCTCTACCTTGATGGCCACGTCGACACGGTTTCGGTCCAGCGGGCTGACGGTGGGCGTGATCTCGACGGTGTACTTGCCGCGATTGTTGTACTGGCGCACCAGCTCCTGCGTCACCCGGTCCAGGCTCAGCCGGTTGAACGTATCGCCCTCGGACAATCCTATGTCTTTCAATCCGATGAGCAGGTCCTCGGTCTTGATGTCCTTGTTTCCATCCAGCGTGAGCTTGTTGACCGCCGGACGCTCGGTGACCGTGACCACCAGGATGTCGCCTTGGCGATCGAGCCGGACGTCCTCGAAGAACCCCGTCTTGTACAGGGAGCGCAAAGACTCGGCGAGCCCCGAAGACGTCACCAGATCGCCGCGCTCGATGGGGAGATACGTCAGGACCGTGCCCATTGCGATGCGTTGAAGTCCCTCCACGCGGATGTCGGCGGCAACGAACGTTTCGGCGCGGGTGGCCGGTTGTTCCTGTGCTTCAAGCGGACTGTGGAACGCGGGGATGAGGAGGATGGGAAGCAGGGACTTGCGACGAACAGGAATCACTTGACGGGCTCCAGCGGCTGATCTGCATTCAGATAGCCTTCGCTGGGCCATCCGCCTCCGATGGCGCGATAGATGTCGATCGATGCGAGGTACGTGCTGCCGCGGCATTCGATCTCGTGGTCGCGACGTATGCACAGCTCGTAGTGGGCGTGTGCCAATGACTCGAGCGGAGCCCGGCCGCGGAGCACTTCGTCCTCGAGTTGCCTGATGGAACGCTCGCCGACCAGGACACATTCGCGGATAGCCGGAAGCGCATTGTTGTGGGCCCGCATGCGCCGGATGGCGCGCTCAACTTCGGTACGCGCGCCCAGTCGGGCACGGTCATAGTCAAGCGACGCGGCGCATACCGCCTCGCCATCAGGGGCGGACGTGCTTTGGGCCATCTGAAGAGCATGATTCAGCGCGATCAGGTCGGGCCGGCGGTTGATCATGTCCATAGGCGTGCCAATGGCAGGCTTGGGCGCCGGCACGTGAGGCAATCGGTCGAGAAGCACCCGGCCATAGGTGACATCAAAGGGTTCACTGAGGAATTCGGCAAGAGAAAGCAGCGCTTCGTCTCTGGCGGACGCCAACGACTCGTGCCTGGTGTGGAGTTGGTGCATCTGCGTGATGACGCCGGCCGGGGCCGACTTCACCGCTCCCCCGTCCGCCAGGCCGTCAATGAAGGCCTGGAGTTGCCCCATGCCACGGACAACATTTTGCATTCGCTCGGAAACTAGAAGGCAGGCCACATAGCAAGAAGCGAACGAAGCGATGATGGACAGGCGCTCGTTCTGGTAGAGCGCCATGCGCGCTATCCATGGATAGGCCGCGGTGTCATCACCGTCGTCCTGCGAGGCAGGACTGGGAAGTGCCGTCAATGAGCGACGCAATTGAAGATGTGACGTGGACAGTTGAATGGACTGTCGAATCAGGACATCGACAAGAGGAGGAAGATTGGGCAGCCCCATGAGGCTCCACCAGCTGGCCAGCGTGCCTTCGTCAGCGGGCTCCTGGTCGATGGCGCCGAGGTACCAGTGGGTTTCGTACTTGCTGAAGACGTGACGTCGGGCATCGTCATTGGCGCGTGAGGATCTCAACGCAGCGCCACGGGGGGTGAAGTGATCATCTGCAATCGCGTGCGCTGGCTTCTGGACCATGTTCTTGTAGTTTGTGGGGGTGGAGCAACGTCATAATCGCGGCCACCTTGTATCGGGCGGGCCAAAGGGCAGAGCGCCAGCGGAGCTGCTCGCTGGCGAGCATCGGCCACCCGCACTGCTGTGGGGACCGTCGACTGAGGCTTCCTGCACCACAGGGTGGGCTGCCATCGGGTGAAGGACTCACCTGATAGAAAGGGATCGGTAATGCCGGGATGCATTCGGCCTGCCCGGGTTGCGGACGTGGGCGCGACGCCGACGATCGTAGATCGCCCATTTGTTGCGAAAAGTTCGCTGGAGTTAAATTGTGTAAACTCCGGTGTGGGGTTTATGCACGGCTCATCGTTGGGCTACGCGCGCGGGGTTCATCCCCTTTTATCGCGGACGCTTGCACGAAGGCCGATTCAGGCGGGAGCATCCTGAGGTATCAGGCGATCGAACGTTGTCGCGATGAGGTGCCGGTTCGACGGATGTGCCGTTGCCTGCGGGTGTCGGCCAGTGGCCATTGCGGCTGGAGCAAGCGCCCGCCCCGTGCCCGCCAGTTCGACAATCAGCGCTTGCTTGACCGCATCCGTGAGTCGCACGAGGACAGCCGGGCACGCATCCGGTGATCCTGCACGCCGACCGGGGCCGCCGGTTCCGAAGTGGCGGCTCCCCGACACTCGGTGCAGCAAGGGCTGATGTGTTCGCATGCATCGAGTGGTTCCACAACCCCAGCATGCGGCGAAGAGTCGCCAGGCAGGACCAGAAGGTCTCGGCCTTCCTACAACCGTCCGTGATTTCGGGGTGGAACCCCCGTTCCCCGTCCAACGCTGCGGCCACGGACGTGAGTTGACCCGCCAGCGTTCTTCTCCTTCCCCCTCACCAGGGAGCAGGGCGCCGGCATCCGGTTGAGGCCGTACGGCCTCGGCCCGCCTTCTGCTCGGAACAGGGGGCAAGGGCCGGGCGCACAAAAAAAGGCCGGAAATCCTGAGATTTCCAGCCTTTTTGCACTTCTTTGTTGGTCGGGGAGACAGGATTCGAACCTGCGACCTCTACGTCCCGAACGTAGCGCTCTACCAGACTGAGCTACACCCCGACTGAGCGCGCCATTATAGTGAGCGGCCCCGGCCTGGGCAAGACCCGGGGCCGACTTTCCGCCGCGCCCGGGTCCGCTGCGCCGGAAGGCTGCGGCCGATGGCGCCGGACACGTAAAATGCGCTGTCTACGCATGCCGGAGTTGCCCGCTTGATCAAGCCCCGTACCCCGCCCGGAGTGATGGAACTGCTCCCGCGCGAGCAGATCGCCTTCCAGCGCATGCTGGACACCATCCGCCGGAACTACGAGCGCTTCGGCTTCCTGCCCGTGGAAACGCCGGTCTTCGAACTGTCCGAGACCCTGCTGACCAAGTCCGGCGGCGAGACCGAGCGCCAGGTCTACTTCGTCCAGTCCACCGGCGCACTGGCCAAGGAAGGCGAGGGCCTGCCCGAACTGGCGCTGCGTTTCGACCTGACCGTACCGCTGGCCCGCTACGTGGCCGAACACGAACACGAACTGACCTTCCCGTTCCGCCGCTACCAGATCCAGCGCGTCTACCGTGGCGAGCGCCAGCAGCGCGGCCGCTTCCGCGAGTTCTACCAGTGCGATATCGACGTGATCGGCAAGGACGCACTGAGCGTGCGCTTCGACGCCGAGATCCTGGCGGTGATCCACGCGGTGTTCAGCGACCTGGGCATCGGCGACTTCACCATCCAGCTGAACAACCGCAAGCTGATGCGCGGCTTCTTCGAGGCGCAGGGCGTCACCGACAGCGAACAGCAGGCGATGGTGCTGCGCGAAGTCGACAAGCTGGACAAGCGTGGCGCCGACTACGTGCGCCAGACGCTGACCGGCGAAGGCTTCGGCATGTCGGCCGGGGGCGTGGACCGCATCCTCGACTTCGTCGCCGTGCGCAGCACCGGCCATGCCGACGCGCTGGCGCGGCTGGACGCGTTGGGGCAGGGCAGCGACACCTTCAACCAGGGCATCGCCGAACTGCGCGAGGTGCTGGAACTGGTGAAGGCCTTGGGCGTGCCCGAGAGCGCGTACTGCCTGAACTTCTCCATCGCCCGCGGCCTGGATTACTACACCGGCACCGTCTACGAGACCCAGCTGGACGGCTACCCGCAGATCGGCTCGATCTGCTCGGGCGGCCGCTACGAAGACCTGGCCAGCCACTACACCAAGTCGAAGCTGCCGGGCGTGGGCATCTCCATCGGCCTGACCCGCCTGTTCTGGCAGCTGCGCGAAGCCGGCCTGATCGCCGGCAGCGACGAGAGCAGCGTGCAGGCCATGGTGGCCCTGATGGACGAGGGCCAGCTGGCCGAGTCGCTGGACATCGCCCGGCGCCTGCGCGCGGCCGGCATCAACACCGAAGTGCAGATGGAAGGCCGCAAGCTGGCCAAGCAGTTCCAGTACGCTTCGCGCGCCGGCATCCGCTTCGTCGTGCTGGCCGGTGAGGACGAGCGCGCACGCGGCGCGGTGACGGTGAAGGACCTGCTGCGCGAGCAGCAGTTCGAAGTGAAGCGCGAGGAACTGGCCAGCAGCCTGAAGGTGGAGCTGGAACAGGCCCGCGCATTGGCGGGGCGCTGAGATGAAGCCGATCCTGCTGGATGGCAAGTCGCTCACCCGCGACCGGCTGGTCGAGATCGCCTTCGGCGCCAGCGTCGAGCTGGACAAGGGCGCGCTGAAGGACGTCGCCCGCGCGGCCGACTTCCTGGCCGAACAGGTGCGTCGCGAAGAGCCGATCTACGGCGTGTCCACCGGCTTCGGCAGCAATGCCGACAAGCTGCTGGGCGCGCACCCGCTGCGCGACGAACTGCCGGGCGCGACGAAGTCCGGGCGTTCGCTGCACGAGGAACTCCAGTACAACCTGATCGTCACCCACGCCGTGTGCGTGGGCGAGCCGATGGCGCCGGAGATCGTCCGCGCCATGCTGGGCATCCGCATCAACACGCTGCTGAAGGGGCATTCCGGCATCCGCGTGGAAACGCTGCAGGCCCTTGCGGCCATGCTCAACGCCGGCATCGTGCCGGTGGTGCCGTCGCTGGGTTCGGTGGGCGCGTCCGGCGACCTGGCGCCGTTGTCGCACCTGGCCATCGTGCTGCTGGGCGGGGGCGAGGCCTTCCATGGAGGCGAGCGCATGTCCGGTGCCGAGGCGCTGGAGCGCGCCGGGCTGTCGCCGGTCTCGCTCTCGTACAAGGAAGGCCTGGCCCTGAACAACGGCACCGCGCAGATGCTGGCGATGGGCGTGCTGGCGACCTACCGGCTGGACCAGCTGCTGGATACGGCCGACCTGGCCGCCGCGATGACCCTCGATGCGTTCGCCGGCCGCCTGGGCGCCTTCGCGGAGGAAGTGCACGCCCTGCGCCCGCACCCGGGCCAGGTGCATGTGGCGGCGCGGCTGCGCGACCTGCTGGATGGATCGACGCTGGCCGACATTCCCTACCATCTGGTGCCACGCTTCCGCACTTGGCTGCCGGACAGCTGGGACACGCCGGAAGCGCAGGCGCTGCGCTTCGACATCGGCTGGGACTGGGTGCCCACCGGGCAGCGCCACGGCCGGGAAAAGTTCTACCAGCGCTTCATGCCGTTCCGCGGCGGCAAGAAGCACCAGCCGCAGGACAGCTACTCGCTGCGCTGCATCCCGCAGGTGCACGGCGCCGTGCGCGATGCGGTGGAGCAGGCCAAGCGCGTGCTGGAGATCGAACTCAACGCGGTCACCGACAACCCGCTGGTGTTCCCGGACCGCGAAGCCCGGCATGTCGAGGAGCAGGTGATTTCCGCCGGTCATTTCCACGGCATGCCGCTGGCGCTGGCGATGAGCTATGTGAAGGCGGCCATTCCCACCCTGGCGTCGATCTCCGAGCGCCGCCTCAACAAGCTGGTCGATCCGGCCACCAACGACGGGCTGCCGGCGTTCCTGATCGGCAACGAGGACGGCACCGAGTCGGGCCACATGATCGTGCAGTACACCGCCGCGGCCATCGTCAACGACCTGGCAAGCCGCGCGCATCCGGCCAGCGTGTTCTCGGTGCCGACCAGTGCGAACGCGGAAGACCATGTGTCGATGGGCGCCAACGAGGCGCGCCACGTGCTGGCCATGGTGCAGGACCTGGGCAAGGTGCTGGCGCTGGAGCTCTACACCGCCGCACAGGCGCTGGACCTGCGGCGCGACATGATCAATGCCGCGCGCGCACTGTCGGCCCGCACCGATGCCGAAGGACTGGCGACGAAGGTGGCGGGCGGTCCGCAGCCGGGCGCCGAAGGGCGCGACGTGTTCCTGGCCGAGGTCGATGCCCTGCGCGCCGCGCTGGCGGCCAGCGAAGCCTTCCATCCGGGACATGCCGTGGCTGCCGCGCATGCGGCGATCCGCGCGAAGATCCCCTTCCTCGACCGCGATCGCGCGCTGGATGGCGAAGTCGCCACCGCCGTGCGGTTGGTCGAATCGGGCGAGATCCTGGCCGCGGTCCGCAACCGCTGAGGCCTTCAAATCCGATGCGGGAGCGACGCGAGTCGCGATAGCTTCGACGCGCGCGACCTGCGTCGCTCCCGCATCCGCATCCCGCGCCTACAACGTCCGCACGCAGTCGCGCCCTTCGGCCTTGGCGGTGTAGAGCGCCTGGTCGGCCACCTGCAGCGCGGATTCCAGGCTGTCGCGGGCCTCCAGGTCCACGCAGTGCACGCCGATGCTTGCCGAGACCGCGATCTCCAGTTCGCCGCTGCGGCATGGCGCGGCCCGCAGCGCCTGGCGCAGTTCCTCGGCCACCACGCTGGCCTCGCCCAGGCCCATGCCGGGCAGGGCGGCGATGAATTCCTCGCCGCCGAAGCGCGCCAGCAACGCCCCGTGCGGGCGCAGCGTCTCGGCCAGCGTGTTCGACGTGCCGCGCAGGCAGTCGTCGCCGACCAGGTGGCCGTAGGTATCGTTGACGCGCTTGAAGTGGTCCAGGTCTATCATCAGCAGCGAGATGGGGCGCTGCGAATTCCGCGATTGCGACAGCAGGTGCTCGAACGCTTCGCGGAAATGGGTGCGGTTGTAAAGATCGGTCAGGCCGTCGAGGCGGCTGGATTCGCGCAGCCGGTGGTGCGCGCTTTCCAGTTCCGACATGGCCTGCCTGAGTTCGGCGGTGCGCGTGACCACCTGCTCTTCCAGTTGGTTCTTGGCCTGCCGCACGATGCGTTCGTTTTCGTTGCGCAGCGCGGCGTAGCGGTAGCCCAGCGCCACCGACAGCAGCAGCATCTCCAGCGCCGAGCCGATCTGCACGCCGTATTCGGTCAGGAAGGTCTTGGGCAGCAGGCCGAAGGCCAGCGCCACGAAGATGCCGGTGCCCAGCAGGAACATCGCCCACGCCAGCAGGAAGACCTTGGCCGGCCGGTAGCCGGTACGCACGACCATCAGCGTGATCACCGCGATCCAGACGATGCTGGGGAACACGGCGGCCGACGCGATCGGCGTGGCCACGTGGTAGGGCAACTGGGTGGCGGCGATGCCCAGCAGCACGAAGAACGCGATGATCGCCTTGCTGATGCGGTCGCCCAGCCGCCATCGCGTGTTGAGGTCGAGGAAGGTGCGCGAGAACTGCTGCATGCCGATCTGCGCCAGGCAGACCGACAGCGGCACCGACTTGTCCGCCAGCCAGGTGGAATGCGGCCAGAAGTATTCGAAGCCCAGCCCGTTGAGCGTGAACAGCACCAGCCCGAACGCGGTGATGTGGAACAGGTACCAGAAATAGCTGCCGTCGCGCAGCACCAGCCACAGCACCAGGTTGTAGAAGAACAGCGCCAGCAGAATGCCGTAGTAGATGCCGATGCCCAGCTGGCCGTCGCGCGACAGCTCGGCGAAGGCCGCAGGCGTGTACAGGAACAGCGGCACCTGCATCGAACTCTGGCTCTGCACCCTGACCAGCAGTTCGACCGGCTGGCCGCTGGGCAGGTCCAGCCAGAAGTTCGGATGCCGGTAGCGGATGCTGCGCTGCTCGAAGGGGAACGTGTCGCCGCCGGCATGGTGGACGGTGTGGCCATCGGGGTAGCGCGCGTACACGTCGATGCGGTCGCTCAGCGCGTACTGCTGCACCAGCAGCCAGCGCTGTTCGCGCGGATTGCCGTTGACGACGTCCACCCGGAACCAGAATGCGCCGGTCTGGAACCCGAACGAGGCATCGCCATCGGGCAGGGGCGCGAAACGGCCCTCGGCGTGCAGACGCCTGGCGTCCTGGACCGTGGCCGCGCCGCCGGCGTCATGCAGGTAGGTGGTCTGCGGTGCCAAGGGCAGGTAGCTGGCGTCGTGTGAGACGTGCGCCTGCGTCGCGCCCGCGGCGGCCAGCGGCCACAACGCCAGCACCAGGAACCACGGCGCCATTAGCCGGTGCCGGATGACGTCCTTCCATTCCCCCATGCCCATCCCCCCCGGGTGGCCGCTCCGGGCGCCGCGGCTGTCGCCCGCGGCGCCCTCCGGCGTCCTTGGCAGTGTACTCATCGTCCTTGCCCGCTCCAGCCCATCGTCGGTCCCCTGGCGTGCCCATGCCGGAAGTAACGGAAAGCGCGCCGCATTCCAGACAGTCCCCGGCTTGACGGTCGTTCTGCTCTTCGATTAATGTATTAACACGCTAATACATTGGTGCATGACCGTCGACATGAAGCGCCGCTCTCCCCAGGATGAAATCGCCGACAACGCCCCCCTCCAGGCCCTCGCCAGGGCCTTGGCGGCGCTTTCGGACGCGGGCGAGGTGCGGGCCTTCCTGGAAGATCTGTGCACGCCTGCCGAGCTGGAGGCCATGGCCGATCGCTGGCGCGTGGTGCCGCTCTTGTTGAAGGGTGTTCCCTACCGGGAAATCCACGACCTCACCCAGGTCAGCGTGACCACCATCGGCCGCGTCGCCCGTACCCTGGAGCGGGGCGCCGGCGGTTACGCCGCCGCCGTGCACCGCCAGCAGGCGGCGACGGCTTCCGCCTCCCACTGAGTCCGTCCATGAGTCCCTCCCTGACCCCCGCCACGCGCGAGCGTCTGCGCATCGCCATCCAGAAGAGCGGGCGGCTGGCCGAACCCGCCCGCACCCTGCTGGCCGCCTGCGGCCTGAGCTGGCGCGAGAGCCGCGACAAGCTGTTCTGCTACGGCGAATCCCTGCCGGTCGACCTGCTGCTGGTGCGCGACGACGACATTCCCGGCCTGATCGCCGACGGCGTGTGCGATTTCGGCATCGTCGGGCGCAACGAGCTGGACGAACAGGCCGGCGAGCGGGCCCTGATCGGGCTGCCGCAGGCCTATCGCGAACTGCGTCCGCTCGGCTTCGGCAGCTGCCGCCTGATGCTGGCCGTCCCCGAAAGCTGGGAATGGCAGGGGCCGCAGCAGCTGCAGGGCCTGCGCATCGCCACCAGCTATCCGTCGGTATTGCGGCAGTGGCTGCAGGCACGCGGGATCGAGGCGGCGGTCGTCGAGTTGTCGGGCTCGGTGGAGATCGCGCCGAAGCTGGGCACCGCGGACCTGATCTGCGATCTGGTTTCCAGCGGCGCCACGCTCGCCGCCAACCAGTTGAAGCCGGTGGAAACCCTGCTCGACAGCGAGGCGGTGCTGGCCGGACCGGCGCGCGAGTTCGACGACGCCCGCGCCGGCCTGGCCGACATGCTGCTGCGCCGCCTCGACGGCGTGCTGAAACTCAAGGACAGCAAGCTGCTGATGTTCCGTGCCGAGCGCGAGACCGTGCCGGCGCTGTCGCGCCTGCTGACCGACAGCGATGGCCTGGTCACGCTGCCGGGCGGCGAGGACGGACGCCTGTCGCTGCAGGCCATGTGCCACGGCGCCGTCACCTGGCAGCGGCTGGAGGAATTGCAGCGCGCCGGTGCGCAGGGCCTGATGGTCCTGTCGGTCGAGAGGTCGCTGGCATGAGTGCCTCGCCCGCACCGGTGTACGAGTGGAATGCGCTGGATGACGCCGCGCGCGATGCCCTGCTGGCGCGGCCGGTGCAGACGGTCGCCCAGCGCACGCGCGATGCCGTGGCCGGACTGTTGGCCGACGTGCAGGCGCGCGGCGACGTGGCGCTGCGCGAGGCCACCGCGCGCTTGGATGGCGTGGAGCTTGAAACCTTCGAGGTGAGCGAGCAGGAGTTCGCCGCGGCGCACGCCGCTGTGTCCGCCGAGCTGCGCCAGGCGATGCAGGACGCGGCGGAACGGATCGAAGCCTTCCATCGCGCCGGCATGGCGCAGCCGTACACCGTGGAAACCGCCCCCGGCGTGGTCTGCGAACGCATGATCCGGCCGATCCCGCGCGTGGGCCTGTACGTGCCCGCCGGCAGCGCGCCCTTGCCCTCCACGGCGCTGATGCTGGGCGTGCCGTCGCGCCTGGCCGGCTGCCGCGAAGTCGTGCTGTGCACGCCGCCGCGCCGGGACGGCACCGCCGACCCGGCGGTGCTGGTGGCCGCGCAGCTGACCGGGGTGCGCCGCGTGTTCAAGCTGGGCGGCGCGCAGGCGATCGCCGCGATGGCCTTCGGCACGGACAGCGTGCCCAAGTGCGACAAGCTGTTCGGGCCCGGCAACAGCTACGTGACCGAAGCCAAGCAGCAGGTCGCGCAGGCCGGTGCCGCCGCCATCGACATGCCGGCGGGCCCCTCGGAAGTGCTGGTGATCGCCGATGCCGGCGCGGACGCGGCCTTTGTGGCGGCGGACCTGCTGTCGCAGGCCGAGCATGGCCCGGATTCGCAGGTGCTGCTGTTGTCCGACGATGAGGGGCTGATCGAAGGCGTGCAGGACGCACTGGCCACGCAGCTTGCCGCACTCGACCGGGCCGACATCGCACGCCAGGCCTTGTCGGCGTCGCGCCTGGTCAAGGTCGCCACCCTGGACGACGCCTTCGCCATCAGCAACCGCTATGCACCGGAACACCTGATCGTCGCCCTGCGCGAACCGCGCGCATGGCTGGACAAGGTGGAGGCCGCCGGCTCGGTATTCCTCGGCGACTACACGCCGGAAGCACTGGGCGACTACTGCAGCGGCACCAATCACGTGCTGCCCACCAGCGGCGCGGCGCGGGCGTACAGCGGCGTCAGCGTCGCCAGTTTCCAGAATTTCGTCAGCGTGCAGTCGGCCAGCCGCGCCGGCATCGCGGCCATCGGTGGCTGTGCGCTGACCCTGGCACGCGCCGAAGGACTGGACGCCCACGCCAATGCCGTCGCGCTGCGCCTGCGCAAGGTGGCGGCATGAGCGCGCTGCTCGACCTCGTCCGGCCGGACCTGCGCGACTTCGCCGGCTACAAGTCCGCGCGCAGCGAGGCGCTGCGCGGCGATGTCTGGTTGAACGCCAACGAGTCCGCCTGGGCCAATCCGGCGGATGCGCAGGGCCACAGCCGCCGTTATCCCGATCCCCAGCCCCCCGCGTTGCGCGCACGGCTGGCGGACGTCTATGGCGTTGGGCCCGACCAGCTGCTGATCGGTCGCGGCAGCGACGAGGCCATCGACCTGCTGGTACGCGCGCTGTGCGTGCCCGGGCAGGACGCCATCGTGGTGACACCGCCGGTGTTCGGCATGTATGTGGTGTGCGCGCGCCTGCAGGGGGCACGCATCATCCAGGTGCCCCTGGTCGATGGCGACGCCGGCCTGGCCGCCGATCTCGACGCCATCGGCGAGGCGGCACTGGGGCAGGGCGCCAAGCTGGTGTTTTTGTGCTCGCCATCGAACCCGGCCGGCTCGGCCATCCCGCTGGACGGCATCGTGGCGCTGGCGGGCGCGCTGGAAGGCCGCGCGCTGGTGGTGGTGGACGAGGCCTATGGCGAATTCGCCGACGGCGCTTCGGCGACGACGCTGCTGGATGCGCATGCCAATGTCGTTGTCTTGCGCACGTTGTCCAAGGCCCATGCCCTGGCCGCCGCGCGCATCGGCGTGGTCATCGGTGATACGGAACTGATCGCCGTGCTGCAGCGCTGCCAGGCGCCGTATCCGGTGCCCACGCCCTGCGCCGAGCTGGCCCTGGCCGGGCTGTCCGACCCGGCGCTCGCCCAGACCCGCGAACGGGTGGCGGTGGTGCGCCGCGAGCGCGAACGTCTGCTGTACGCACTCGGCGGCCTGCCGGGCGTGCGTCGCGTCTATCCTTCCCAGGGCAATTACCTGCTGGTGCGCTTCGACGACCCCGGGCGCGCATTCCGCGCCCTGCTCTCGGCCGGCGTGGTGGTGCGCGACCAGCGCGCCGCGCCGCAGCTCGGCGATGCGCTGCGCATCACCATCGGATCGCCGGAACAGAACGACCGCGTGATCGCGGCCCTCGACGCAAGGGAGCAGGCCGCATGACGCCCATTCTCTTTATCGACCGCGACGGCACCCTGATCGAGGAACCGGACGATTTCCAGATCGATGCGTACGAGAAGCTGCGCTTCGTCGCCGGTGTCATCCCGGCGCTGCTGAAACTGCGCGATGCGGGCTACCAGTTCGTCATGGTCAGCAACCAGGACGGGCTGGGCAGCGAACAGTATCCGCGCGCTTCGTTCGAAGGCCCGCATGCGCTGATGATGCAGGTGTTCGAAAGCCAGGGCATCCGCTTCCGCGACGTGCTGATCGACGAAAGCTGGCCGCACGAGAACAGGCCCACGCGCAAGCCCGGCATC
The DNA here is from genome assembly GCF_022965755.1 of Pseudoxanthomonas sp. F37. NCBI lineage: Bacteria > Pseudomonadati > Pseudomonadota > Gammaproteobacteria > Lysobacterales > Lysobacteraceae > Pseudoxanthomonas > Pseudoxanthomonas sp. F37. The sequence goes on along the minus strand of NZ_CP095187.1, from coordinate 2,329,118 downwards.
GGACTGGTCGTCCCGTATCTGCAGGACCGCAGCATCGACTGGGCGCGCTCGGCGATGGTGGGCGACCGGCCGACGGACAACCAGTTCGCCGACAACCTGAACATCCGCGCGTTCCAGCTGAAGACCCCGCAGTTCGGCGGCGAGTGGGACTGGGCCGGCATCGCGCACGAGCTGGCCGACGCCCCGCGCCGCGCGGTGGTGCAGCGGAACACCAAGGAAACGAAGATCCGCGTGGAGGTGGACCTTGACCGCATTGCCGAGCCGGTCGCCAAGACGGGATTGCCCTTCTTCGACCACATGCTGGAACAGATCGGCAAGCACGGTGGCTTCGCCCTGGACGTGCGCGCCGATGGCGACCTGCACATCGATGAGCACCACACCGTCGAGGACACCGGTCTGGCGTTGGGCCAGGCGCTGAAGGAAGCGCTGGGCGACAAGCGCGGCATCGGCCGCTATGGCTTCACGCTGCCGATGGACGAGACCCTGGCCAGCGCCGCGCTGGACTTCAGCGGGCGGCCGTACTTCGTCTTCGCGGGCCAGTTCCGGCGCGAGCGCGTCGGCGACCTGCCGACCGAACTGGTGCCGCACTTCTTCCGCTCGCTCTGCGATGCGTCCGGCCTGAACCTCAACCTGAAGGTGGAAGGCGACAACGACCACCACAAAGTCGAAGCCAGCTTCAAGGCCCTGGCGCGCGCGTTGCGCCAGGCGGTGAAGCGCGAGGGCGCCGAGCTGCCCAGCACCAAGGGGGCGCTGTGACGAAGGTCGTGCTGGTCGATGCCGGTGGCTCCAACATCGGCTCGGTACGCTACGCCCTGCAGCGCCTGGGCGTGGACGCGGAACTGACCGGCGACGCGGCGGCGATCCGCGCCGCCGACCGGGTGATCCTGCCCGGCGTGGGCGCCGCTGCCGTGTGCATGGCGCGGTTGCGGGACCTGGACCTGGTGGAGGTGCTGCGCACCCTGGACAGGCCGCTGCTGGGCGTCTGCGTCGGCGTGCAGCTGTTGTTCGCCCATTCCGAGGAGGAGGACACCCCCTGCCTGGGCCTGCTGCCGGGCAGCGTACGCAAGCTGCGGGCCGCCCCCGGCATCCGTGTGCCGCACATGGGCTGGAACACCCTGCAGCGGCGGCGCGGCGGCTCGCTGGTGGAGGGAATCGCAGACGGGGACCACGCCTATTTCGTCCACAGCTACGCCGCCGCCGTCGACGACGACTGCCTGTGCAGCAGCGAGCACGGCCAGCGCTTCGCCGCCGTCGTGCAGCGGGGCAACGTCGCGGGTGCGCAGTTCCATCCCGAGCGCTCCGGTGCCGTCGGCGCGCGGCTGCTGAAGAACTTCATCGAGTACGGACTGCAATGACAGGTTTCACCGTTTATCCCGCCATCGATGTGCGCGAGGGCCGCGTCGTCCGGCTGGCGCAGGGCGACTACGCCCGCGAGACGCGCTATGACGGCACGCCGCTGGAGGTCGCGCAGCGCTACGCTGCGCAGGGTGCCCGATGGTTGCACCTGGTCGACCTGGACGCGGCGCGCGCCGGCGGCTACACGCTTGCGCCGTTGCTGGACGACATCGCGCGCACGACCCCGCTGAAGGTGCAGACCGGCGGCGGTGTGCGCGGCCGCGACGATGTGGCGCGCATCCTCGACGCGGGGGCCGAACGTGTCGTCATCGGTTCGTTGTCGGTCCGCGACCCGGATGCGGTCGTGGCGTGGCTGACCGAGTTCGGCAGCGAGCGCATCACCGTGGCGCTGGACACGCGGCTGGACGATACCGGCGCCTGGCGTCTGCCCGTGCATGGCTGGACGGAGATGGCATCCGGGACACTGGACGACCTGGCCTTGCGTTACGCGGACGCAGGCCTGCGCCACCTGCTGTGCACCGACATCGCCCGCGACGGCATGCTGAGCGGCCCCAACCTGGGCCTGTACGCCCACCTGCGTGCCCGCGTGCCGGGGTTGGCCGTGCAGGCGTCCGGCGGCGTGAGCGCGGTGGCGGATGTCATGGGGGCGCGCGAAGCGGGGTGCGCCGGCATCGTGCTCGGGCGTGCGTTGCTCGAGGGCCGCTTCGCCTTGCCGCAGGCGCTGGCATGCTGAGCCGGCGCATCATTCCCTGCCTGGACGTGCGCGAAGGCCGGGTGGTCAAGGGCGTGAAGTTCCGCGACCACGTCGACATGGGCGATATCGCCGACCTCGCGCTGCGCTACCGCGACGAAGGGGCCGACGAACTGGTGTTCTACGACATCAGCGCCAGCCCGGAAGGACGTTCGGTGGACTACGCCTGGATCGAGCGCGTTTCGCGGCTGCTGGACATTCCGTTCTGCGTGGCGGGCGGCATCCGCGACGTGGAGACCGCCCGTCGCGTGCTGTACAGCGGGGCCGACAAGGTGTCGGTGAACACGCCCGCGCTGGAGCGTCCGGGCCTGATCGGCGAGCTGGCACGTGCCTTCGGCGTGCAGTGCGTGGTGGTCGGTGTGGATTCCATCCTGGAAGCCGACGGCGAATGGCGCGTGCGCCGCTATACCGGCGACCCGTCGAAGATGCAGGGTGCCGGACTGAGGACCCTGGACTGGGTCGTGCAGGCGCAGCGCCTGGGCGCGGGCGAGATCGTGTTGAACTGCATGGACCAGGACGGCGTGCGGCGCGGATACGACCTGGCGCAGCTGCGCGCGGTACGCGCCGTCTGCGAGGTGCCGCTGGTCGCCTCGGGCGGCGCGGGCGAGGTGGCGCATTTCGCCGACGTGTTCCTGCAGGCGGATGTGGATGGCGCGCTGGCGGCCAGCGTCTTCCACAGCGGGCACGTCCGCATTCCGGCACTGAAGCAGGCATTGGCGCAACAAGGCATCGAGGTGAGGCGTGGCCACTGACAACCGGCAACCGGCGTTGGACCCCTCCGGACTCGACTGGGACAAGGGCGAGGGCCTGCTGCCCGTCATCGTGCAGGACGCGGCGACGCTGCGGGTGCTGATGTTGGGCTACATGAACCGCGAAGCGCTGCAGGCCACGCTCGCCAGTGCGCGCGTGACCTTCTTCAGTCGCAGCAAGCAGCGGCTGTGGACCAAGGGCGAGAGTTCCGGCCACGTGCTGGAACTGGTGTCGGTCCAGGCCGACTGCGACGACGACACGCTGCTCGTCCTCGCGCGTCCGCACGGGCCCACCTGCCACCTGCAGCGTGCCAGCTGCTTCCCGTCGGCACCGTCCGCATTCCTGCCGGAGCTGGATGCCCTGGTTGCGCAGCGCGAGCGCGAACGCCCGGCGGACAGCTACACCACGCGGCTGTTCGAAGCCGGCGTACGCCGCATCGCGCAGAAGGTGGGCGAGGAGGGCGTGGAAACCGCCTTGGCCGCCGTCGCCCAGGACGAAACCGCACTGCTGGGCGAAAGCGCCGACCTGCTGTACCACCTGACCGTTCTGCTGCGCGCACGCGGCCTGTCGCTGGCCGATGCGGTCGGTGTGCTGCGGGAGCGCCACGCCCCCCGGTGACGCATCCCAGCGGATTGTAGGAGCGCCCTCGGGCGCGATGCTTTTTCGGCAACCGTAGCGAAGAGCATCGCGCCCGAGGGCGCTCCTACAAGGACATCGGCCCTGCGCCATAATCCGCCGGTCGCCCCCGCTGGAGTCGCCGTGCGTGCTTCGTTCATCGTCCTGCTGCTGGCCTGCCTGGCCGTCCCCGCCCATGCGCTGCCGCCGCCCTGCAGCGGGGGACAGGTGTACGAGGACCGCAACGGCAACGGGACCCGCGACGCGGGGGAGCCTGGCCTGCCGGGCATCAAGGTGTCCAACGGTGTCGAGATCGCGGTCACGGATGCGCAGGGCGAATACGGGCTGGATTACGTCGATGGCCGCACGCTCTTCATCATCAAGCCGGCGGGCTACGAGCTGGCAGTGCGGCCGGACGGCCTGCCGGCCCGCTGGCGCAACCTGCAGTACCACGCCGGGCCGAGGCTGAAATACGGCGGCATCCCGCAGCGCCAGCCCGATTGCACGCACTTCGGGCTGCGTCCACGGCCGGTGGCGAAGGACGGCACGCTCGAGGTGCTGCTGTTCGCCGACAGCCAGACATCTTCGGTGAAGGACGTCGACTACTACTGGCGGGACATCGTGCAGCCGCTGGTCGGGAAGCACGGGGCCGCGCTGGGCCTGACCCTGGGCGATGTGACCAGCGACGACCTGTCGCTGTACCCGCAGATCCTGCGCACGACGATGAGCCTGCAGGTGCCCTGGCTGTTCATCCCGGGCAACCATGATCTCGATTTCGATGCCGCCGGCGATGAGGATTCGCTGCGCACGTTCCGCCATCACCTGGGACCGGACACGTTCGCGTGGGAAGAAGAGGCCGCCACCTTCATCGGCCTGGATGACGTGGTCTACCAGCCCGGGGGCACGCCTGCGTACTTCGGCGGGCTGCGCGAGGACCAGTTCGCTTTCCTGCAGGCGTACCTGCCCACGGTCCGCAAGGACCGCCTGCTGGTGATCGGCGTGCACATCCCGTTCTACGAACCCGGCGCGCGCGGTTTCCGCGCCGCCGACCGGAAGCGCCTGTTCGCGTTGCTGGCGGACTTTCCGCACGTGCTGCTGCTCAGCGGGCACACCCACACCCAGCGGCACTGGTACCACGATGCTTCCACCGGCTGGCACGGCGAGAAGCCGCTGCACGAATACAATGTCGGCGCCGCCTGCGGCGCCTACTGGTCGGGCGTGAAGGACGCCGACGGCATTCCCGACACGACGATGGCCGACGGTACGCCCAATGGCTACGCGCGGTTGCGCGTGCGCGCGGGCGGCGGGTACGCGCTGTCGTGGCATCCGGCGCGCGGGGCGGACGACAGCGGCATCGGCCTGCACGCGCCGCGGGTACTGCGCAAGGGCGCGTATCCGGCGTGGGGCGTGTTCGCCAATGTCTACATGGGCGATGCGCAGACCCGTGTGGAATACCGTATCGACGGCGGCGAATGGAAACCGATGAAGCGCGTGGAGCAGCCGGATCCACGGCTGCTGGTGGAGAACATGCGCGACGACACGAGCGATGCCTTGCGTGGCTACGACCGCTCCCCGGAAGCCGAAGCGTCCCCGCACCTGTGGCGCGGCGCGCTGCCCACCGACCTGGCCGAAGGCGAGCATGCGGTCGAGGTGCGCGCCTTCGACCGCTGGCGCGGCGAACACTCGGCCCGCACGTCGTATCGCCTGCAGATGGCGGAGCCCTGATCATGGCCGCGACGGAACTTCCCATCGAACATTTCGTGGACGCTGCGGCGTGGGAACGCTGGCTGGAGCGACATCCGGGATCCACGGGCGTGTGGCTGAAGATCGCCAAGAAGGACTCGGGCGTCGCGTCGGTGAGCTACGCCGAGGCGCTGGACGTGGCGCTGTGCCATGGCTGGATCGACGGCCAGAAGAAGGGCTTCGACGCGCAGTGCTTCCTGCAGCGCTTCACGCCGCGCCGGGCGCGCAGCACGTGGTCCAAGATCAACGTGGCCAGGATCGAAGCCCTGGTCGCGGCCGGGCGGATGCGGCCGGCGGGCATGCGCGAGGTCGAGGCCGCCAGGGCCGATGGCCGGTGGGACGCGGCCTACGATGGCGCCGGATCGATGGAGGTGCCGGTGGAACTCGCCCGGGCGCTGGCGAAGAACCGCAAGGCCCGGGCCTTCTTCGACACGCTCGACAAGACCAACCGGTACGCGGTGTGCTGGCGCGTGCAGACGGCGGTGAAGCCGCAGACCCGGCAGGCCCGCGTGGAGAAGCTGGTTGCCATGCTCGCGCGCGGCGAGAAGATCCACGGGTCCTGAAACGGAAACGCCTCCCGGAGGAGGCGTCCTGGAACCTGGCGGGCGAGCGGGGGCTGGCGGGCGAGGTCCACGTAGCGGGCTGGCGAAGGCGGGCGGGCGACGTGGCGCGCAGTCTAGCCAGATCGCCCCGACCGTGCGGAAACGCGAATCGCTATCAGCGCGAAGCGCTGGCGCGCACGCTGAGCCAGGCACCCGTCAGCAGCAGGGCGATGGCGATCGCGTGGATCCCGTGCGCCTGCGCGCGGCCGGACGCCACCAGCAGCAGGGTCGACAGCAGCGGCGCGAGGTAGGACAGGCTGCCCAGCAGGGCGATGTCGCCGCGCTTGGTGCCGTGGTCCCACAGCCAGAACGCCGCGCCCACCGGACCGATGCCCATCACGACCAGGACCTGCCACTGGGTGGCGTCCGGCGCGACCGTGCGCTCGAACAGCAGGTGCGTCGCGGCGCCCAGCACCGAGACGCACGCGCAGGCCACGGTGATGGCGGCGGTGGGGACATCGGCGAAGCGGCGGTTGATCACCGAATACGCGGCCCAGATCACCGCGGCGCCCAGCGCGGCGAGGTAGCCCGGCACGTGCGCACTGTCGATCTGCAGGCCATGCCCGCGGGTCACCAGCAGCACCGCGGCCACCAGGCCCAGCAGCGTGCCCGCCCACTGCCCGGCACGCACCGTCACCCCGCCCACCAGGCCGGCGAACACCACGATCAGCAGCGGCCACAGGTAGTTGAGCAGGTTCGCCTCCACCGCCGGCGCGCGCTTGAGCGCGATGAAATAGAGCGCGTGGTAGCCGAACAGCGCCAGCGTGGACAGCGCCAGTGCCGCGCCGGGCTGGCGCAGCTCGTGCCAGCCCGCCGCGCCGCGTAGCGCCGCGCGCGCCAGGCCCAGCAGCGCCGCAATGCCGAAGCTGACCGCCAGCACCTGGAACGGCGGCAGGTTGCCGGTCGCGGTCGTCAGCACCGCCAGCGAAGCCCACAGCAGGATGGCGGCCAGCCCGGTCAGCGTGGCCGTGCGTTGCGACGCCATGGAGCGGACTCAGTCGGGCAGCGCGATGTCGGCGAACGATGCCACGCGCACATGCCCGTGCGCGGCCTCGCCTTCGCGGGGCCGCGGGTAATCGTCCAGCCGGTCGATCAGGCGCGTCTGCACCCCGGCCTCGCGCGCGGCATCCAGTTCTTCCACCACATCGGACAGGAACAGGATGGCGCTGGCGGGCACGCCGATGCGCCCGGCGATCATCCGGTAGCTGTCCGCCTCGCGCTTGCCGCCGACCTCGGTGTCGAACCAGCCGGAAAACAGCGGTGTCAGGTCGCCGGCATCGCTATGGCCGAAGAACAGCTTCTGTGCCGGCACCGAGCCGGACGAATACACGTACAGCGGGTAACCGCGCGCGTGCCAGTCGCGCAGCGCCGGCGCCGCGTCGGGATAGATGTGGGCGGTGAAGTCGGCATCGCGGTAGCCCGCCTCCCAGACCATGCCCTGCAGCGCCTTCAGCGCCGTGTGCTTGCGGTCCTGGTCGATCCAGCCCTGCAGCGTCTCCACGATGACGTCGTCGCTGCAGATGCTGCCGTGCTCGGTGGCCACCACGTCCAGCCAGCGGCGGACGTCCGGGTCGTCGCGATGGTCGCGCACAAAGCCGGGCAGGGCGCGTCGCGCGTAAGGGAACAGCACGTCCTTCACGAACGAGATGCTGCTGGTGGTGCCTTCGATGTCGGTCAGGATGGCGGAAACGGGCATGGCAAGGGGGCGGGGGGAAAGAGGGGGAGGGCTTCAGCCCTGACCGCTGGCTGTCCGTTTCATCCGCGAGTCGGGGCCAAACCCCGCCAGCGGATATCAGTGTCCTTCGGTCAGACCGTCGTAGCGCGGGAACTGCTGGGCGATGGTGGTGCCGGTGAAGTGGCCCACCCAGCCATCCGGCTCGGTGAAGAAGCGGATGGCGACGAAGCGCGGCTCCGGGCCCATGTCGAACCAGTGCAGCGCGCCGTCCGGCACGGCGATCAGGTCCTCCTGCACGCACTCGATCTCATAGACCCTGCCATCCACGTGCAGCGTGAACAGGCCCGAGCCCGCCACGAAGAAGCGCACCTCGTCTTCCTTGTGGTAGTGCTCGTCGAGGAACTTGGCGCGCATCGCCTCGCGCTGCGGGTGGTCCGGCGCGATGCTGACCACGTCGACGCTCTTGAAGCCGCGCTCGGCCACCAGGCGGTCGATGTCGGCGCGATAGGCGTCCATCACCTCTTCCGGCGAGGCGCCCGGTTCGACCGGCTTGTTCGCCTTCCAGCGCTCGAACGTCACCCCGATCTTCTTCAGCTCGGTGGCGATGAAGTCCGGATCGTAGCTGGCGAACTCCGGGGTGGACGGGTCGGATTCCTTGAAGATGCGCAGGCGGCTCATGGCGGTGGCGTGAGGCGGCGAGGGGGGCGTTAGAGTAGCAAACCCGGCCCGGACACCCGGTTGCGGAAAGGTAACGCGGGGATGACCGGCGGTCGTCAGCCGCGGCAGCCGAGCTTGCGCAGCTCCAGTTCGGCCGCGAACAGGAACTCGAAGGCTTCCAGGTGCCGGCGCGCCTCGGCCATGGTGCGGCCCCATGCGTACAGGCCGTGGCCGTCGATCAGGTAGCCCCACAGCGGCTGCCGGTCCAGCAGCGCGTCGACCTGGGCGGCCAGGGTCGGCATGTCCTGGGTGTTGGCGAACACCGGCACGTCGATGGCCATCTCGTGGGTGTGGTTGCCGTGGAAGGCCTTCAGCAGCTCGAAACCCTCCAGCCGGACATGGCCGGCGCCGGCGAACAGGCGCGAGGCCACCGTCTGCACCAGCGAGTGCGTGTGCAGCACGCAGCCGATCTCGGGGTAACGCCGGTAGAGCTGGGTGTGCAGCAGGGTTTCCGCCGAGGGGCGATGGTCGCTGCCGACGGCCTTGCCCTCGAAGTCCACCACCATGATGTCCGCCTCCACCAGCCGGCCCTTGTCGCGGCCGGAGACGGTGATGGCCGCATGCTCCTCGTCCAGCCGCTGCGAGAAATTGCTGCTGGTGGCCGGGGTCCAGCCCAGCTGCGACAGCTCGCGCACATTGGCAATGATGGACTGCGCGCGGTCGCGCAGCTGGTCGGCGTCGTAGGGCAGGGTGTTCATGGCGCGCATTCTAGCGGAACCCGTCCGCACGCCCGCAGGGTCCATTGATCCTGCGCAATGCCGGAGCCGGACGCGGGCGCGATACTGGCGACTCCTTCCCGCAGGTGCCCAGCCAGATGAGCCACGATGCCTCCCGCCGCCGTTTCCTGACCACCACCCTGACCGCCGCCGCCGTGGCCCCGCTGGCCTGGCATATGGGGCGCGCCGAGGCCGCCGCGCCTGCCGCCCTGCCCAAGCTGGATGCCAACAATCCGACCGCCAAGGCGCTGGCCTACACCGAGAACGCCGCCACCGCGAAGCACCCCAAGCACAAGGCCGGCGACCAGTGCGCCAACTGCAACTTCTTCAAGGCGGCGGCGGGCCAGGCCTATGGCCCGTGCACGCTGTTCCCCAAGAACTCGGTCGCCGCGAAGGGCTGGTGCAGCGCCTGGGCCAAGAAGCCCTGATACGTCCGGTTTGCGGAAAGCGAAAAGGCGCGGGTGACCGCGCCTTTTCCCTGTTCCACCCGCCGGCTCCGTTCAGCGCGGCGTGCGCAGGCGGCTGTGGCGGTAGCCGTACAGGAAATAGATCAGGAAGCCGACGGCGGTCCACACGCCCATCAGCATCCAGTTGTGCGCCGTCATCGCCGACAGCAGCGCCATGCAGCTCAGCACGCCCAGCGAGCAGACCAGCCAGGCCGCGGGAATGCGGAACGGACGCGGCAGGTCCGGCTGCGTGCGGCGCAGCACCAGCACGCCCACGCAGACCGAGGCGAAGGCGATCAGGGTGCCCATCGAGGTCAGTTCGCCCAGGATGTCCAAGGGGAACAGCGCCGCCAGCAGGGCGATGCCGACGCCGGTGATGACCGTGTTGATGTGCGGCGTGCGGTATTCCGGATGGATCTTGGTGAACACCGGCGGCAGCAGGCCGTCGCGGCCCATGATCATGAAGATGCGCGGCTGGCCGATGATCATCACCAGCACCACCGAGGACAGGCCGATCAGCGCGCCGATCTCCACCGTCACCCGCAGCCAGCCCAGTTCCGAATGCGCGGCCACCGCGGTGACCACCGGCTCGGCCGTGCCCAGCGCGGTGTAGGGCACCAGGCCGGTCATCACCGCGGCCATGGCGATGTAAAGCACCGTGCAGATGGCCAGCGAGGCCAGCATGCCGACCGGCAGGTCCTTCTGCGGGCGATGCGATTCCTGCGCCGCCACCGACACCGCCTCGAAGCCGATGTAGGCGAAGAACACCATCGCCGCACCGCGCAGCACGCCCTCCCAGCCGAACTTGCCCGGGCCCTCGTTGGCGGGAATGAACGGCTGCCAGTTGCCCGGGTCGACGTACTGCCAGCCGGCGACGATGACCAGCAGGATCAGCCCGGTCTTCAGCACCACCATGGCCATGTTCATGGCCGACGACTTGCGGATGCCCACGTAGCACAGCCAGGTCAGCAGCAGCACGATGACAGCGGCGGGCACGTTGGCGATGGCGCCGGTCGGCCGCAGTTGCGCGTCCAGCGGCGCGCTGACCAGCGCCTGCGGCAGGTAGATGTTGAAGTGTTCGAGCAGGCTGAGGAAGTAGCCGGTCCAGCTGACCGCCACCGCCGAGGCCGATACCCCGTACTCGAGGACGAGCATCCAGCCGATGAACCACGCGGTCAGTTCGCCCAGGGTCGCGTAGGTATAGGTGTAGGCGCTGCCGGAGACCGGCACCATCGCCGCGAATTCGGCATAGGCCAGTGCGCAGAACGTGCAGCAGATGGCGGCCAGCACGAACGACAGCATGATGGCGGGGCCGGCGTGGTTGGCCGCGGCCTGTCCGGTGATCACGAAGATGCCGCCGCCGATCACCGCGCCGATGCCCAGCGCGGTCAGGCCCCAGGGGCCGAGCGTGCGGCGCAGGCTGAGCCCTTCGGCTTCGGTATGGGCGGCGTGGGGGTGCTTGGTGGCCAGGAGCTGTCGGAGCATCGTGCGTGGTCTCGGGACGTTATCGAGGAGTACAACCAAAAAGGCCGGCGGTGTGCCCGCCGGCCTTGAAGACGATCAGGCGCGCTGCCTGAGTTTGCTGTTCCGGAAGCCGTAGGCGAAGTAGATCACCTGCCCCAGCACCGTCCAGCCCACGAAGATCTGCCAGTGCTCCATGAACGACTGCATGAACAGGAACAGGCAGGCCAGCACGCCCAGCGGGCAGATCAGCCAGAACATGGGCACGCGGAACGGGCGGGCGAGGTCGGGGCGGGTGAAGCGCAGCACCAGCACGCCGAGGCAGACGGTGGCGAACGCCAGCAGCGTGCCCATCGAGACCAGTTCGCCCAGCACGCTGAGTGGCATGAAGCCGGCCAGCAGGCAGGCCAGCACGCCGACGATGATCGTGCCGACGTAGGGCGTATGGAACTTCGGGTGCACCTTGCCGAACAGGCGCGGCAGCAGCCCGTCGCGGGACATCGAATAGAAGATGCGCGGCTGCGCCATCAGCATGACCAGGATCACCGACGACAGGCCGGCGATGGCGCCGATCTCCACCGCGGTCTTCAGCCAGCCGACGCTGGCGCCCGGATCGGCCTTGAGGACTTCTTCCAGTGCCGTGGCCACCGGCTTGGCGGTGCCCAGCAGGCTGTAGTGGGTCATGCCTGTCAGCACCGCGCAGACGGCGATGTAGATGACGGTGCAGATGGCCAGCGAACCCAGGATGCCCTTGGGCATGTCGCGCTGCGGATTCTTCGCTTCGCCGGCCGCGGTGGAAACCGCGTCGAAGCCGATGTAGGCGAAGAACACGATGGTCGCCGCGCGGAACACGCCGTCCATGCCGAACTGTCCGGGACCGGTGTTCTCGGGGATGAAGGGTGTCCAGTTGGCCGGGTCCACGTACTGCACGCCGAAGCCCAGGAAGGCCGCGATCACGACCACCTTGATCGCCACGATGATCGCGTTGACGAAGGCCGACTGGGTGATGCCGACGTAGCACAGGCCACTGACCGCCGCGACGATCAGCACGGCGGGCAGGTTGATGATGCCGTTGGTGGCGACGAAGCCGCCGTCGGTCCAGGTGATGGGCGCGGTGGCCAGCTGCTCGGGGAAGGGTACGCCCACCGTAGTGGTGAGGAAGCTCACCAGATAGCCCGACCAGCCCACCGCCACGGTGGACGATGCGAACAGGTATTCCAGTACCAGGCACCAGCCGATGAACCACGCCACCGCTTCGCCCAAGGTGGCGTAAGAGTAGGAGTACGCGCTGCCGGACACCGGCATCATCGAGGCGAACTCGGCGTAGCACAGGCCCGCCATGGCGCAGGCGAAGCCGGCCAGCACGAAGCTCAGCATGATCGCCGGGCCGGCATGGTTGGCCGCGGCCTGGCCGGTCAGCACGAAGATGCCCGCGCCGATCACCGCGCCCACGCCCAGCATGACCAGGTGCTTGGCCGTCAGCGTCCGTTTCAGGGTGGCTTCGCCGTCCAGGCTGCCTTCGAAGGGTTCACCGGCATCGACGTGGCCTGCCGGCGCGACCGGCTTGACCCTGAACAGAGCTTTGAGCATTCGCAGCGTCCCCTGAGATGACTGAGTGCCGGCGGAAGGCCCACCGAGCGGTGACAACGGTCATGGGGACGGTCCCCACGGAAGGCCGTACCTTGCCAAAGCGGGCGGGGGATCACAAGCGCGGGTGCAGCATGGCCGGCGATAATCGGCACCGCCCTCGCCACCGTCGAAAGGAAAAGCACGTCGTGTCAGCCGCTTATGCTTCGCTACGAGAACACCTGGCCGATTACCGCCGCCGCTGGCCCGACGAAGAAGAGGTCATCGCACATTTCCTGGCGCTGCTGGACGCGCCGGCCAATCCGTTCGTCCGCGAGCGGCTGGAAGGCCACCTGACCGGCGGTGCGTGGCTGGTCAGCGGCGATGGCCTGCGCATCCTCATGACCCATCACCGCAAGCTGGACCGCTGGCTGCAACTGGGCGGGCACGCCGATGGCGACACCGACATGGCCCGCGTCGCGCTGAAGGAAGCCCAGGAGGAGTCGGGCCTGTCCGACCTGGCCGTGGAGGGCGGCATCTTCGATCTGGACCGCCACTGGATACCCGAGCGCAAGGGGGTGCCGGGCCATTGGCACTACGACGTGCGCTACGTGGTGCGTGCAGGCGGCAGCGAAGACTACGTGGTCAGCGAGGAGTCGCTGGACCTGGCCTGGCGCGAGATCGCCCCGCTCGCCGACGAGCCGGACGCATCCCTCAGCCGCATGGCGCGCAAATGGCTGACGACCCGGTCCGCAAGCGAGGACGGACCTCTGTAGGCGCGCCCTCGGGCGCCATGCTTTGTAGGAGCGCCCTTGGGCGCGATGCTTTTTTCTGTGAGGTCTCAAAAGCATCGCGGGCATGGCCCGCTCCTACAGGCGTCCATGCGAGCGATCGCGGGAACGCAGGCACATCGTCCCGCTCAATACAGCACGCGCACCCGCAACGTGCCGGCGATGGCCGCCATCGCCTCGCGCAGGCTGGTGGTCTGTTCCTCGTCGGCGGTGACGTCGATGACCACGTAGCCGACCTTGGGGTCGGTGCGCAGGAACTGCCCGTCGATGTTGATGCCGCGGTCGCGGAAGATGTCGTTGATCTGCGACAGCACGCCCGGCACGTTGCGGTGGATGTGCAGGATGCGGCGGCTGCCGTCGTGGCCGGGCAGGGTGACCTCGGGGAAGTTCACCGCCGACAGCGTGCTGCCGTTGTCGCTGTAGCGCACCAGCTTGGCCGCCACCTCGATGCCGATGTTGTCCTGCGCTTCCAGGGTGGAGCCGCCGACGTGGGGCGTGAGGATGACGTTGTCCAGCCCGCGCAGCGGCGATTCGAACGATTCGGCATTGCCCTTGGGTTCGACCGGGAACACGTCCACCGCCGCGCCGCCCACCTGGCCCGACTTCAGCGCAGCGGCCAGCGCGTCGATATCGACCACCGTGCCGCGCGAGGCGTTGATCAGGTGCGCGCCGGGCTTCATGCCGGCGATCTGCGCCGCGCCGAACATGCCCTGGGTGGCCGGCGTTTCCGGCACGTGCAGGGTCACCACGTCGCTCTGCGCCAGCAGGTCGTCCAGGCCGATGGCCGGGCGCGCGTTCCCCAGCGAGAGCTTGGTCTCGATGTCGTGGAACAGCACGTGCATGCCCAGCGCCTCGGCCAGCACGCCCACCTGGGTGCCGATGTGGCCGTAGCCGATGATGCCCAGGGTCTTGCCGCGCACCTCGTGGCTGCCCGCGGCCGACTTGCTCCAGCCGCCGCGGTGGCACTGGGCGTTCTTCTGCGGAATGCCGCGCATCAGCATGATGGCCTGGGCGATGACCAGCTCGGCCACGCTGCGGGTGTTGGAATAGGGCGCGTTGAAGACCGGGATGCCGGCCAGCTCGGCGGCGTCCAGATCCACCTGGTTGGTGCCGATGCAGAAGCAGCCCACCGCGATGAGGCGGCGCGCATGGGCCAGCACCTCATCGCTCAGGTGCGTGCGCGAACGGATGCCGACGATGTGGGCCTCGGCGATGCGGCGCTTCAGCTCGTCTTCCGGCAGGGACTTCTCGTGGAACTCGATCTGCGTGTAGCCCGCCGCCCGGAATGTCTCCACCGCGGTCTGGCTGACCCCCTCCAGCAACAGTACGCGGATGTCCTGCTTCGGGTACGAGGTCTTCTTGTTCGACATTGCCGGAAGGTCGCAGCGGGGAATGGAAAGGGGTCGCCACTATGCCAGATGCGCGCCGTCCATGCTGCGGCGCGGAATGGAATGCTGGGTTGCCGGTTTTCCGGCTTGGTTGCCCATGAAACGACTCGCCGTCGGCTGGACGCCGCACGGCATCGCTGGCACCCTGAGCGCCCCCGAAAATCCACCCGTGCAATGAGCGATCCGCGCCTGCAAGCCCTGCTCGACGCCGCCCCCGCGCTGCGCCTGAAGACCGACCCTGCCGACCTGGAGCATTACGGCCGCGACTGGACCCGGCGCTGGACCCCCGCGCCGTTGGCCATCGCCTTGCCGGGCTCGGTGGAGGAGGTGCAGGCGGTGCTGCGCTGGGCGAACGCACAGGGCATCGCGGTGGTGCCTTCCGGCGGCCGCACCGGCCTGTCCGGTGGCGCCGTGGCGGCGAACGGCGAACTGGTGCTCAGCCTGGAACGCATGAACCAGGCGATCGATTTCAATGCGGTCGACCGCACCTTGACCGTGCAGGCCGGCATGCCGCTGGAGGCCGTGCACAATGCGGCGCGCGAGCAGGGCCTGGTCTACCCGGTGGATTTCGCCTCGCGGGGCTCGTGCGCCATCGGCGGCACCATCGCCACCAACGCGGGCGGCATCCGGGTGATCCGCTACGGCAACACGCGCGAGTGGATCGCCGGCCTGAAGGTGGTCACCGGCGCCGGCGACGTGCTGGAGCTCAACAAGGCGCTCATCAAGAACTCCAGCGGCTACGACCTGCGCCATCTGTTCATCGGGTCCGAGGGCACGCTGGGCGTGGTGGTGGAAGCCACCGTGCGCCTGACCGATCCGCCGCCGCCGACCAACGTCATGCTGCTGGCGCTGCCCTCGTTCGAGGTGCTGATGCAGGTCTTCGCCGCGTTCCGCGAGCGCCTGCAACTGGAGGCCTTCGAGTTCTTCACCGACCGCGCGCTGCACCACGTGCTGGCGCACGGTGCGCAGAAGCCCTTCGATCAGGCGCATCCGTACTATGTGGTCACCGAGTTCGCCATCGGCGACGAGGCGCAGGAAGCCGCCGCGATGGCCGCCTTCGAGGCCTGCATGGAGCAGGGCTGGGTCAGCGACGGCGTGATCAGCCAGTCCGATGCCCAGGCCGCGCAGCTGTGGCGACTGCGCGAAGGCATCACCGAAGCGCTGGCCCGCTACGTGCCCTACAAGAACGATGTGTCGGTGCGCATCTCGGCCATGCCGGCGTTCCTGGCCGAGACCCAGGCCCTGCTGGGGGAGGCGTATCCGCAGTTCGAGGTGGTGTGGTTCGGCCACATCGGCGACGGCAACCTGCACATCAACGTGCTGAAGCCCGATGGCATGGAGAACGCGGAGTTCGTCGCCCAGTGCGAGCAGGTCACCAAGCTGCTGGCGGCATCGCTGAAGCGCCACCAGGGCAGCATTTCGGCCGAACACGGCATCGGCCTGGTGAAGAAGGGCTATCTGGAGAGCACGCGCAGCGCCGAGGAGATCGCGGTGATGCGGGGCATCAAGCGGGTGCTGGATCCCAGCGGCCTGATGAATCCGGGCAAGCTGTTCGACAGCTGACACGCGTTCGCCACCCGCGACCCGGCCCCGATGCGGGCGATGCTCCCGCGAGCGGCCGGATTCAGGCGCTCGCCGGGCATTTGCGGGTAATCTTTGCGCTCCGCGCCGGTGACGGCGTTCCCCCCATGTGGAAACATCCATGTCCCGATTGATCCTGGCCGGCGTGCTGCTGGCGTTCTCCGTGCCGGCACTCGCCGGCAGCTTCGCCGGCTCGTCGGCAGGCGCTTCTTCGGCCGGTTCGTCGGCCTCGTCCGACAGCTCGTCTGGCGACGACAAGATCGTCGTGCAGGCGCGCGAGGATGCCGCCAGTTTCGTCGCCAGCAATGGCCGCATCCGCGGCGCCCAGTTGGAAGCCGCGCTGCGCCACCTGCGCGAAACGGACCAGGCCGCGCGCCGCGCCAGCGACATGCAGCTGGCGCAGGCCATCCTGGCCCGTTGATGCACCTGCGTCGGCCCCGGGGCCGGCGCATCGCCGCGCTCCTGCTGTGGGCGTGGCTGGGTCCGGTGGCGACGGCGACCGCGCTCGAGATCGATCCCACGCATCTGGCCACGGAAGACATCGCCGCGACGCAGGCGCTGGTGGACGATGTGCTGCCGCGTCTGCCGCAGGCATGGCGTGACGGCTTGCCCGCCGGGCTGGTCCTGGAATGGCGGGACGGCCTGCCCGCGCATGTCGCCGGCCGCCGGGTCGGCGACCGCATCCTGCTGCCGCGCCGCCTGCTGGAGGCGTGGCGGGCCCGCGATCCCGTGGCGACGGAAGACGAGCCGCGGCGCGCTGTCCGCCATGCGCTGGTGCACGAACTGGCCCACGCCTACGACCGTGCGCAGCGCAACGCCCTGTCCGGCGATGCGCGCCTGCGCGATCTGGCGGGATGGCAGCACAGTGTGTTCGCCCTCGCGGGGCGTCGTTCCCGCAACGACTTCGTCGGGCGTACGCCCGATCCGTACGAGCTGCGGCGTCCGTCCGAATACGTGGCGGTGAACCTGGAGCATTTCGTGCTCGACCCCACCTACGGGTGTCGGCGCCCGGCGCTGCATCGCCATTTCTCGGCCCACTTCGGCGTGCCGGTGCCGACGCAGGCCTGCGCGCCCGGACTGCCGTTCCTGGACGTGGATGCCGAGGCGGGCGAGGCCTCGTTGCTGGCGCTGGATCCCGCCCGCGTCTACGAGGTGGACTACCTGCTGGCCGAAGGCAACACCCAGGCGATGAGCCGCTGGGGACACAGCATGCTGCGGCTGGTGGTGTGCGCACCCGGACGCGTGCCGGGGCCCGGATGCAGGCTGGACCTGGCCCATCATCGCGTGCTGTCGTTCCGCGCCTTCGTCGGCGACGTGCAGATTTCCGGCTGGCGCGGGCTGACCGGCTCGTATCCCTCGCGCCTGTTCCTGCTGCCGCTGGACCAGGTGATCGAGGAGTACACCCGGGTCGAGCTGCGTGGCCTGCAGTCCATACCGTTGCGGCTGCAGAAGCACGAAATCGCATCGCTGCTGGAGCGCGCCGCGCAGCTGCACTGGAGCTACGACGGACGCTACTACTTCATCGGCAACAACTGCGCGGTGGAGACCTGGAAGCTGCTGCACGACGGCGTCCCCCGCCTCGCGGACGCCTCGTTGGCCAGCATCACGCCCACCGGGCTGCTGCGGAAGCTGGAGCGGGAAGGCATCGCCGATCGTCGTCCGCTCGCCGACGCGGATGAGGCCCGCCGCCTGGGGTACTACTTCGAACCGGCGAGTGCGCGCTACGAGGCCCTGTTCGCCGTCGCGCGGGAGGCGCTGGCGCTGCCGCAACGGGACGCCCGGGCGTGGCTGGCGCTGCCGCCAGGCGAGCGCGCGCGCTGGTTGCCACAGGCGGACCTGAAGGCGAGCGCGGCCCTGCTGGTGCTGGAGAATGCGGCGCAGCGCCGGCAGCAGCTCCTGCTGCGCGATGAACTCAAACGGCGCTACCTCGGGAACGACGTGCCCGACGGTGCGGCGGCTGCGCTGGAAGCGCTGAAGGCATGGCTGGGGGATACCGGCTTCGTCAGCCGGCCCGCCGAACTGGCGGGAGAGGGCTATGGATTGCCGCAATCCGCCGAGCGCGCGCGCATCGTCGCCGAAGCGCAGGCGAGGGTGGCGCGATTGCGCAGCCAAGACGCATCGCTGCGCCGGGACCTGGAACGCTGGCTTCCCGAGGACCAGCGCGAGGCCCTGCGCGGCATCGGGGCCAACCTGGAGACGATCGGCGCGCGCCTGCGGGCCCTTGCCGCAGGCGCGTCGTAGCGGTGTCAGTCGGCGCGGCCGCCGAATTCGCCCGTGGTCGTGTTGACCAGGATGCGCTCGCCGGTGGTGATGTACTCCGGCACCATGATTTCCAGGCCGGTGCTGAGCCTGGCCGGCTTCGGCCGCTTGGTGGCGGTACCGCCCTTCAGTTCCGGCGGCGTTTCCACCACTTCCAGGGTCACGTGCTGCGGAAGCTGCAGCGCGACCGGCAGTTCGTCGATCACCTGCACGTAGCAGCCGCTCAGGCCGTCGGTAATGTAACCGGCGTCGTCGCCGATGACGTTCGCGTCCAGCGTGTACGGCGTGTAGTCCTCATCGTCCAGGAACACGAACGCATCGCCATCCTTGTACGAATACGTGGCCTGGCGGCGCAGCAGTTCCACTTCGGTCAGGCTGTCGTCGGCGTCGAAGCTGGCGTCCAGCTTGTTGCCGCCCGGCACGCTGTACATGATGAAACGGAAGCGCACGTTGCCGCCGCGGCCCTGCGGCGAGCTGCGCTCGATGTCGCGGATCTGGTACACGCCGCCGTTGTGTTCGACGACGTTGCCCTTCTTGATCTCGAAAGCTTTCATGGTGATGACCGTGGACAGGGGAAGAAGAGGGTCGTAGGAGCGGGCCATGCCCGCGATGCTCTTCTGGCATCGCGGCGGAAAGCATCGCGGGCATGGCCCGCTCCTACGGGTTCATTTCGGTGCCAGACGCACCGCGCCATCCAGGCGGATGGTCTCGCCGTTGAGGTAGGCGTTGCCCAGGATGTAGGCGACCAGGTCGGCGAATTCTTCCGGCTTGCCCAGGCGGGACGGGAAGGGGATCGAGGCGCTGAGCGATTGCTGCACGGCCTCCGGCATGCCATCGACCATCGGCGTCCAGAAGATGCCCGGGGCCACCGTCATCACGCGGATGCCGAAGCGCGACAGTTCGCGCGCCATCGGCAGGGTCATGCCCACCACGCCGCCCTTCGATGCCGAATAGGCGGCCTGGCCGATCTGGCCTTCGTACGCGGCCACGCTGGCGGTGTTGACGATCACGCCACGCTCGCCGTCGCCGTTCGGCGCGTTGTGCTGCATGAGGTCGGCGGCGGCCTTGGCCACGTTGAAGCTGCCCACCAGGTTGACCATCACCGTGGTCTGGAACGTCGACAGCGGCATCGGCGCCTCCTTGCCCAGCACCCGGCCGGCGCCCAGGATGCCGGCGCAGTTGATCGCGGCATTCAGCCCGCCCAGGGCGTCCTTCGCCGCGGCGATGTTGGCGGCCACGCCGGCCTCATCGGTCACGTCGGTGCGGAAGTAACGGACGTTGGCCTGGCCGAGCTCGGCGACCGCCGCCGCGCCCTTGTCGTCGTTGACGTCGAACAGCGCGGCCTTGCCGCCGTGGGCGACGAGATGGCGGGCGACGGCCAGCCCCAGGCCGGAGACGCCGCCGGTGATGACGGCACGGGTATCGGAAAGCTGCATGCGGCGGACCTGCTGCGGAAAAGCCGGCATTTTACGCGATGGCGGAGGCGGCGGTGCCATGAACCAGGTGTAGGAGCGACGTGATTCGCGACCGCACACCAGGGCAGGCTGGGTGACGGGTCGGCGCGCTGCGCCTGCGAGGTGAAGCTTTGCAATCCACGGGAGAGGACGTGGGGAGTTCGAGGTCTCCGGTTGCGACTCACGTCGCTCCTACAGGGATCACGCCGTTCAGGCGTGCAGCGCCCGCTCCAGCGGGCTGTCGGCCAGCCGCCGCGCGAATTCGTCCGGCGACAGGCCGGGCGCGAACAGGAAGCCCTGGCCGACGGGGACGCCGAGATTCAGCAGGAACTGTCGCTGTGCCTCGGACTCGACGCCTTCGGCCACCAGTCCCAGTCCCAGGCTGCGGGCGATGGCCGAGACGGCCTGGCAGACGGCCACGTCCGAGCGGTTGTTGGGCACGCCCTCGGTGAACAGCGGGCTGAGCTTCAGGCCGTGGATGGGCAGGCGGCGCAGGTAGTTCAGCGCGCTGTAGCCCTCGCCGAAGTCGTCGATGGTCAGCATCACGCCCAACTGGCGCAGGTCGGCGAAGGTGCGCAGCGTGGCCGGGGCGTCCTCGATCAGCACCCGCTCGGTGAATTCCAGCTCCAGCGCCGCGCCGGGCAGGTCGAACTCGGTGAGGATCGCGCGCACGCGGTCGGCGAGGTCGTCGCCGGCGAACTGGCGGTACGACACGTTCACCGCCACCCGCACGATGCCCAGCCCCTGGTCGCGCCACGCCGCCACCTGGCGACAGGCTTCGCGCAGCACCCAGCTGCCGATGCGCACGATGTCGCCGGTCGTCTCCGCATGGCTGATGAACACGTCCGGCCGCAGTTCGCCCAACTGGTGGTTCTGCCAGCGGATCAGCGCCTCGCCGGCGATGATGCGGCCGTTGCGCAGGTCCACCTGGGGTTGGTAGACCAGCCGGAACTCCTCGTTGTCCACCGCCCGTCGCAGCTGGGTCTCGATCTGCAGGCGGTCCTGCTGGCGCTGCGCCAGTTCCTGGGTGAAGCTCTGCCAGCCGTTGCGCGCGCGATGCTTGCTGTCGTACATGGCGATGTCGGCGTTCTGGATCAGCTGCTGCGGGCGCAGGCCGTCGCGGGGCGAGACCGCCAGGCCGATGCTGGCGGTGATGGCGAACTCGTCCTTGCCGAAGCGGAATGCGTCGGCGAAGGCCCCCAGCACCGCGTGCGCCAGCTTTTCCGGCAGAAGGGGGTCCTCGCCGGCATCGCAGATCACCAGGAACTCGTCGCCGCCGAAGCGCGCGATCATGCCGTCGGTGCCCACCGCGCCGCGGATGCGGTCCGAGGCCTGCACCAGCAGTTCGTCGCCGGCGTTGTGCCCCAGCACGTCGTTGACCATCTTGAAGCGATCCAGGTCGATGTAGAGCACCGCCACCTGCGCGCGTTCGGGATCGGCCAGGCGCATCCCCAGTTCGGTCAGTACGGCGTCGCGGTTCATCAGCCCGGTCAGGGGATCGGTGCGCGCCTGGATGCGCAGCGTCTCCTCGGCCTGCTTGTCCTGCGAAATGTCCTGCATGGTGCCGGTGATGCGCGAGGCGCCCGGATCGCCGGGTTCGGCGTCGCCGATCACCCGGATCCAGAACGGATGTCCGTCGGCCTGGGTGCCCTGCAGTTCCAGGTCGAAGCCCTGGCCGCCGGCGGTGATCAGGTCCAGCGCGCCACGCAGGCGGCGGCGGTCGGATTCGCGCAGGCAGGACAGCACGTCGTCCAGCGTCACCAGCGGGCGCGCCGCGCCGAGGATGCGCTGGGCTTCGTCGGTCAGGTAGACACGGTCGCGGCCGATGTCCCATTCCCAGCCGCCGATGTGGGCCAGCGACTGGGCGCGGTCGAACAGCGCGCTGTCGCGCTTGAGTTCGGTGACGTCGCTGAACAGCGTGGTCACCTGCGACGGGCGGCTTTCGCCGGGAGCGAACTGCGGCACCGAAGTGGCGGTCAACCAGATCAGGTGCTTGCGTTCGCGGTGGTACATGCCCAGCAGCACGCTTTCCACCATCTGCCCGGTATCCAGCGCCCGCTGCGCGGGCAGCTCGTGGCGCTGCATCTCGCGCCCGTGCTCGTCGACGATGTGCCAGTGGTCCAGGGCCAGTTCCTGGCCGACGCGCTGGTCCTCGCGGATGCCGAAGATGCGCATGGCCGCGCCATTGCAATACTGCACCACCAGCTCGCGGTTGTTGACCACGATCCCTTTGTCGATGGTTTCCATCAGCTCGCGGTAGCGCATTTCCGCGAGCCGCCGGCTGCTGATGTCGCGCGCGACGGCGACGATGCTCTTGCGCCCGTCGAAGTTGATGTTGGCCGAATGCACTTCCACCGGGAACCGCGTGCCGTCGCCCCGCATGTTGGTGACTTCGATGACGTAGGTCTCGCCGCGGTTCAGTGTTTCCCACACCGGCACCAGGTGGTCGCGCGGCAGGTCCGGATTGAGTACGTTGATGTTGCGCCCGACGATCTCCTCGCGCGGCCGCTGGTAGGCCAGCATGCCGGCCTTGTTGAGGTCCAGCACCGTGCCGTCCTCGGCGATGATGCTGACCGGGTCGGGTACCGCGTCGAACAGGTTGCGGTAGCGCGAACGTTCGGTGTCGGCTTCGTACTGCTTGGCGAGCAGGGCATCGCGTGCCTGACGCAGGAGCAGGGCGGTGGCGTCATCGGGGCCGCGTTCGGCGGCAGCGCGCTCCAGCGCGGCGACGAGCGCCGGCAGGTCGAGACCTCCGCTGGCCGCGTCATGGTTCATGTGGCGGCCGCCAGCGCCTTGCCGACGCGACTGCCGGTCTCGCGGCCCAGCCGGGACGCCAGCCAGCGACCGGTGTCGGCCAGCAGGTCCAGGTCCACGCCGGTGCGCAGGCCCTGGCCGTGCAGCAGGTAGACCACGTCCTCCGTGGCGACGTTGCCGCTGGCGCCCTTCGCGTAGGGGCATCCGCCGGCGCCGGAGACCGCGGCATCGGCCACGCGCACGCCCGCGTCCAGGCAGGCCAGCAGGTTGGCCAGCGCCTGGCCGTAGGTGTCGTGGAAATGCACGGCCAGTGCCGGCAGGGGCACCTCGGATGCGACCGCCTTCAGCATCTCGGCCGCCTTGCGCGGGGTACCCACGCCGATGGTGTCGCCCAGCGAGATCTCATAGCAGCCCAGGGCATGCAGCTGTTTCGCCACGCGCACCACGTCGGCCAGCGGCACCTCGCCCTGGTAGGGGCAGCCGAGCACGGTGGAGACATAGCCGCGGACTTTCACGCCATCGGCGGCGGCGCGTGCCAGCACGGGGCGGAAACGCTCGATGGATTCGTCGATGGAGGCGTTGATGTTCTTCCGGTTGAAGGCTTCGGACGCGGCGGTGAACACCGCCACTTCCTCCACGCCCACGGCGCGTGCACGGTCGTAGCCTGTCTCGTTCGGCACCAGCACCGGGTACGCCGTGCCCGGCCGCCGCCGGATGGCCGAGAACACCTCGGCCGCATCGGCCAGCTGGGGCACCCATTTGGGACTGACGAAGCTGGTAGCCTCGATGGTCAGCAGGCCGGTACGCGACAGGCGGTCGATCAGCTCCACCTTGTCGGCGGTGGCCACCTGCACCTTCTCGTTCTGCAGGCCGTCGCGAGGCCCGACCTCGACAATGCGCACGAAGTCGTCGGCCGGCGGGAGGGCGGGTGCGTTCACGGGCGCTTTCCCGGCTTCGCGCGCCGCATGCGCAAGGTCTTCGAGGTGCCGTCGAAGGCGTCGAACAGGTCCGGATGTTCGCGCAGCAGCTCGCGCAGCTGCGCGGGGCCGCCTTCGAACAGGTAGGTACTGGCGTCCGCCTCGCGGGCCTTCAGGGTGCCCTGTTGGACCTGCTGCATGATGGTGACCGTGTCGAGCATCGCGACCTGCAGCGTATCGTCGCGGATGCGGTATTTCAGCAACGTGACGGCGCCCGCGGGCATGCCTTTGGGTATCGGCGGCGCGGCGGCCTGGCCGGTACCGAACAGGCCTTCCAGTTCCTTGAAGCCCAGGGCGAGGTAGCGTTCGCCGTCCACCTCGAAGCCCAGCGCGTCGAAGCCGGGCTCGTCCCGGCGATTGTCGTCGCGCAGGCGAACATGGCAGGCCGCGTCGACTTCGGCGTAATCGTCCTTGCCCAGCGGCACGCGATCCTGCGGGCTGTCGGGCAGGGGAATCCAGCGTCCGACCAGGGCCGGGTCGCAGGTCAGCGGGGCCGGGGCTTGTTCGAACATGACGCATCCGGTCAACAGGCCGGCCGCCAGCAGCACGACGATCCACGCACGCAGGGGCGCCATGGGGCCCTCACTCCAGCGCCACGAGGACGGCATCGGCTTCGACGAAGTCGCCGGCCGCCGCACGCACGTCGGCGATCACGCCATCGCGCGACGCCCTGACGGCCAGTTCCATTTTCATCGCTTCCATCACCAGCAGCTCCTGTCCGGCCACCACCTCATCGCCGGGCCGCGCCTTGACCAGCACCACGCGTCCCGGCATCGGTGCGACGATCTTCCCGCTACCCGACGCCTCGCCCACCTCCGCGCGCCGGTAGGCAGGCACCGTCTCCACCGCCGTGCGTTGTTCCCCGTCGTGCAGCGTCAGGCGGGTGCCGTGCCTGGACACACAGAATCGCCGCGCCTGTCCATGGATACGCAAACCGAGCAGGTCGCCGGTCAAGCGGGCGTCCTCCACATCGTGCATCCCGTCGCCCAGTTCGATGCGGTAGCGCCCGCCGTGGCCGTGCGCCAGCGCCGTCCATGTCTGCCCCTGGTGGGCGAAGGCGAGGGGGCGCGCTCCGGCATGGCCCAGCCGCCAGCCGTCGGCGATGGCCCAGGGCGAATCCGGTTCGCCGCTGCTCCGGGCGGCTACCCGGGCGTTGGCTTCTTGCCACAGCAGTTCTGCGGCCACCAGCGCGAGCTGCTGTGCCGGTGCCAGTGACGGGGTGGGCATGAACTCGTCCAGGTGGCGGTCGAGGTAGCCGGTGTCGATCCAGCCCCCGGCCACGGCCGGATGCCGCACCAGCCGTTCCAGGAACGCGATGTTGGACTTGGGGCCGGCGATGTCGCACCGCGCCAGGGCCTCGCGCAGGCGTGCGAGCGCCTGCATGCGGTCTGCGCCGTGGACGATCAGTTTGGCGATCATCGGGTCGTAGAAGATGGTGACCGTATCGCCTTCCACCACGCCGGCATCGATCCGCACGCCCGGCGACGCCTCGGGCAGCGCGAGGCGTTCCAGCCGGCCCGATCCGGGCAGGAAGCCGGCCTCCGGGTCTTCGGCGTAAAGGCGCACCTCGATCGCGTGGCCCTGCTGGCGGATGTCGTCCTGGGCAAGCGGCAGCGCTTGGCTGGCGGCCACGCGCAGCTGCCATTCCACCAGGTCCAGCCCGGTGACCAGCTCGGTGACCGGGTGCTCCACCTGCAGGCGGGTGTTGATCTCCATGAAATAGAACTGCCCGTCGGGATCGACGATGAACTCCACCGTGCCGGCATTGACGTAATCGATGGCCTGCGCGGCCTTCACCGCCGCCTCGCCCATCGCCGCACGCAGCGCGGGCGTCAGGAACGGCGAGGGCGACTCCTCCAGCACCTTCTGGTAGCGGCGCTGGGCCGAGCATTCGCGCTCGTTGAGGTGCAGCGTGTGGCCGTGCGCATCGGCGAACACCTGGATCTCGATGTGGCGCGGCGACGCCACGTAGCGCTCCAGCAGCACGCGGTCGCGGCCGAAGGCGTTGGCGGCCTCGCGCTGGCAACTTTCCAGCTGGGCGATGAAGTCCTCCAGCCGGTGCACCACGCGCATGCCCTTGCCGCCGCCGCCATGGGCGGCCTTGATCATCAGCGGGAAGCCGATGCGCGCGGCTTCGCGGGCCAGCGTGTTGGGCGACTGGTCCTCGCCGGTGTAGCCGGGGACGACGGGCACGCCCGCGGCGGCCATCAGTTCCTTGGCGCCGGCCTTGCTGCCCATCTTGCGCATCGACGCGCCCGAGGGCCCGATGAACACCAGGCCGGCGGCGGCGACGGCATCGGCGAAGTCGGCATTCTCCGACAGGAAGCCGTAGCCGGGATGGACGGCCTCCGCGCCGGCGTCCTTGGCCGCCGCGATGACGGCGTCGCCGCGCAGGTAGCTGTCCGCGGGCCGCGGCCCGCCGATCAGGTAGGCCTCGTCGGCCGCGCGTACGTGCTGGGCATCGGCGTCCGCTTCGGAGTAGACCGCGACGGTGCGGATGCCGAGTCGCCGGCAGGTGCGGATGACGCGGCAGGCGATCTCGCCGCGGTTGGCGATCAGGATTTTCGAGAACATCAGGCGTCGGTATCCGCGGGCAGGTGGCAGACGGCTTCGATGTTGTGGCCGTCCGGATCGATGGCGAAGGCGCCGTAATAGTGGCGGTGGTAATGCGGGCGCAGCCCGGGTGCGCCGTTGTCGCGTGCGCCCGCGGCCAGTGCCGCGGCATGGAACGCGTCGACCTGCGCGCGGCTGCCCGCCGTGAACGCGATGTGCGCACCGCGGCCAGGCTCGCCGTCGCCCTTGCCGACCCAGAAATGCGGGCGGCCGGGCGGCCCGAACCCGCAGCCCTCGTAACCGCCGGTCATGTCGCGCGTCACCTCCATGACCACGCCATGGCCCAGGGTGGCCAGCACGCGTTCGTAGAACGCGCGGCTGCGCGCGTAGTCGGCGACTTCGATGCCCAGGTGGTCGATCATCGTCTCAGTCCTTCGCCCAGTGGGGTGCGCGCTTGTCGAGGAAGGCGGACAGGCCTTCCTGTCCCTCCGGCGACACCCGCAGGCGCGCGATCAGGTCGGCGTTGTCGCGGTCGACGCGCTCGCGGTCGGCCGTGGCGGCAATGCGTGCGACCAGTCGCTTCGCGCCCGCCGCCGCCACGGGACCGGCCTTCAGCAGCAGCGCGATCTGGCGCTCGATGGCCTCGTCCAGGGCATCGGCCCCGACCACCGCGTGCAGCAGGCCGATCCGCAGCGCCGTGGCGGCATCGAAGATCTCCGCCGTGGCGAACCAGCGCCGCGCCTGGCGCGCGCCGATGGCCGCGACGACGTAGGGCGAGATCACCGCCGGCAACAGGCCCAACTTGCTTTCGGTCAGGCCGAACTTCGCCTCCGGCACGCCGATGGCGATGTCGCAGCAGGCCACCAGGCCCACGCCGCCACCGAAGGCCGGGCCCTGCACGCGGGCGATCGTGGGCTTGGGCAGTTCGTCCAGGGTGCGCATCAGGCGGGCGAGCGCCAGCGCATCCTGCCGGTTCTCCGCCTCGCTGGCCGACGCCATGCCGCGCATCCAGTTCAGGTCCGCACCGGCCGAGAACGACGTCCCGCTGCCTTCCAGCACCACCACGCGCACGGCCGGATCGCCGGCGAGCTGGTCCAGGGCGGCGGTCAGGGCCGAGATCAGGCCGGCGTCGAACGCGTTGTGGAGGGCGGGGCGGTCCAGCCGCAGGCGGGCCACCGCGCCGATGCGCTCCAGTACGAGAGGGTGTCCCTGCGGGGCTTCCGCCATTGCAGCCGTTCCTTGCGAAGTCGCCGAATGATACCGGCACGCTGCGTTGCAGCCTTCCTGCACTGCGGCGATGCTACAATGAGAATAGTTCGCATTTGAGAGTCCGGCGTGATCCTGACAGAACTGCCTTCGCGTATCCCCGCCATCGTCGACGCCGTGGAAGACCATGGGCCGCAGGACGCCATTGCCCGTCGCCTGCGCGAACTGGGCTTCGTCAACGGCGAGGAAGTGGAAGTGGTCGCGAAAGGCCCGCTGGGCGCCGAACCGCTGCTGGTGCAGGTGGGCTTCACCCGCTTCGCGCTGCGCCGCTCCGAAGCCGCGCGCATCCGCCTGCGCAACGGAGCCGCGGCATGAGCGCGGCCGAAGCCTCGACGTTGCGGCTGGCGCTGGTCGGCAATCCGAACTGCGGCAAGACGGCGCTGTTCAACCAGCTGACCGGCAGCCGCCAGAAGGTGGCCAACTACGCCGGCGTCACCGTCGAGCGCAAGGAAGGACGGCTGCACTCCACCTCGTCCGGCCGCCAGTACGCCGTGCTCGACCTGCCCGGTGCCTACAGCCTGCACGCGGCCAGCCTGGACGAGGCGGTCACCCGCGATGTCTGCCGCGGTTTCTATCCGGGCGAACCCGCGCCCGACGTGCTGGTCTGCGTGGTGGACGCCACCAACCTGCGCCTGCACCTGCGCTTCGCACTGGAAGTGCGCGAACTCGGCAAGCCGATGATCCTGGCGGTCAACATGATGGATGCCGCGCAGCGCCGCGGCATCGCCATCGACCTGGCCGCCCTGGAGCGCGAACTGGGCGTGCCGGTGGTCGAGACCGTCGCGGTGAAGCACAACGGTGCGCGTGCGCTCATCGAGCAGATCGATCGCACGGCCGCGCGCCCGCACGAACCCACCGCGTGCCTGGCCGAGGGCGCGGACCTGCACGCCGAGACGCGCCGGCTGTTGTCGCTGGCGGTGGCCATGCCCACGCGCACGGCGAAGATCGACGACGCACTGGACCGCTGGCTGCTGCATCCCGTGTTCGGCCTGCTGGCGCTGGCCGTGGTGATGTTCCTGATCTTCCAGGCCGTGTACGCCTGGGCCACGCCGCTGATGGACCTGATCGAGGCCGGCAGCGGCGCGGTGGGCGAGTGGGCCGGCGGCCTGCTGCCGGAGGGTCCGCTCAACAGCCTGCTGGTGGACGGCATCATCGCCGGCCTGGGGGGCGTGGTGGTGTTCCTCCCGCAGATCCTGATCCTGTTCGCCTTCATCCTGGCGCTGGAGGAAAGCGGCTACCTGCCGCGTGCGGCGTTCCTGCTGGACCGGATGATGGCCTCGGCCGGGCTGTCGGGCCGTTCGTTCATCCCGCTGCTGTCGAGCTTCGCCTGCGCCATCCCCGGCATCATGGCCACCCGCAGCATCCAGGACCCGCGCGACCGCCTGGCGACCATCCTGGTGGCGCCGCTGATGACCTGTTCGGCGCGGCTGCCGGTGTATGCGCTGCTGATCGGCGCCTTCATTCCGCAGAAGACGGTGTGGGGCGTGTTCAACCAACAGGGCCTGGTGCTGTTCGGCCTGTATGCCGCCGGCATCGCCAGTGCGCTGGTCGTCTCCTGGGTGATGAAGAAGTGGCGCCGGGACAAGAGCGAGCACGCCTTGCTGCTGGAACTGCCCTCCTACCGCATCCCGCATCCGCGCGACCTGCTGATCGGCCTGTGGGAGCGCGCGATGATCTTCCTCAAGCGCGTCGGCGGCATCATCCTGGCGCTGACCATCCTGTTGTGGTTCCTGCTGAATTTCCCGGCCCCGCCCGAGGGCGCGATCGGCCCGGCGATCGACTACAGTTTCGCCGGACGCATCGGCCACGCGATGGCGGTGTTCTTCGCGCCGCTGGGTTTCAACTGGCAGATCTGCATCGCGCTGATCCCGGGCCTGGCCGCGCGCGAGGTCGCGGTCTCCTCGCTGGCGACCATCTACGCACTGTCGGCCGCCGACGACGATGCGGCCATCCAGGCGCTGACTCCGGTGATCAGCGACGGCTGGTCGCTCGCCACCGCCCTGTCGCTGCTGGTGTGGTTCATCTACGCCCCCATGTGCATCTCCACGCTGGCCACGATCAAGCGCGAGACCAACTCGTGGAAGCAGATGGGCTTCGCCGCGTTCTACCTGTTCGCGTTGGCCTACCTCGCCTCGCTGGTGACCTACCAGGTCGCCAGCGCATTGGGCGCCGGCTGAGCCATGGACGCCTCGCTCGCCCTGCAGTACGCCATCATCGCCATCGCGGTGGTGGTAAGCGCGTGGGTGGTGCTGAAGAAGCAGTTCCCCGGCCCGCTGCGCAAGGCGCGGATCGCGCTGGCGCTGCCGCTGCTGCGCGAGGGCAGGGCGGAGTGGCAGCACGCCCTCGGCCGGTGGATCGCACCGGCCGGCAGCCTGGTGAACGGACGGATCGCCGGCAAGGACTGCGGCGGCTGCGATGGGTGTGGTTGAGCGGGCGGCTCAACCGTAACGGATCGCCAATCCCGCGATGCCGAGCCCCACGAATATCGTGAACGAGGCGACCGTCGTCCAGCGGTTGCCGGCCGCCGCCGCGATGCTGATCCGGTGGCGCTTGGCGTAGGCCCAGTCGCAGAGAGTCATGCCGATCGCGGCACCTGCCAGCGCGAGCAACCAAGGCGACGGCAGGTCGGGCGTGGGCCATGCACGCGCGAGCCAACTGGTGCCGATCGCAAACCGCAGCGCATCGAAGAACTGGCGGAAATGGAGCAGCGCGGCAGGTAGGACCAGCGCGAACGCCAGCGCCGGCAGTTGCGGCAGCCACCAAGCCACCACCAATCCGGCCACGGCCAGCCATGCCGGCATCAGCGCGATCCACGGCGAGTGCAGGGTTGCGGGCCGTTCGCGTAGCGCCCAGAGGGCACGCATCGCGTGCCAGATGCACAGCATGCCCGCCGCCGCGGCAAAGGTCAGGCCCGTCATGCGCTGCAGCCGTTCCGGCGCGAGTGCGCTCACCGCGCACAAGCCTGCGATGGCCAGCGTCGCGAACGCAGCCGTGAGCAGGACGGTGGCCCAGCGCCACGGCCCGGCATAGAACGGGTCGGCGATGCGTTCGAAGAAGGCTTGCTGTCGGCCGTCGAGGCCGGGCACGTCATCGCCATAGTCTGCCGTCAGCCGTCGCGACAGGCGCGCTGCGCGGAACGCGAATCCCGGCACGCAGGCCAAGACGAGCGCCAGCGGCCATCCGAAGGTGCGCTTCAGCTGCCGGATGGTCAGCGGCCGATCTTCGTCGAAGGCGTCGGTGTCCTCCGTGGACACCGCCTGCAACACCTGCTGGCGTCGTTCCACCCAGTCGGGCGGGGTGAAGCCAAAGAAGTCCGCGAGGACGGCCAGGGGCCCGGGCCGCACCTGCACCTCCTCATAGGCGATGCCCTCGAAGATCGCCTGGCCGACGCGTTGCTTCACTTCCAGGTCGTACAGGGCGGGATGGCGCTCAAGGTAATGGCGAAACGCGGAAGGCAGATCCCCTTCGGCATGGACGATCACCTCTTCGCGCAGCGCCGTCTCGTCGATTGGTGGCGCGACAGGCTGCGGCGGGAGGATGTCCGCATGTCCAATAGGTGATGCGGGCGACGACGCATCAGGTGCCGGTGCATGCAATGGGGCGGGTACAAAGCGCGTATCCGCGGCCGTCGCATCGAGGAGTTGTCCGGTCAGCAGCGCCAGCGCTTCCTGGTAAGCCTCGTGCAAGCGCTGGAACCCCGCCGGATCTTCGTCCGGACGCGTCGTCTTCAGCAGGCGCGCATAGGCTCGCTTGACGGCGCGTTCGTCCGCGTCCGCTGGCAGGCCAAGGAGGGTGAAGGCCCCGGTCATGGTTCCCCTCCGGAACAGCGTGCCACTGAGATCACGGCAATTAGCATCATCCAAACAGCCACGCCGAAGGACCAACCCAAGCTACCGCTGGACGAGGAGGAGGAAGGCCCCGTGTAGGGTTTCCGGATCGCTTCGGCATCCTCAAGCGTCATTTGTGCGTGTTGTTCCAGTGCGATGACGTAAGACTTGAGCCGGCTGCGTGCGGGACCCGCCGTATCCAGTCCCAGGAAGTGCAGAACCGCGGCCACGTGTCGCGGCGGCAGTGGCGGCTTCCGTAGCAGCGCTTCCACGATCTGGTAGGCATAGGTTTCACGCGCGCCGATGGAATAGAACGCCGGGTGCGCTTGCAGCCA
Source organism: Pseudoxanthomonas sp. F37 (assembly GCF_022965755.1). Taxonomy (NCBI): domain Bacteria; kingdom Pseudomonadati; phylum Pseudomonadota; class Gammaproteobacteria; order Lysobacterales; family Lysobacteraceae; genus Pseudoxanthomonas; species Pseudoxanthomonas sp. F37. Next base: position 2,297,535 of record NZ_CP095187.1, on the reverse strand, counting down.
ACTTAGGATGTCGCGGCCGCTGGCCGTTCGTGAAAGGTCGAGAAGTGAAGCGACGAACATTTCCATGTCAAATGCGGCAGCAACCACAGGCGCAGGCCTGGGCGCGGTCGCGACGGGCGCGTTGATGCCCAAGCGCTTCGGCGATTCCCGTACGCTGCCCTCCAACTGGAGGAGACAGAATTGGTAGGCATGGTTGAGGCGCTGGAATCCTTCGGGATCATCGTCGGGCCTGTGGACTTTCAGCAGTCGGGCGTAGGCGCGCTTGATGGTGCGCTCGTCAGCGTTCTCGTCAATGTCAAGAAGGTCGTACGGCCAGTCGCTCACCCTTGGACCTCGATGCTGTCCAGCATCCGGGTGAAATCGCCCCGATGTTCGCGTATCTGCAGGGGGTCCTGACCATCCAGCACGGTGCGGAAGCGCACCAGCGCGTCCTGCAGGTCGCGGCGCGCCCAGAGCAGCTCTTCATACAGGCGCTCGGCACGCGCGATCACCAGGAGATTCTCCTGCTGGTCGCGGGGATGGACTTTCAGTTCCGACAGCGCGGCCAGGCGCTGACGTATCTCGTCCGGGGTCAGCACGCCAGGGTTCTGCTGCAGGACGACCTCATGGGTCTGACCGGTTGCCACGATGGTGGCTTCCACCTGCAGCAGCCCGTTAACGTCGTAGGTGAATCGGATGTCAACGGGGTTCTCGCGCGCGGCGCGCGCCGGGACCTTCACCGAGATGGTGCCCAGCTTGACGTTGTTCTCCACGCGCGGACTCTCGCCCTGGTAGATGTTGAACTCCACCTGCGTTTGCTGGTCGCGCATCGGCTGATAGCGCTCGACCCGGCTGACCGGCACGGTCGCGTTGCGATGGATGATCGGGGAGAACAGGCCGGTCGTGACTTGCCCATGCCCGTCGTCCTGCGCGGTGTCCACGCCGAGCGAGTGAGGACACACGTCGGTGAGGATGATCTCTTCCAGCGATTCGTCGCGCGCCTTCATGCCAGCCGCCACCGCGGCGCCCAGCGCGATCGCCTCGTCCGGGTTAATGTGCCGCAAGGGCAGGCGACCGAACATGCGGGAGACCAGTCGGGCGGTCAGCGGCATCCGCGATGCGCCGCCGACCAGAACGATGTCGTCCAACTGGCCCGGGGCCAGGCGAGCGTCGCGCATGGCGCGCTCGAGTGGCGCGCGCATGCGCTGCACCAGCGGCTCGCACAGGCGCGAGAATTCCGTCTCGTCGATCTGCCAGCGACGGGGCTCGCCGCCCAGCAGGAGCTCGACGCCGATAAGGTCGCCGGACGTGTTCGACAGTTCGCGCTTGGCAGACTCCAGTCGGCGCCTCAGCAGGGCATCTTCGCTGGCTGTCAGGCTTTTCGCTTCGATCTTGAGCTCGCGCAGGCACGCATCGCGCAGCGCTGACAGGAAATCCTCTCCGCCGAGGAAGTTGTCGCCGGCGCTGGCATGGACTTCCATCACGCCATCAAACATTTCCAGGATCGAGACATCGAAGGTGCCGCCGCCCAGATCGAAGACCAAGAAGCGTCCGCCGCCGTCGCGCTGCTGCAGGCCGTAGGCCATGGCGGCGGCGGTCGGCTCGTTGATGAGTCGCTCGACCTTGATGCCGGCCAGTTCCCCGGCGATACGGGTGGCCTTGCGCTGGGCGTCACCGAAGTACGCCGGCACACTGATCACGGCCTCGCTGACGGATGTGCCGAAATGGCTTTCCGCGTCGGCGACAAGCGCGCGCAGGACCAGGGCCGACAGTTCTTCCGGACGCAGTGCGTGCTTGCCGAGGCGGGTGACGCGATTGGTGCCCATCCAGCGCTTGAAGCTGGCCACGCTACGATCCGGATGGGTGATCAGCCGGTCCACCGCAGGCCGGCCCACGATCAGCGTGTCGTCCGCATCCACGCTGATCACGGAAGGCGTGAGCAGCTCGCCCAGTGCATTCGGTATCAGGACCGGACCATCCGGCCCGTGATAGCCAATCAACGAATGCGTGGTTCCCAGATCGATGCCGACGATCATCCAGCCCCCTGCTGGCGTCCTTGTCGAGGCCGAGTGTAGCCGGGCGGGGCGGTGGCGGGGAGGGCGTCAGTGCCGCGTACGCCGCCCTGCCGCCTTCCCGGTGGCGGGGTTCAGTTCGACCGACAGGACGAAGCTGCGGCGTTCGTGCGGCTGCATCGCGCCGACCCCGACCACCTGGCGGGTCACTTCCTCGCCGCGATCGTTGCGGATGGACAGCACCACGCTGTATTCCCACGCCGCGCCCTCCGCGGGCGGCTGCAGCGTGCCCTCGATGCGCAGCGGGGTGAGCGCAGGCGCCGCGTTGGCGCCCGCGCCGGGTTCGAAGCGCAGGTGATGGCGGCAGCCGGGGCAGACCGCCGCACTCTCCAGGATGGTCGCCTTGCAGTGCGGGCAGGTGCGGGTGGCGCCGGCGCTGCCGGGGCGGGGTTGGCTCATGCCGCCGTGCCAGGCTCCGTGCCGCCGCCCTTGCCGGCCTTGCCCGGTTCGTCCCAACCGAAGTCGGCCTGTCCCCGCATGCGCGAACCTGCGGCCACGGTCAGCGAGCCGGCCTTGACGTCGCCGACCAGCACGCCAGAGGCGAGCAGTTCCACGCGCGAAGCCGACTCGATGTTGCCCTCGAGCTCGCCGGCGATGATGACCTTCTTGGCGCGGACGCCGCCGTTGAGCTTGGCGCCGGTTTCGATGGTCAGGTCGCCCTGCACGTTGACATCGCCCTTGAACCGGCCGGCGATGCGGATGTGGCCCGTGCCCTCGATCTTGCCCTCGATGGTCAGGTCGGCGGCGATCAGCGATTCCTTCAGCGTTTCCTGCGGCACCCGCTCGGGCGCCCGGGTGCCGGGCGGGGCGGTGACCGTCGGCGAGAAGTCGGCCACGGCCGGAGCTTCACGCATGCCGGCGGGCGTGGGTTCGGAGGGGGGCGTGGCGGCCTCTTTCTTCGCGGGGCCTGGGTCTTTCCAGATGGACATGCAGGGGATGCTCCGGGTGGCAGGGACCCCGGACTATCGCCGCCCCTCGCTGCGCGCGCTGTGACCTGCGCAGCCGATTGATGGCGTGGCGCAGGTCAGGCAGGCGCGGTTCACCCTGGATTCGGGCTTGTGCACGCGGCAATCACAACGATGAAGAGGAGGGCCGCTGCCGGGCACGCCTGAGGCTACATCCGGAACACGCCGAACTTCGCCGGCTCGATCGGCGCGTTGAGCGAGGCCGAGATCCCCAGGCCCAGCACACGGCGGGTATCGGCGGGGTCGATGATGCCGTCGTCCCACAGCCGCGCGGTCGCATACCAGGGACTGCCCTGGGTCTCGTACTGCTCGCGGATGGGCGCCTTGAAGGCATCTTCCTCCTCCGCGCTCCAGGCCTTGCCGGCGGCCTCGATGCCGTCGCGCTTCACCGTGGCCAGCACGCTGGCGGCCTGTTCGCCGCCCATCACGCTGATGCGCGCATTCGGCCACATCCACAGGAAGCGCGCGCCGTAGGCACGGCCGCACATGGCGTAGTTGCCGGCGCCGAAGCTGCCGCCGATCACCACGGTGAACTTGGGCACGGACGAGCAGGCGACCGCGGTGACCATCTTGGCGCCGTCCTTGGCGATGCCGGCGTTCTCGTACTTGCGGCCGACCATGAAGCCGGTGATGTTCTGCAGGAACACCAGCGGGATGCCGCGCTGGTTGCACAACTCGATGAAGTGCGCGCCTTTGAGCGCGCTCTCGCCGAACAGGATGCCGTTGTTGGCGACGATGCCGACCGGATAGCCGTGCAGGTGGGCGAAGCCGGTCACCAGGGTCTTGCCGTAGCGCGCCTTGAATTCGTCCAGTTCGCTGCCGTCGGTGATGCGGGCGATCACCTCGCGGATGTCGAACGGCCGGCGGGTGTCCTTGGGCACGATGCCGTACAGCTCTTCGGCGGCGTACAGCGGTTCGCGCGCCTCGCGCAACGCGATGGGCACGGGTTTGCGGCGGTTGAGATGGCCGACGATGCCGCGCGCGATCTCCAGCGCATGGCGGTCGTCCTCGGCGAAGTGGTCGGCCACGCCGGACACCCCGGTGTGCACCTCTGCGCCGCCCAGTGCCTCGGCATCCACCACCTCGCCGGTGGCGGCCTTCACCAGCGGGGGGCCGCCCAGGAAGATCGTGCCCTGTTCCTTCACGATGACGCTTTCGTCGCACATCGCCGGCACGTAGGCCCCGCCGGCGGTGCAGCTGCCCATGACCACGGCGATCTGCGGGATGTTCTCCGCGCTGAGCCGTGCCTGGTTGTAGAAGATGCGGCCGAAATGCTCCCGGTCGGGAAAGACCTCGTCCTGCAGTGGCAGGAAGGCGCCGCCGGAGTCGACCAGATAGACGCAGGGCAGGCGGTTCTCGCGCGCGATCTCCTGCGCGCGCAGGTGCTTCTTCACCGTCATCGGAAAATAGGTGCCGCCCTTGACGGTGGCATCGTTGGCCACGACCACCACCTCGTTGCCCATCACGCGGCCGATGCCGCAGACCATGCCGGCCGCCGGTGCGGCCCCGTCGTACATGTCCTCGGCGGCGAGCGGGGCGATCTCCAGGAAGGGCGAACCGGGATCGAGCAGGGCGGTGATGCGGTCGCGGGCCAGCAGCTTGCCGCGCTCGGTATGCCGGTTGCGGGCCTTCTCGCCGCCGCCGTCGGCGGCACGCGCCAGCCGGCGGTCCAGTTCCTGCACCAGTACGCGATGGTAGGCCGCGTTGGCGGTGAAGTCGGGCGAGCGCGGATCGAGTTGCGAGACGATGGCAGGCATGCGGTACGGAACGGCAGGAAAGGCGGCATCAGACCATAAAGCCCGGCACGCGCCAAACCGCAGTGCAAAGAAAGGCCCGCTTGCGCGGGCCTTTTTCGATTCGCGCGAAGGCGAGCCGATTACTGCTTGACTTCTTCAGCCTTGGCGTCGGCCTTCTCGGCCACTTCGGCGGCCTTGTCGGCAGTGGCCTGGGCGGCGTCGGCGGTGGCCGAGGCAGCAGCGGCGGCGGCGTCGGTGGCGGCGGCTTCGGTCGCGGCAGCGGCGTCGGAGGCGGCGGCCGTGGCGGCAGCGGCAGCGTCGGCGGTGGCAGCGGCGGCAGCGTCGCCCGCGGCGGAAGCGGCGTCGCCGGCAGCCGAGGCGGCGTCACCGGCAGCGGCGGCGGCCTGGTCGGCGGCGGCAGCGGCGTCGGCAGCGGCGGCGTCGGTGTTCTCGCTCTTCGTGCAGGCGCTCAGTGCCAGGGCGGCGGCGACCAGCAGGACGGTGCTCTTGATCTTCATGGTGGATCCCCAAATCGGTAGTGTGGAAGATGGTGCCGGGAGCGGCGCCCGGATCCGATCGCGAACGGGCGCGATACGGAAGGGAACCGGTCCCGGATACAGAAAAAGCCGCCAGCGAACTGGCGGCTTTCTCAGTTTAACGCCAAATCAGGCAACCGCCAGCAGATTACTGCTTGGTGGCTTCCTTGGCAGCGTCGGTCGCGGCTTCGGCGGTGTCGGCAGCCTGGGCAGCGGCGTCGGCAGCAGCGTCGGCGGCTTCCGTCGTGGTGGCGGCAGCGGCGTCGGTCGCGGCGGTCGAAGCAGCGTCGGCGGCAGCGGCAGCGGCGTCGGCCGACTGCTGGGCGGCGTCGGCGGTCGCTTCGCCCGCGGTGGCGGCGGCGTCGGCGGCAGCCTGGGCTTCGGTCGCGGTCGCGGCGGCGTCAGCAGCGGCGTCGGCGGCCTGTTCCTGGTTCGAGCACGCAGCCAGGGCGAAACCCAGAGCCAGCGCGATCAGAGCCTTGTTCATGGTCATCGTAGAATTTCCTCGTCGTTAGTTAGGCAACGCGCAATTGCGCGCCTGCAACATGATGACAAGCCCATTACGCGTGTCAAGCGCCTGGCCGGTTATCTTTGTCAACCCGTTGTTAAACCTTATGGGCCGGGCGAATCACGGCCGATTCGCCCCCCACGATTGCGCAAGAACTCACACGATCTCGACCGCGACGGCCGTGGCTTCGCCGCCGCCGATGCACAGGGTGGCGATGCCACGCTTCAGGCCGCGGACACGCAGCGCGTTGACCAGGGTGACCACCAGGCGCGCGCCGGAGGCGCCGATCGGATGGCCCAGCGCACAGGCGCCGCCATTGACGTTGACCTTGGCGTGGGGGATGCCCAGCTCCTTGATCGGCGCCATGGCGACCACGGCGAAGGCCTCATTGACCTCGAACAGGTCCACCTGCTCCACGGTCCAGCCGACCTGCTTGAGCAGCTTGTCGATGGCCGCGACCGGGGCGGTGGTGAACCACTCCGGCGCCTGCGAGTAGGTGGCGTGGCCGACGATCCGGGCCAGCGGCCGGATGCCGCGCCGGGCGGCTTCCTCGGCGCTCAGCAGCACGGTGGCCGCCGCGCCGTCGGAGATGCTGGACGAACTGGCGGCGGTGACGCTGCCGTCCTTCTTGAAGGCGGGCTTGAGGGTGGGGATCTTGGCGACGTCGGACTTGCCCGGCTGTTCGTCCGTGGCCACCTCCACCTCACCCTTGCGGGTGGCCACCTTGACCGGGACGATCTCGTCGTTGAAGGCGCCCGATGCCTGCGCGGCCTGCGCGCGGGCGACCGATTCGATGGCGTAGGCGTCCTGCTCCTCGCGGGTGAAACCGAACTTGGCCACGGTGGCTTCGGCGAACACGCCCATGGCCTGGCCGTCGTAAGGGTTGGTCAGGCCGTCCCAGGCCATGTGGTCCACGGCCTGGAAGTTGCCGTAGCGGTTGCCGGTGCGCGAGTTGGGGAGCATGTGCGGGGCATTGCTCATGGACTCCATGCCACCGGCGACCACGATGCTGGCCGAACCGGCCTTGATCAGGTCATGGCCCAGCATGATCGCTTTCATGCCCGAGCCGCACACCTTGTTGATGGTGGTCGCACCGGCCGCATCGGGGATGCCGGCGGCGCGCGAAGCCTGGCGGGCGGGGGCCTGGCCCAGGTTGGCCGGCAGCACGCAGCCCATGATGACCTCGGACACGTCCGCGGCCGGGATGCCCGACTGCTCCAATGCCGCGGCGATGGCGGTGGCGCCCAGCGTCGGGGTGGGAACGCCGTTGAACTGGCCGAGGAACGAGCCTATGGCGGTGCGCTTGGCGGCGGCGATGACGATGTCGGACATGGGGGGTTCCCGCGTGGAGTGAGGCGACGATTATCCCGCTGCCGGCCGACGGCGGGCAAATCGGCCGTTGGTACAGGGCCGTGCCGGCGTATGCTGGTGCCGGGAGGGGAGCATGGCGGAACCACCATCGACAGACCCGGCGGCGCGTCCCTTCGTCGTGCCCTGCGCCGACCTGGATGCGGGTGCGCCCGGGCGCTGGCTGCGCGCGGGCTGGCGGGACATGCGTCGCGCGCCGGCATTGAGCCTGCTGTTCGGCGCGGTGATCGTGCTGGTCAGCGCCGGCATCTCGTGGCTGGCCTATGCGCTGGGGCGCTTCGCGCTGCTGGCGACCCTGCTGTCCGGCTTCGTGTTCGTGGCGCCCTTGATCTGCGTGGGCCTGTACTGCGTCAGCCGGGCGCTGGAACAGGGCCGCACGCCGCGCCTGCGCGATTCGTTCGTGCTGGCGCGCCGCGTGCTGGGGCAGGCGGGGGTATTCGCGCTGGGGCAGGGGGTGATCATCCTGCTGTGGTCGCGCGCCGGCATGATGGTGGGTGCGTTCTTCCCGTTCGACGGCGGGGATCCGGGCGCGTTCCGGGAGTTCCTCGCGCTGGGGTCTGCGGTCGGCGCGGTATTCGCCACGCTCACCTTCGCCGTCACCGCCTTCTCATTGCCGATGATCGCCGACCGCGACGTGGACATGGTGACGGCGGCCGTCTCCAGCGTGCATGCCGTCATGCGCAACAAGCGGGTGATGCTGGTGTGGGGCCTGCTGCTGGTGGTGCTGACGGCGGTGGGCTTCGCCACCGCGCTGCTGGGCCTGGGCGTGCTGATGCCCTGGCTGGCCTACGCCAGCTGGCATGGGTACCGGGAGACGCTGGATGCATCGGCGTGGCCGGCGCTGGAGTGAGCGGCGCGCGGGTCGGCGCGGGCGCTCGAGCCCGTCGTCGCCATGGATCTGCCGGAGGTGGGGCCAAGGCCCACCCGACGGCATGGCCGGGGCGGATCAGCCCCGGCCGTCGAACAGTTCCCGCCCGATCAGCATGCGGCGGATCTCGTTGGTGCCCGCACCGATGGCATAGAGCTTGGCATCGCGCAGCAGGCGGCCGGCCGGGTACTCGTTGATGTAACCGTTGCCGCCCAGCGACTGGATGGCTTCCAGCGTGACCTGTACGGCGGCTTCCGAGGCATGCAGCAGGCAGCCGGCGGCGGCCGCGCGCGAGCCCTGGCCTTGGTCGAAGCCGCGCGCCACCTGATAGGCGAAGGCGCGGCTGGACTGCAGCGCGGTGTACATGTCGGCCAGCTTGCCCTGCATCAGGCCGAAGGTGCCGATGGCCGCGTCGAACTGCTTGCGCTCGCGCACGTAGGGCAGGGTGATGTCCAGCGCCGCCTGCATCAGGCCGATGGGCCCGCCGCTCAGTACCAGGCGCTCGGTGTTCAGGCCGCTCATCAGCACGCGCACGCCCTGGTTGACCTCGCCCAGCACGTTCTCGGCGGGAATCTCGCAGTCCTCGAACACCAGTTCGCAGGTGTTGCTGCCGCGCATGCCCAGCTTGTCCAGCTTCTGCGCGGTGGAGAAGCCCTTCATGCCGCGCTCGACGATGAAGGCGGTCATGCACTTGCTGCCCGCATCCTTGCCGGCGGTGCGCATGTAGACCAGCAGCACGTCGGCTTCCGGCCCGTTGGTGATCCACATCTTGTTGCCGTTGGCGACCCACACGCCGTCACGGAGTTCGGCACGGCAGCTCATCGAACCGACCACGTCCGAACCCGCGCCCGGCTCGCTCATCGCCAGCGCGCCCTTCCACTGGCCGCTGCACAGCTTCGGCAGGTACTTCGCGCGCTGGGTGGCGTTGCCGTTGAGGTAGAGGTTGGAGACGCACAGGTTGGAGTGCGCGCCGTAGCTCAGGCCCACCGAGCCCGAGGCCCGCGAGATCTCCTCCATCGCCACCAGGTGGGCCAGGTAACCCATGCCGCTGCCGCCGAACTCGGGGTCCACGGTGATGCCCAGCAGGCCCAGTTCGCCCAGCTTGGGCCACAGGTCCTGCGGGAACGCATTGTCGTGGTCGATCTGCGCCGCACGCGGCGCGATCTCGGTCTGCGCGAACCGCTGCACGGCCTCGCGCAGCGCATCCAGTTCTTCGCCCAGCGGAAACCCGCTGACGGTATCCGGTCGCATTCGGTCCTCCCTCCTATTGCGGCCAATCCATGTTGTCGGTGGAACGTACTACGTCAATGCTCGCCGCGCAGATGCCCCATGAAGCGCGGCGCGGTGCGGCCCAGCGGCAGCTTGAGCTTGCCGATGGCGGTCATGCGCGCCTCGGCGATGCGGTCGGCGGCGTACTGCGGTGCGATGTTCTCCTTCTCCGCCAGGTCGAAGATCTTGCCGACCGTGTGGTAGATGGTGCGCATCATGCGCATGGCGCGCTCGCGGTTGTAGCCGTCGATCTCCAGCGACACGTTCATCACGCCGCCGGCGTTCACCGCGTAATCGGGCGCATACAGGATGCCGCGCTTGGCCGCTTCCACCCCGGTGACATGCGACATCTGGTTGTTGGCGGTGCCGCAGATCACCTTGGCTTTCAGGCGGGGCAGGGTCTGTTCGTTGATGGCGTATTCCAGCGCGCACGGGCTGAACACGTCCACGGGCAGGTCGTAGATCTCGTCGGGCTTGACCGCCTCGGCGCCGTATTCCTCCACCGCATGCTCGACCAGCGCGGGGTTGAGGTCGGTGACGAACAGCTTGGCGCCGCGTTCCTTCAGCAGCTTCACGTACTCCATGCCGATGTGGCCCAGGCCCTGCACGGCGAAGCTGTACTTGCCGATTTCCTCGTTGCCGAACTTGCGGTTCAAGGTGGCCATCAGGCCCTGCAGCGCGCCATAGGCGGTGAACGGCGCCGGGTCGCCGGAACCGCCGTGCACCTGGTGCACGCCCACCACGTATTCGGTCTCGCGGTAGACGTTCTCCATGTCGTTGACGTCGGTGCCCACGTCTTCGGCGGTGATGTAGCGACCACCCAGCGAATCCACGTAGCGGCCGAAGCTGCGGAACAGCACCTCGGTCTTGTCCACGGTGCTGTCGCCGATGATCACCGCCTTGCCGCCGCCCACGTTCAGGCCGGCCAGGGCGTTCTTGTAGGTCATCGTGCGGCTCAGCCGCAGCGCGTCGTTCAGCGCCAGCGCGCTGTCGGCATAGGGCCGCATGCGCACGCCGCCCAGCGCCGGGCCCAGCACCGTGCTGTGGATGGCGATGATGGCCTTCAGCCCGGCGTCCGGGTTGTGGCAGAAGACGACCTGTTCGTGGCCGGACGTGTCGAGCGTTTCGAAGATCATGGGGGGCTCCGGTGCGCGGGTGGGGCCGGCGCGGGCTTGCCTTCAGCGGCTAACGGGTTGTCAGAAAAGAAAAAAGCGACGTTTCCGGAACACGGCCGTGGTCGTCGCAGGGCGGCAGTTTAATGCAATCGGCGGTGGGTGCCATGACAAGGGCGGCATGGCGCTTCGCGCGCGCGGGCAGTTGTGGAAATAGAACGGTCGTGCTATTTCTGTCGGTATGACACCGCAAGCCGCCACCCACAAGGGCAATGCCACCCGCGAGATGATCCTGGCGCGGGCCTACGACATTGCCGCCCGGCACGGTCTGGAAGGGCTCTCCATCGGCGAACTGGCCACGGCCGCCGGCATGTCCAAGAGCGGCGTCTTCGCCCACTTCGGCTCGCGCGAGGATCTGCAGCTGACCGTGCTGGCGTGGACGGCCGACCGCTACGCCCGCGCCGTGATCGCCCCCGCCATCGGCCTGCCGCGCGGCCTGCCGCGCCTGCGCGCGATCATGGAAAACTGGTTCCGCTGGGTCTGCGACAACCCCGATGGCTGCGTCATCCTGGCCGCGGCCCACGAATACGACGCGCGCCCGGGCCTGCTGCACGACCGGGTCGTCGACTGGCTGCTGCAGCTGCGCCAGCAACTGGTGAAGGCGATCGGCATGTGCATCGACACCGGCGAACTTTCGCCGAAGACCGACCCCGTCCTGCTCGCGTTCGAACTGTTCGCCATCGCCCAGGGCCTTCATGACGCCCGGCTCTACGATGCCGGACAGGCCCCGCAGCTGGCCCGCCGTTCCCTGGACCGCCTGCTGGCGTCCTACGGCGCCCCTGCCGTCTCCCATCCCGCCTGAATACCCGAGGGTTACCGCCATGGCCGTTGTGACTGTCCGGCAAAATAGCACGACCGTTCGTAAATCGTGGGGGCTCGCGCTGCTGAGCGCACGCTTCGCCATCGGCAGTTGGGTCGCTCCGAGCAGCACGCTGACACGCGCGTTCCAGTTGTTCTGCACGCCCATGCCGGGTGCGCGCGCACGGGCCCGCCACAGCGACACGGGCGGCGCACGCCTCGGCGAAGTCGTTTTCGGCCGCGAACGCCTGGCGACCTACGCCTGGGGCGATCCGGCCCGCCAGCCGACCGTCCTGCTGGCGCATGGCTGGTCCAGCTTCGGCCTGCGCTTCCTACCATGGGTGGAGCCGCTGCGCCGGGCGGGCTATGCCGTGGTGACGTTCGACCAGCCCGCCCATGGCCGCAGCAGCGGCCGTCGCGCCACGCTGCCGATGTTCGCCGATGCGATCGCCCGCATGGGCGAACACATCGGGCCGCTGGCCGCCGTCGTCGGCCATTCGCTGGGCGGGGCGGGGACCGCCATCGCCATGGCGCGTGGGCTGCAGGCCGAACGCGTGATCCTGCTGGCACCTGCGGCCGATCCCTTCGACGCCGCCCGCCGCTTCGGCGGCATGGTCGGATTGGCGCAGTTCCTCAGCCGGCGGCTGTTCGACGAGTACCAGGAACTCACCGCCCATGACGTGGGCGACCTGCATGCCCACGCCACGGCGCCGCGCATCGGCCGCCCCGGCCTGATCGTGCACGACCTGGAGGACCCCGACGTGCCGTGGTGCGAAGGCGAGCGCTACGCGCGCTACTGGCCGCAGGCCACGCTGCTCAGCACCACCGGACTGGGGCACCATCGCGTGGCCATCGCGCCGGAAACCCTCGATACCGCCCTGCGTTTCCTGCGCGGCGACGCGGTCGGCCAGCGCGTGGTCTCCACGCGCGAGTTGCCGTTCGGGCTGTGCTGACCGGCTTTCCGCACGCTGCCGTACAGTGCGGCCACAGGGTCCATTGGTATGCAAAAGGTGAGGTGCTCACGCGCGAGCGGCTACAATCCCGCTTCTGAATTCGTACCGTGAGCGAGCACGCGTGAGCACACCCGCCAGCCAGTTTCCCGCCGCCCAGACCGACCGTACACCGCTGCGCTTCGTGACCGCGGCCAGCCTGTTCGACGGCCACGACGCCGCCATCAACATCATGCGGCGCCTGATCCAGGGCGAAGGCGCGGAGGTGATCCACCTGGGCCACAACCGCAGCGTCGAAGACGTGGTGCGCGCGGCCTTGCAGGAAGACGCCGATGGCATCGCGCTGTCCAGCTACCAGGGCGGCCATGTCGAATACTTCAAGTACATGGTCGACATGCTGAAGGAGCGCGGTGCCGGCCACGTGCGCGTGTTCGGCGGCGGCGGCGGCACCATCACCCCGGAAGAGATCGCCGAACTGCAGGCCTACGGCGTGGAGCGCATCTACCACCCCAACGACGGCATGAAGATGGGGCTGGTGGAGATGATCCAGGATGTGGTGGCGCGCGCGCAGCACGCGCGGGAATCGGGAATGGAGAATGGGGAATGGCGGCCTTCCGCCAAGCCCGATCTCCATGACGAGGCCGCCATCGGCCGCATGATGTCCGCCATCGAGGATGGCGTTTTCAATGAGCAGGAACTTGCCAGGCTGCGCAAGCAATGGGCCGCCGGCGGCTCCGATTCCCCATTCCCCACTCCCCATTCCCGCACGGGCGGAACGCCCGTCATCGGCATTACCGGCACCGGCGGCGCCGGCAAGTCGTCGGTCACCGACGAGTTGATGAACCGCTTCCTGTCGTGCTTCCCGCAGATGCGCATCGCGGTGATCTCGGTCGATCCCACCCGCCGCCGCACCGGCGGCGCGCTGCTGGGCGACCGCATCCGCATGAACGCGCTGCGCAGCGAACGCATCTACATGCGTTCGATGGCCACCCGCCGCCAGCACGTGGCCACCAATGCCGTGCTGAAGGACTGCATCGCGTTCCTGAAGTCGCTGGGCTTCGACCTGGTGATTGTGGAGACCGCCGGCATCGGCCAGAGCGATTCGGAGATCGTCGACCTGGTCGACTTCCCCATGTACGTGATGACCAGCGACTACGGCGCGGCCAGCCAGCTGGAGAAGATCGACATGATCGACTTCGCCGAGCTGATCGTGCTGAACAAGTACGACAAGCGCGGCGCCGAGGACGCCCTGCGCGACGTGCGCAAGCAGTGGAAGCGCAACCGCGTGGCCTTCCAGACCGCGGACGCCGACGTGCCGGTGTATCCCACCATCGCCAGCCAGTTCAACGACCCCGGCGTCAGCTGGATGTTCGCCAACCTGTGCCGCCTGCTGCGCGAGAAGCTGCAGCTGCCGGCCGAGAAGTGGACGCCCGCCATCGACACGGAGCTGAAGGAGCCGCGCGCCACCGTGCTGATCCCCGGCAGCCGCGTGCGCTACCTGGCCGAGATCGCCGAGCAGGGCCGCGGCATCAACCGCCGCATCGAGACCGAGGCCGAGACCGCCAGCCGCGCCCAGCATTACTGGAATGCGCTGAAGGATCTCCAGGATCCTTCGTTGCCGAAGGCGTTGGAGCTGTATCCCAGCGACGCTATTGTAGGTGCGCCCCAGGGGCGCGAGGCTCTTCCGTCGGATGCGCCGGAAAGCATCGCGGGCACGGCCCGCTCCTACGACGGGCCCGATCGCTCGCTGCTGACGCTGCGCCAGCGCTACAACGACGCCATCCAGTCGCTTTCGTCCGAAGCCCTGAAGCTGCTGCGCGAATGGCCGGCCCGCCACAAGGCGGTGACCGACCCGGTCAACGAGTACCAGGTGCGCGGCAAGACCATCCGCATCGACAACTACACCACCTCGCTCAGCCACCAGCAGATTCCCAAGATCGCGCCGCCGCCTTACCAGGGCTGGGGCGAACTGCTGACCTTCCTGCAGAAGGAGAACCTGCCGGGCAGCTATCCGTACACCGGCGGCGTGTACCCGTACCGCCGCACCGGCGAGGACCCCATTCGCATGTTCGCCGGCGAAGGCACGCCGGAGCGCACCAACCGGCGCTTCCATTACCTGAGCGTGGGCCAGCCGGCCGCGCGCCTGTCCACCGCCTTCGACAGCGTCACCCTGTACGGCGAGGACCCGGCGCCGCGTCCGGACATCTACGGCAAGATCGGCAACTCCGGCGTCAACATCCCCACGCTGGACGACATGAAGAAGCTGTACTCCGGCTTCGACCTGTGCGCGCCCACCACTTCGGTGTCGATGACCATCAACGGCCCGGCGCCGATCATCCTGGCGATGTTCATGAACACCGCCATCGACCAGCAGGTGGAGAAGTACCTCAGGGCCGACGACGCGCGCTGGGCCGAGGCGCAGAAGAAGATCGACGCCTTCTTCGAGGGCCGCGCGCGGCCGCGGTACCACGGCGAACTGCCGCCGACCAACAACGGCCTGGGCCTGGGCCTGCTGGGCATCACCGGCAACCAGCTGGTGGACGAACAGACCTACGCCCGCATCAAGGCCGAGACGCTGGCCACCGTGCGCGGCACCGTGCAGGCCGACATCCTGAAGGAAGACCAGGCGCAGAACACCTGCATCTTCAGCACCGAGTTCGCCCTGCGCATGATGGGCGACATCCAGCAGTACTTCGTCGACAACGGCGTGCGCAACTTCTACTCGGTGAGCATCAGCGGCTACCACATCGCCGAGGCTGGGGCGAACCCGATCAGCCAGCTCGCCTTCACCCTGTCCAACGGCTTCACCATCGTCGAGTACTACCTGGCGCGCGGCATGAAGATCGACGACTTCGCGCCCAACCTGTCGTTCTTCTTCAGCAACGGCATGGACCCGGAGTACACCGTCATCGGCCGCGTCGCCCGCCGCATCTGGGCAAGAGCGATGCGCGAGCGCTACGGCGCGAACGAGCGCAGCCAGATGATGAAGTACCACATCCAGACCTCCGGCCGTTCGCTGCACGCGCAGGAGATCCAGTTCAACGACATCCGCACCACGCTGCAGGCCCTGTACGCGCTGTTCGACAACTGCAACAGCCTGCACACCAACGCCTACGACGAGGCGATCACCACGCCGACCGAAGAAAGCGTGCGCCGCGCGGTGGCCATCCAGATGATCATCAACAAGGAGCTGGGGCTGAACTTCAACGAGAACCCCTGGCAGGGCAGCTTCGTGGTCGACCAGCTGACGGACATCGTGGAAGAGGCGGTCTACAAGGAGTTCGAAGCCATCAGCGAGCGCGGCGGCGTGCTGGGCGCGATGGACACCATGTACCAGCGCGGCAAGATCCAGGAAGAGTCGCTGTACTACGAGCACAAGAAGCACGACGGCAGCCTGCCGCTGGTGGGCGTGAACACCTTCCTGCCGCGCGAGCACGGCGGCGAGATCGCCACCGAGATCGAACTGATCCGCTCGACCGAAGAAGAGAAGGCCCAGCAGATCGCCAACGTGCGCGCCTGGCAGGCCTCGCGCAACGGGTTGGCGCCGGAAGGCGAGACCGACCACAGCCACGCCGCGGCAATGGAAGAGCACGCCGTGCCCGAAGTCCACGACGGCCACGGCCTGGCCTACCTGCAGCGCACCGCGCGCGAACGCCGCAACGTGTTCGAAGCCCTGGTCGAAGCGGTCAAGACCCACAGCCTGGGCCAGATCAGCCACGCGCTGTACGACGTGGGTGGCGAGTACCGGCGTAACATGTAAGCCGGTCCACGCAAAACCCCGCCTCGGCGGGGTTTTTCTTTCGGGGCCGCGAGGCAGGGCTGACGTGTCGCGCGCGGTCGCTTATAGTCCCCGGCCATCGGAGAGGCCACGGGGAGGCCGACATGGAACTCAGTCAGAAGAAGTACTCCCACCGGGTGCGTTACGTCTTCGGCGACGAACAGTTGGACTACCACGTGCAGGACAGCTCCGGCAGCCGGTCGTTCTCGGTGCCTTACTCGGCGATCAGCCGTGATCGGCAGACGCTGGTCGAGCGCAACCAGTGGCTGCGCAACGTGGGCCTGCTGTGGATCGTGCTCGGTATGGTGACGACGGGCCTGAGCCTGACCGGCGAGCAGGGGCTGAAGATCTCGTTCTGGATCTGGGTGGGCCTGGCGTGCTACGGCGCCTACCACCTGTTCTCCACGCGCTTCACCATTATTCCGACCGAGGCCGGCAACCTGCTGGTCATTGACGGCCCCGAAGGCCAGCGCATCCTCGACGAGATCACCTCCCGCCGCGCCAGCTACATGCGCAGCGAGTACGACTTCATGCCGGAGAACGATTCGCCCGAGCAGCACCGTAGCCGTTTCAAGTGGCTGCACCGCGAGGGCGTGCTGAGCGATGATGAACTCGCGCAGCGCCTCGCCGTCGTCGACGCGATGGACCCCGCGCGCGGCGTACCAGGCCCCGAGCCGGGCGCGCGGCTCAACTGAGGCACCGTGCGGCCCAAGAAAACCCCGCCTCGGCGGGGTTTTCTTGGCGGGTGACGGCGTCGGCTTCTTGTAGGCTGGGTCGCCAGACCCAGCATCCCGTGCGCGGAAACCTCCGGTGCTGGGTTTATCAACCCAGCCTACGCAGGCTACCGGGCAGCATCCGCAGTTCACCTGCCGCCCCGGCCCGCGTGCGACGGGTAGCGGAGCGTGATGAGTTCCCTCTCCCTGCGAAGCGAGGAGCTTCGTAGGCTGGGTTGATAAACCCAGCATCGGATACCCACGCGCCTGGGGCGCCCACGCTTACCTGTACGCCCCCGGTCCGCGCCAGATCAGCTCGCCGCGGCGATAGATGCGCATCACGTTGACCACGTCGCGGGCGTCGCCGATGGTGGCCAGGGCGGGGTCGTCGGGTTGCAGCAGGCGGCAGCCGCCGGAGCCGCGGGTGGCCACGATCTCCAGGGCGCAGACCATCAGTTCGCGGCGGCCGGGCAGCGGGAAGGAGACTTCCTTCATGCCCTGGGCGCGCCAGTCGGCGACTTTCAGTTCGTTGCGCAGGTCGTAGTAGATCTGGTGCCCGTCCACTTCCATGCTGGGGGTGGCGGCGTTGCCCTGTTGGTCGCCTCGGCGTTGGCCGGTGCCGACGGTCGGGCCGTAGTTTTCGGGGGCGGTGTCCTGGGCCAGCATGCCGGGCGGTTGGCCCCATTGGGCGGAGCGGCGCCAGGAGGGTGGGTTGGACGGGGGGCGGTTCTGGGGCGGGGCGATGGCCTGTTGGCTGGCCGGGGGCTGGGGCTGGGCCTCGTCGGGGGCGACGGGGTTTTCGGCTTCGGTGACGCGGGTGGTGTCGACGGGGGAGGTGACGGGAGTGGTCACCAGGGGCTTGAGGGGTTTGGGGCGTTCGCGGGGGGTCTTGGCGCCGGTGGGGGGCACAGGCGGCTGGGCGTCGTCCTGGGTGGTGTCGCCCAGGAAGTCCACCTTGACGCGGGCGCCGCCGCTGCTGCTGCTCTCGGTCTGGGCCAGTTCCAGCTTGGAGGAGTACAGCAGGGCCAGCACGAACAGCAGGTGCACCAGCAGGCTCACCAGCGAGGCGATGCTGCGCTCGTTCCGTCTGATGTGGAGGTCTTCCCTGTCCAGCGGGTGTTGCAAGGCCGCGCGCGTGCGGCTCGGCGCATCGGTCATGCGGGGGTGAGGGGTGCGGGGGGAGGGGACTTCATGGGGGAGGTGCGGGCGGCGTAGCAGAGACATTAGCGGGTGGGCGACGTCATGGCTATTGCAATCTGGGCTGTCGTTTAAGAGGCAGAGAAGATGGCGACGGATACGTCCGGTGTGGTCGATGTCCGGCGTGGACGGCGTTGGCCGAGCGGCCGTGGAAGGCTTCGCCCGCGCGTCCATGGCACCATGCGCGCCTCCCCTTGTTGCGAGACGACGCATGTTGCGCACGCTGTTCCTGCTGCTTTGCCTGGCCCCGCCCGTCGCCGTGGCCGCCACGCCCGTGTTCGACGTGCACGTCCACCTGCGTGATGGCGAAACCTCCCTGCGCGAATACCGCGACCAGGTCCGCTCCGCCGGGCTGGAGCTGTCCGGCATCGGCGCCATGTGGTTCGGCGGTCCCCACCAGGCCCGGCAGGGCGACCTGCCCAGGATGCGCGCCGGCAATGACAAGGTGATCGCCCTGGCCGCCGCCCACCCCGACGTACTGCCCATCGCCACCGTGCACCCCTACGACGGCGACGCCGCGCTGGCCGAACTGGCTCGCGTGGCCACCGCTGGCGTGAAGGTGCTGAAGATCCACGCCCACACCCAGGGCTTCGACGTGGCCGACCCGCGCGTGGAAGCCCTCGCGCGCCGTGCCGGCGAACTCGGCATCACCGTGCTGATGGACAACGCCAACATCCTGCCCGGCGACACCGAAAAACTGTTCAACCTGGTGGTGCGCGTGCCGAAGACGAAGTTCATCCTGGCCCACATCGGCGGCCTGAACTTCCGCTTCTGGAACATCCTGGCCCTGGCCCGCACCGCCGACGGTTTCGGCTTCGAGAACCTGTATTTCGACATCTCCGCCACCGTGCTGGTGGTGGCCGATTCGCCGGTGGAAGAAGAGTTCATCTGGACCCTGCGCAACGTCGGCCTGGACCACGTGCTGCTGGGCTCGGACTACCCGCAGATCGGCCTGGGCGCCACCGTGGAGGCGTTCGAGCGCCTGGACCTGACCGCCGAAGAGAAGGCGAAGATCCGCAGCGGCAATGCGCTGAGGTTGTTCGGGTGGTGACGCAGGTCGGGCCTGGGCCCGCCATGTTGATGTCTGGATGGCCGCTACCGCGTCACCGTTCGGTCGAAAGACAGCGGGCCAGGGCCCGCCCTACGAACATCGGGCATCACGCATCGCGTGCAAGGACGACAAAGCGCGGCGCTCCGGCGATATCACCATCGCCGTCGCGCAGTTCGGCTAACAGTGCCCTCGGTGTGCGACCGGCGATGGCGTGGAAGTCAGCGATCAGGTGGGCCTGGTCGTAGTAGCCGGCGTCGGCGGCGATGGCAGCCCAGTGGGCGTCGCCACGCGATTGCGCGGCGCGCACGGCGGACACGAAGCGCGTCAGGCGAGTGTAGGTCTTGGGGCTGAGGCCCAGCGTGTCGTGCAGCACGCGACGAAGATGGCGCTCGCTGACGCCCAGTTCGCGTGCGACATGGCCGACCGACGCGGACTGCAGACGTTCCAATGCGGCAGGCAGGAACGTCGGCGCGGCATGGCGCGTCGTGCGCCGCGCCGCACGCGCCGATACGGTGGCCTCCAGCAGCGCGCCGGCAGCCTGCATGTCGGCCGCCTGCGCCAGTTGCTCGCGCAGGCGATGGACGTCGGGCGTTCCCCACAAGGCTTCCAGCGGTACCGGCGTGCCTTGCAACTCGGTGGCGGAGAGGCCCAGCGCGGCGTCGTAGGTGCCGGGCCGCAGGCGCGCGAGCACAGCGCGCTGTCCGCCGCGGATGAACTTGCGCTGCACCCGCGTGCGCGGTCCCATCGCATGCACGTCGACGCCGCCGGGCAGGGTCGGGCCGAGGCGCACGACGATCTGCGCTTCCACCTGTGGCATGGCGACGCGCTGTCGGTCGCGCGGATACTCGCTCAGCGTCATCGCCATGATCGGCGCCAGGTCGGCCGTGGGCGCGAATACAGGGGAGCGGGCGAGGGCGGGGGACATGCGCTCATTGTGATCGCCTCGCCGGGCGCGCGGCAAACCGGGACGCGATGGCCGTTTTTTCCAATGCGCAGCACGCCATGCCGCCTATCGTGGGCCGCATGAACATACTGATCACCGGCGCGACCGGAAAAGTGGGAAGCAGGCTGGCCAAACGGCTGGTGCAGCAGGGATACGTCGTGCGTGCCGTGGTGCGCGATGCCGCGCGTGCAGCCGAATTGCCCGATCACGGCATCCGGCTTGTCATCGGCGACCTGATGCAGCCCGCGTCGCTGGCGGCGGCCGTGCAGGGGGTGGAGGCGGTGGTGCATTGTGCGGCGTTCTTCCGTGGCGCCACGCCGGAGCAGGCACACGCGGTGAACAACCTGGGCACGCACCATCTGGCGCGCGCCGCCCGCAATGCCGGGGTGGGGCGCTTCGTGTTCACCAGTACCGGGCTGGTCTATGGCCCGAACGGGGGTGTCCCTGCGCACGAGGACGATGCGTGCGCGCCGCCGGATGCTTACCCGCAAAGCAAGTTTGCCGCCGAGCGTATGCTGCGGGACATCGACGGCCTGGATGTGCGCATCCTGCGGTTGCCGTTCGTCTACGGCGATGGGGATCCGCATATCGCCGACGTGGTGCCGTTCATGCGCACCTTTCCGCCGGCGCAGCGCATGTCCATCGGCCACCATGCTGACGTGGCGCAGGCCGTGATGCGCCTGCTGGCAGTGGCGTCACCTGCGCATGCCGTCTACAACGTGGCCGATGACGAAGCGCCGGACCTCGCCACCCTGTTCGCCGCCGTCGGTCATCCGCCGCCCGACGGCAGTACGCCGGAACGCGCGCAGGCGTTCGCGGCGGTGATGGACACGCAGCGCATCCGCGAGGACCTGGGCTTCAAGCCCTTGTTCCCGAGGCTGGCCGACGCGGTGGCGGCCGGGCAGGCGTGATCAATCTTCGTCCTGCGCCTCGCGGCCCTGCTGGCGGATCAGCGCCAGCTCGCGCGCGTCGTTGATCGCATCGCGCACGCCATCGAGATCGACGCTGCGTTCGTTGGGGGTGAACTGGCCGGTCAGGGGGGTGTCCGGCAGCAGCATGCCGGCTTCGAACAGCTCCCACATCTCCTCGCCGTACCAGGTGTCGAGCAGTTCCGGCGCCCAGCGGCCGAGGGTGGCGGTGAGGTTGTTGACGTCGCGCAGCAGCATGCTGCGGGCGGCGTTGTTGCCGGCGGCGCTGACCACCTGCGGGAAGTCGATCACCACCGGGCCATCGGGGCCGACCAGCACGTTGTAAGCGGACAGGTCGCCGTGGATCAGGCCGCAGCACAGCATGCGCACCACCTGCCGCACGAGCACGGCGTGATACGCGCGGGCCTGTTCGGGTGTCAGTTCCACTTCGCCCAGGCGCGGGGCGGAGAAGCCCTCGGCGTCGGTGACCAGTTCCATCACCAGCACGCCGTGGAAGAAGCCATGAGGTTCCGGCACGCGCACGCCGGCTTCGCGCAGCTGGTACAGCGCGTCGACCTCGGCGTTCTTCCACTCGGCCTCCTGCTGCCTGCGGCCGTAGCGGCTGCTGGTGGCGATCGCGCGGGCCTCGCGGCTGCCGCGCGACTTGCGGCCTTCCT
The DNA here is from genome assembly GCF_022965755.1 of Pseudoxanthomonas sp. F37. Lineage (NCBI taxonomy): Bacteria > Pseudomonadati > Pseudomonadota > Gammaproteobacteria > Lysobacterales > Lysobacteraceae > Pseudoxanthomonas > Pseudoxanthomonas sp. F37. The sequence goes on along the minus strand of NZ_CP095187.1, from coordinate 2,276,047 downwards.
GGTACTGCGCGCGCTTCTGGAAGCTGCGCTGCGCCATGTCCTTGTAGACCTTCGCGCAACGCACGTCGTCGCCGGACCGCACCACGTAGACGGCCGCTTCCTTGCCGCTCTTGAGCGGGCGCAGGACCTCGTCGATGACGCCTTCGTCGATCAGCATCAGCAGGCTGGTAGGGGTCTTCACGAAGTCCTTGTGGGGTGCGGGCGCGCGGCCGAATCACGTGACGGCCGCGCAGTGTGCCCGAACGCGGCGTGGCGTGCAGGGGACGGCCGATGTCACGCGCAGGCGCCGACAGTGTCCCGCGTGGCCGGATGCCGACGCGTCGCCGATCACAACACCGGCCACCACATGAAGGCGATCGCCGCCGCACTGCCGGCGGCCGTGAGCAGGGCCAGCAGGCAGAGCAGGGCGCCCATGGCCACCTTCGCCCGCGCATGGCGCGAGCGTTCCGCCCGGAAGTACAGCGCCAGCACCGCCATCGGCACCACCCAGCTGCCGAAGCTGACCAGGATGAAGGGCGCGCCGGTGTAGTCGATCCTGATGCCCAGCGGAGTGAGCACCAGTCCGGCCAGCATGATGCCGATGCGCAGGAACCACACCCCGTTCACCAGCAGGTACGCGCGCAGCGCGTGGCGCCGATGCGCCGCGAAATCCCTGGCGCGCGCACTGCGCCAGGCCAGCAGCGCGAAGACCACGATCAGCAGGCCGTTCAACGAAATCGACAGGTTGCTGGCCGGGCCCAACTGCGAGCCGCGCACCCAGACCAGATAGAACCCCGTCAGCGTCACCACCAGCGCCACCGACAGGAACACCCGGCCGTTCCACCGGTGCAGCGTGGGCCAGCGTCGGCGCAGTGCGGGCACCAGCTGCCACGCCCCGGCGAAAGTCACCAGGCCGGCGAGCAGCGCGTGGCCGACGAACTGCAGGTTGCCCATCACATCGCCCGGCACGTAGCCGGTGACGTGCGGCTTGGCGTTCAGCGGCGCCAGCTCGCCGTCCAGCACCGGCCCGCCGAAGAACAGCACGATGAAGGCCACGAACGCCCATTGCCCCAAGGTGGCGGCGATGAACCAGGCGGCGGCGCCGCGGGACAGCAGGCGGGAGGGGAAGGGCAGGGAAGCGGGGGCAGGCATGGCGGGGCTCAGGTGGGAAAGACCCGCACGATGGAAGGCGAGGCCCGCCTGCGTCCTGCCGATTCGGAATTCGGCCAGCCGGATCGCCCGTGTCGATTCGGCATTCAGCGTCGCGCAGGGCATGACCGATGGCGCTTGGCAGCCCAGGCCGCGCCGTTGCACGCTTCGGCCGTCATCAGGAGGGCGCGATCATGCAGGATTGGCAGGCCATCACCACCGGCGCCGCCGTCACGGTGGCGGTGGCGTCGCTGCTGGTGCTGGTAGGGCAACGCACCCGGCGCGATGCCGAGATCGTGTTCGCGGTGGTCAGCGGTTCGATGGCGTTGTCGCTGATGTCGCCCTGGATGGAGGGCGCGCCCGCGTGGATGCGCTGGGCGGTCGCGATCGGCGGCAGTGCGACCTGCAACGGTTTCTGGCTGGTATCGCGGGCGCTGTTCCGTGGCGAGGGCGGGGTGTCCCGCGTGCACGTGCTGGTCGCCGGCGGCGTGGCGCTGCTGATCGCGGCCTACCGGGGCGGCACGCTGGGCGCGCATGGCGCCGTGTCGCCGTGGGTGGCGGGCGTGGACAGCCTGCTGACGCTGGCCAGTTCCACCCTGCTGGCACTGACCTTCCTGGAAGCGCTGCGCGGCCGCTGGTCGTCGCTGCCACGCGCCGAACGCCGTCTGCGCGTGGCCTTCATGCTGCTGTTCGCCACCTGCGTGCTGACCGCCACGCTGCTGGGGGCGCTGGCCGCCGCCTGGCCGTCGCTGGCCTCGGTGCGGGCCGGGGTGGTCCCGCTGTGCGCGATGGCGATGATCCTGTTCACCCATGCCGCGCTGTGGCATCGCCGCCGTGCCCCGGTGGCAACGGTCGCGTCGCAGCCCACAACGCGCGCGACGCCCGGTCCGCTCAGCGACGAGGATGCGCGGCTGGCGCGCGCCCTGCAGCGCCAGCTCGACGTGCTGCAGGTGTACCGCGAGCACGAACTGAAAGTCGCCGATCTCGCCCATCGCATCGGCACCGCCGAACACCGGCTCAGCCGCCTGATCACCCAGGGGCTGGGCGAAAGGAACTTCAACCAGCTGATCAACCGCCACCGCATCGCATATGCCTGCGCGCGGCTGGCCGCTGCGGACGACGCCGCCACCATCCTCGACATCAGCGGCGATGCCGGCTTCGCCTCGCTGGGCCCGTTCAACCGCGCATTCAAGGCCGCGATGGGGTGCACCCCCACGGCATACCGCACTGCGCACCGCGCCACTGCGCGCGCAGAACCGGAGTTGTCGTAGCGGGAACCGCCGGCGTGCGAGGCTGCGCTTTTCGCAGACTGGGCTGCCCAACCCAGCGCGCTTCGTCGATCGAGCGTGGCACCTGGGTTTGCAAGCCGACCTGCGTGTCGCAGGGATCCTGCGATCCCAAGGATCGCGCGATGCTGGGTTGATGGCGCCAACCCGGCCTACGCAAGCGACATCCCGCCTGCGCAAACGGCCCCGTTAGCCGCTGTCGCCGCGAATGCGCTGCACCCGCTGGCGGTAGGCGTGGACATTGTCGCCCTCGATGCCGGAGCGCTGGGTGCCGCGGATCTCGTCGATCTTGCGGTCCGAGCCGGTGACCGGCTGGGCGACGACGTCGGTCTCCCGCTCGAAGGCGTGCGACTTGTCGGTGTTGCGGTAATAGCGGTACAGCGCCCAGTACAGCGCGCTGGCGCCCGCGGGGCCCAGTGCCAGCAGCCATAGACCGTTGTCGTCGCTCATGCGCCCGCCCAGATGATCGCGAGGGCGATGCCCTCCAGGAATGTGCCCACCGTCAGCGCGGCCAGCAGCAGCTTCCAGTGCTGCACGGGCACGCTGCCCATGGTTTCGCCGGTGCGGCCGTTGACCGCGATGTAGTGCAGCAGGCCGCCGTTCTTGCCGGGCTGGTGGTAGGAGTACAGCCACACCGGCAGGTACATCGACACCCAGCGCGTGCCGTGCACGTCCAGGCGTTCCTGTTCCCAGCGCACGCCGCGGTCGTAGCGGCGCACCGAATCCTCCACCTGCGCGCGGGCGATGGACAGCAACTGGTCCTCCAGGCGCGGGCGCAGCTGTTCCACGTCGGTGTCGCGCTTCTCCGAGGTGAAGCCGGACAGGTAGGAGGCGTTCCATTTCACCGCGTTCTTGGTGTCGAACGGGAGGATGGTGTTGATGATGTTCTGGGTGTGGACGGACGTATCGAGGTTGCCGCGTTCGCGCGAGGATTCCAGCGGCAGGTCGTCCACGGTGAAGTCCACCTGCCGCTCGACCTGGTAGAGGTCGGCGTCGTAGTAGGTCTTCTTGTTCTTGTCCGTGCCGCGCGTGTAGCGGCGGATCAGGACCTCGCCCTTGCCCGACACTTCGGCGCTGGCGTTGCCGTCCACGATCATGTAGGGCAGGTACACGCCCACCACGTTCTCGGGCGTGAACTGTTCCTTGAACGCCTTCAGGGCGAACATCCGCCGCTTGTCGACGAACTGGCGGATGCGCGCGACCGCGTCGTCCTTCCTGATATGGAACGGCAGCACCGCATCGGGCACGGCGCCGTTGGCGATCTGCTCGTTCACGCCGAACACGTGCCGGCACCAGTGGCAGCGCGCGGTCATCGCGTTCTCGGTGTTGACCGTGACCTCGGCGCCGCAGCCGGTGCACTTGAAGGTCATCAGCAGCGCGGCATCGGCATCGATGTCGCGTGCGCCGGAGGCGATGACCGTGCCGCGCAGCTCGGCATGGCCGGTGCCGAAGCCGAAGGCTTCCTCCACGCGCGCGCCGTCCCACTCGTGGCGGCAGTACAGGCAGACCAGCAGGTCGCTGCCGATCTTGTGGCGGATGTCGGTGGCGCCGCACTTCGGGCAGTGGTTCTGCCCGTCGCGCAGTTCGGCCGCGGCCGTGTCGATGGCGACCGGATCGGGCGCCTGCAGCTCGTCGCGGATGGCGTCGGGCAAGGTGGCGGGATCGACCGGGAAGGTGCCGGGCAGCGGCGGCACCTCCTGCGGGGAGCCGGGCCCCGTGGGCGGGGCCGGCGGCAGCGGCGGGGGCGCCGGACGGTTCGGGTTGGACATGGACGGTGTGCGGATTACAGGCCCAGAGCCTTCGCCTTCAGCGCGTCGTAGTCGGCCTGGGTAATCAGGCCCAGGTCGAGCATCTGCTTGGCCTTCTGCAGCTTGGCCACCGGATCGTCCGCGGCCGGGGCGGCCGGCGTGGCCGGCTGCTGCAGCCCGCCCACGCCCATCATGCCGGAGGCCATGCCGATGCCCATCAGGCCGGCCGCGCCGCCGTTCTCGCCGGCGGACTGGATGCCCTGGGCCACGCTGGCCTGCAGGTTGGAATTGCCGCGCGAACCGGCCAGCGCGTCGGCGCGCTGCACGGTCTTCAGCAGTTCACGGGTATTGGCGTCGTACTCGATGGAGACGATGGCGGTCTTGACGATGGCCAGGCCGCGGTCGGACTTCCACTGGTAGCCCTGTTCCACCGCCGCCGACAGGCTCTGCGCGAAGCCCAGCGAATCCTGCTGCAGCTTGGTGATGCGGTTGCCCTTGGACGGATCGTTGGTGTACAGGCTGAAGGCCGGCGCCAGCGAGCCCACCACTTCGTTGAACAGCTGGCTGGCGGCGGCGTTGTCCAGATCGGTGAAGTCGAACACCTTGCCCGGCTGCAGGTAGCTGGCCGGCACGAAGTTCTTCACGAACAGGATGGGGTCGACGATCTTCAGCGTGTAGGTGCCGCGGGTGATCGCGCCCACCTGGGTGTTGAGGAAGCCGTCGTCCCAGTAGATCTCGGACTGGGTGCCGAAGCGGTTGTCCGGCAGTTCCTTCAGCGAGACGAAGAAGGCCGCCTGCTGCGAGCCCGGCTGGCCGCCGAACTTGAAGCGTTCCCAGCTCTGGGTGATGAAGGTGGAGACCAGGCCGTCGCCGGCGAAGATCGACCTGGAGTTGATGTCGTCCGAACGCCATTCGTAACCGCCCGGCTCGGCGACGAAGGCGGTGATGGCGCCATCCTGCATCAGCAGCAGGCCGTAGCCCTCCGGCACGACGATCTTCGAGCCGTTGCTGATGATGTTCGACGAGCCGCTGGTGTTGGAGCCACGGCCGGCATTGGTGCCCTGCGGTACCGCGGCGAACAGCGCCGCCGTCGGCGGCAGGCCCGCCGGGACCGTGTAGAAATCCTTCCACTGGTCGCCCAGCACGCCACCGACCGCACCCACCACCGCCTGTACAAGACCCATGACATCGCTCCGTGATTCGTGGCGGGAAAGAGTGCCCGCCGACCGTGACCGAGTATACAGAGCGGTATGCGGCGGTCATGGCGCAGAGGTCATGCGCGGGACCTGCCGGAAGTCACCTGCCGGCGCGCGTCAACGGGCCTGGCGGACAGGCCGCAGGTCCACCGGCGGTGGCGACGCCTTCGCTCCGATCACCTCCGCAGCCGGGCGCTTCCGGCTGAGCGCCTGTTGGACGTCGGCCGCCATGCCTCCGGGGCCTGCGCCGAACGGGTTGGGGGACGCGCGCCTCAGCCGCGGATGGCGGCCTGGATCTTCGCGATATCGATCCTGCCCATCGTCATCATGGCTTCGAACGCGCGCCTGGCGACGCTGCGGTCGGGATGGGCCATGGCGTCGGTCAGCACGCGCGGGGTGATCTGCCAGCTCAGGCCCCATTTGTCCTTGCACCAGCCACAGGCACTCTCGCGGCCGCCGTTGCCGACGATGGCGTTCCACAGGCGGTCGGTCTCCTCCTGGTCGTCGGTGGCGATCTGGAACGAAAACGCTTCGCTGTGGGTGAAGGCAGCGCCGCCGTTCAGGCCGATGCAGGGGATGCCGCAGACGGTGAACTCCACCGTCAGCACGTCGCCTTCCTTGCCGCTGGGATAGTCGGCCGGCGCGCGGTGCACGGCCTGCACCCGGCTGTCGGGGAAGGTGGCGGCGTAGAAGCGGGCGGCTTCTTCGGCGCTATGGTCGAACCACAGGCAGAGGGTGTTCTTCGGGGTCATGGAGCGCTCCAGGGTTGGGGAAGCGAGGGCAGATCATCGCGTCCGTGGGAAAGACAGGGTGAGGCGGGCGGCGGGCTCAGCCGTCGGCGAACGAGCCGGTGCGGACATCGCCCTGGCGTTCGTAGCGGCTGACGACCACGCCGGTCGGCGTGGCGCGCGTGCCGGCCAGGCGGAAGGCGGCCGCCTGCGCATCGTCGTTGAACAACCGCTTGCCGCGGCCCAGCACGATCGGATAGACCAGCAACCGCAATTCGTCGACGACATCGCGGGCCAGCAGCTGGTGCAGCAGCGCGCTGCTGCCCTGGGTCACCAGGTCGGGGCCGTCGCTGCGCTTGAGCGTGCGCAGCGCGTCGACCACCTCGCCGTCCAGCGCATGGCTGTGCGCCCACGCCAGGGTGTCCGGGCGATGCGTGGCGACGTGTTTCGTGGCCGCGTTGAAGGCATCGGCGATGGCGCCATGCGGGGCATCGCTGGCGACCTGCGGCCAGTAACCGGCGAAGATGTCGTAGGTGTGGCGTCCCAGGACCAGTGCGAAGGGACGGGTGAACAGGCCATCCATCGCTTCGCCGTCGCTGGCGTAGGGCCAGGCCCAACCGCCCAGGGCGAAGCCGCCGCTGCGGTCTTCGCCAGGGCCGCCGGGGGCCTGGATCACGCCATCAAGACTGATCATGACGGCGGCGATGAGCTTGCGCATGGGAGGTTTCCGTGCGGATCGGTGGGGTCCGCCCTGCATGAGCGACGAGCGGGGCAGGGCGGATTCGACACGGCGCGGAGTTGATCGCGATCAATGCCGGCCGGTCGTGGCGCGCGCATGCTGTGCCCATCATCGGAGGAGGGTGCGCAGATGAAGGCGAACGTAGGCGGTTTCGACAAATGGGCCCGCATCGTGGTGGGGGTGCTGCTGATCGGCTGGGTGCTCGCGGGCGGACCGGTCTGGGCGTGGGTCGGCGTGGTGCCGCTGGTCACCGGCCTGTTCAATTTCTGCCCGCTGTACCGGCTGCTGGGCGTCAACACCTGCAAGCGCTGACGGGGACGCTCCCACGCCGGCTTGTTAAGCTGCCTGCTGTCCATCCACAGGCAGCGCCATGCGCAGACGACATTTCCTCGGGACCGCGGCACTGGCGGCCACTTCCTTGATGCTGCCGTGGGGCGGCGGCGCCCAGGCGTTCGCGGCCGCGCCGCGCAGGCGCCTGCTGCCGCCGGCACTGAATCCCGGCGACACCGTCGGCCTGGTCAGCCCGTCGGCCGCCACCGACGAGCCGCTGGACCTGCAGCTGGCGCAGGAAGCGATGGAGGCCCTGGGCCTGAAGGTGAAGGTGGGGCCGCATCTGGGGGCGCGGCGCGGGCATCTGGCCGGCAGCGACGCCGAGCGCGCGGGCGACCTCAACGCCATGTTCGCCGACGGCGAGGTCAAGGCGATCGTCTGCGCACGCGGCGGCTCGGGTGCGGCGCGCCTGCTGTCATTGCTGGACTACGCGGCCATCCGCCGCCATCCGAAGATCCTGCTGGGGTATTCGGACATCACCGCGCTGCACAACGCGCTGCTGTCGCAGGCCGGGCTGGTCAGCTTCCACGGCCCCATCGGCATCGGCAGCTGGAACAGCTTCAATGCCGACCAGTTCCGTCGCGTGTTCTTCCAGCGCGAACAGATGGAATACCGCAACAGCACCGACAAGGGCGACGAACTGGTGCAACGCCGCAACCGCACCGTCACCATCACCGGCGGCAAGGCGCAGGGCGAACTGGTGGGTGGCAACCTGTCGGTGCTGGTGGCGCTGGCCGGCTCGCCGTACCTGCCGGATTTCCGCGGCAAGATCCTGTTCCTGGAGGACGTGTCCGAAGCGCCGTACCGCATCGACCGCATGCTCAGCACGCTGCGGCTGATGGGTGCGCTGGACCAGGTGGCCGGCGTGATCTTCGGCGAGTGCACCGAGTGCGACCCGGGCAACGGCTACGGCTCGCTGACGCTGCCGGAGATCTTCGACGACTACTTCAAGCCCCTGAAGATCCCTGCCTACCGGGGTGCGATGATCGGCCACATCCGCCAGCAGTTCATCGTGCCGGTCGGCGGCCGGGTGGAAATGGACGCCGACGCTGGCACGTTCCGGATGCTGGAGCCGGTGTTCGCCGGCTGACCCTGCCAGGCAGCGGCGCTAGACGGACTTCTTCCGCCAGGACAGCGTGGTGCCCAGGACCTCGATGGTGCCGCCGGCCTGGCGGAAGGCGTCCAGGTCCGCGGCGATGACATCGTGGGTCAGGGCGCCGCGATCGCCGGTGGGGCGGCGCGCGAAGGCGCGGCTCGCACCGCGGGAGGCATCGGTTGCGGGGGCGCCATCGGGCGCGGTCTTGCGGGGGCGGGCCATGGGGGCTCCTGTCAGTACAAGATGAGAGGGATGCCGCGTGAGGTGCGGTCGAGGTAGTCCTCGCGCACGTCGCGGCAGTAGGGGCCCGACATCACGAAGCGGCGGCAGGTGTCGGGGCGTGTGGCATAGATGGAGCAGTGCATGTGCGCGGCGTCGATGGCCACGCACCAGCCCTCCTCGTCGCGCGCCATCACGTGCAGCCCGGCGTCGGTATGCGTGGTCAGGTGCGCGGGAATGCGGTCTTCCGGCTGCAGTACCACGGTCAGGCGGCAGCACACCGCATCGCAGCGCGCGCACAGCGGGACCGCGGCTGCGGCAACGGCATTCATGCGGGCACCGGGGACCGGCGCGGCGAGGCGGCGCCAGCCGCGGGACGGGAAACGAGGGACAGCGGTGTGGCCGGCATGGGGCGCTCCCGGAAGGGCGTCTGCCCGGCGGGGCCTGACGCATGGAGGAAAGCGCAGCGGGCGAACGTTGTCGGCGGTCGGACGGGACGCAGAAAGTGAAGCCCGCCCATCCTACGCGCTTGTGACCCGCCTTGCCCGCCCAGGGCGCCCGGACCTGAACGTGCCGGTCAGACTCCGGCCCGGTTCGGCGGGAGGGAAGGGGCTACATCAGCAGGCAATCCATCCCGTCCAGCGCGATATGGACCAGCAGGCCGATGCCGAACCAGCGGGTCTTCTTCGGCACGGTCAGGCCGGCATACACCGCGATTGCGGGCCAGGCATGCAGCGGGTGGAAGCCGAGGCTGCAACGGCCGGGCGCATAGACCGGGTCGGCGAGCAGGTGGTCCAGGTCGATCACCCAGGCCGCGAGCATCCACAGCGCCGCGCGTTTCCAGTCCTTCGGCCAGAACAGCCGCGCCACCGCCAGCGGCACGATGACGTGCAGGACCAGGTGGAGGACGGGGCGGAACGGCAGATCGGGCATCGGCTCAGCGCCTGGCGGCCAGCCAGCGGTCCAGCTGGCTGGCGAACGCCTGGCGGTCGCGCGCGTTGAACGCGGCCGGGCCGCCGGTCTGCACGCCGGCGCCGCGCAGCTCGTCCATGAAGTTCCGCATCGACAGGCGCTCGGCGATGTTGTCCGGCGTGTAACGGTCGCCGCGCGGGTTGATCGCCTGGGCGCCGTTGGCCAGCACGCGCGCCGCCAGCGGGATGTCCTGGGTGACCACCAGGTCGCCGCTGCGCGCCCGCTCGGCGATGGCGTCGTCGGCCACGTCATAACCGCCCTGCACCTGCAGCGCGCGGATGAAGCGCGAGGGTGGGGTGCGCAACCACTGGTTGGCGACCAGGGTGACCTGCACCTGGGCGCGCTCGGCGGCGCGGAACAGGATGTCCTTCACCGGGCCCGGGCAGGCATCGGCATCCACCCAGACCTGCGGTGCCGTGGGGGTGCCCTCACTCATTCGGTGGCGGCGTCGGATCCGGTCGCATCGGGATTGGCGTCGGGACGGGCCGCATCGCGCTCGGCGCGCTTCTTGGCGTCCTTTTCGTCTTTCTTCTTTTTCTTGGCCAGTTCGCGCTGGCGTTTTTCGAAGGAGTAGTTGGGTTTTGCCATGGGCAGGGGGTATCCGGAAGTAAGGAGGAGACGGATCAGCTGGGCGGTCCGCAGGCGTACACGATAGCCCGCATTACCGCCGGGCGTGCGGGGACGGGGGCCAAACGCCTGTTTTCAAGGACTTCGCACCGCCGCGGGCACCTGCCAGGTCGCCGGAATGCGCGGGCCGGCGCACAGAAGGCAGGGGCGCCGGCGTTCGCGCCGCCCTTGCGGGCTGCTATACCATCGCTGCGCGGGCCGTCCCCGGGGGACGTGGACGGCCATGGCGTCCTTCGATGGGGTGATGAATGCGGCGAATGCTCTGCCTGTTGCTGGCGGCCCTGGTGCTGGCCGGCTGTTCGAAACGCGTCGTCCATGAGCCGCCGCCTCCGCCCGAGGAGATCCCGGCACCGCCGCCTCCAGCGCCACCACCACCACCACTTCCTCCACCGCCGCCGCCGCCGCCGCCGCCGCCGCCGTCTTCAAGCAGCCCGGCCGAAGCCGCTGCGCGCGCCGAGGCCGCGCGGCGGGCGGCAGCGGAAGCGGCAGCCCGCGCCCGGCAGGAACGCGCGGCGGACAGCGAGCGGCAGGCTGCCGAGCGGGCCGCGCGGGAACGCGAGGCCGCGCAGTCCGGCAGGCCGCCACGACAGGATTTCGTCGACGTCGACGTGTTCTACGCCACCAACCGCGCGCCCGCGGCGGCGTTCGCCAGCCTGCCGCCGGGCGACCGCTACACGGCCGCGCCGGCGCGCCAACTGGCCTACGGCACGGCACGCATCAGCATCCCGAAGTCGCACGTGGCGGGCGAGCTGGAATCGCCGCGCTGGTACCTGCTGGAATTCAAGGAGGATCCCAAGCAGCACATCATCCTGAAGGACGTGGCGCGGCTGGAGAAGTCGCCGTTCTTCGCCCGCCTGTACGAGCGCGTGGGCGCATCCCGCGGGCACAACGCCTTCGTCTTCATGCACGGCTACAACGTCAGCTTCCGCGATGCCGCCCGGCGCACGGCGCAGTTGGCGTACGACCTGCGTTTCGACGGCGCGCCGGTGTTCTACAGCTGGCCGTCGCAGGCGGCACTGGCGGGCTACTTCACCGACGAGCAGACGATCGCGCGCTCGGTACCCATGATCGAGGGCTTCCTGGCCGACATGGCCGACCGTTCCGGTGCGCAGAACCTTTACATCATCGGCCACAGCATGGGCACGCGCGGGCTGACCCAGGCCTTGCGCAACCTGGTGGCGAAGCGGCCCGACCTGCGCGGGCGCTTCCGCGGCATCATCCTGGCCGCACCGGACATCGATGCGCAGGTGTTCCGCACCGAACTCGCGCCCGCCCTGCAGCAGGCAAGCGGGCGCGTCACCCTCTACGCCTCGTCGGAGGACCTGGCGCTGAAGGCGTCCAAGCAGGTCAACCGCGGGCCGCGCGCCGGCGACACCAGCGAAGGCGTGGTGCTGGTGAGCGGCGTGGACACCATCGACGTCTCCGGCGTGGACCAGAGCATGCTGGCGCACTCCTACTTCATGGAGTCGGACAAGGTGATGGGCGACATCCGCGAGATGTTCCGCGCCAACCAGCCCGCGGCGCGGCGCAAGCCGCTGCAGTCGGTGAAGCTGGGGGCAGGCATGTTCTGGAAGATCATGCCGCCGCCATGATGCGGCGGCAGGCCTCGCAGGTCAGGGCAGCGTGTAGGTGACCGAGAGTTTGGCGGTCGCACCGCGGTCGATCCACACGTAGTGCGTCGCGGTGGGGTTGGCGGCGAAGCGCAACTTCAGCTGGGTGCGGCCGGTGCGGTCGATCGCCGCACGCCCGGCGGTGTCGAACACGGTGCTGGTCTGGTTGCCGCCGCTGAAGGCCGGCACCTGCGCACTGTGGGTCGTGGTCGTGGCGGCCGCCCAGTCCGCCGCTTCGATGGTGCATGTCCCCAGGTAGCCGCTGTGCACGTCGACCACCAGCGTGTTGCCGGCGGGATTGCTCCATGGGTCGCCGCTCGCGCTGCGATAGGCCACGGTCAGCGTGGCCGAGGTGACCACGGCGTTGTCCGGCAGCGACGAGGTATCGAAGGACAGCACCGTGCGATTGTGGTTGCCGTCGGTGCCGCGACCGATCGCCAGGCCGTAGTAGGCCTCCAACGTGCCCACGGCGGGGCTGCCGCCGCTCGCGCTGGCCTTCACGTAGCCGTCGTTGGCGTCCTGGTTGTTGAACACGACGGTGACCGGCGCGCCGCCGCCGGTGCCGCCGCTGACGCCCACGTTCACCGCGGCCGACGTGCCGGTGTTGCCGGCGAGGTCGAGCGCGCGCGCCTGCAGCACGTGCGCACCGTCGCTGGTGCCGCTGCTGTTCCAGGCCAGGCTGTAGGGCGCGCTGGCATCGCTGCCCAACAGGGCACCGTCCAGCAGGAAGTCCACGCGCGCCACGCCGATGTCGTCGCTGGCCGTGGCCGCCAGCGTCACCGTGCCGCTGACGGCGGCGCCATCGACGGGCGAGGTCAGGGCCACGGTCGGCGGCACGCCGTCCAGGTCGTCCAGGCCGAAGAAACGGGCGATGTGGTAGCTGGAGCAGATGTTCGCGTCCAGGATGTAGGCGCCCGCCGTGCCGCATTGCGTTTCGCCGGTGCCCGGATCGACGGGGGTGCCGTGGCCCATGCCGGTGATGACATAGGTCTCCACCCTGGCGTTGCCGGCCGCGTCCTTGTAGACCTTGTGCGGATAGCCGCTGACGGTGTCGGTGGCGTCGGCCACGGTGTCGATGCCGTGCACGTCGGCCCACTGGTCCAGGCTCTCGGCCAGGTTGGCCGGGCGCACCACGTAGTCGGCATCGCCATGCCAGATCGAGACGATCGGCCACGGCCCGGTCCAGCCGCTGGCGGCGCGTACCTTCGCGCCCCATTGCGCCGGCGTCAGGTCGCTGCCGGGATTCATGCAGCCGAAGGCCGCGGTCTGGGTGGTCGCGCAGCGGTAAGGGATGCCCGCCACGATCGCGCCGCCGGCGAACACGTCGGGGTAGGTGGCCAGCATCACCGAGGTCATCGCGCCGCCGGCGGACAGGCCGGTGACGTAGACGCGCGCGGGATCGATCGCGTGGTCGGCGATCATGCGGTCGACCATCTGCCTGATCGACAGCGGTTCGCCCTGGCCACGCGTGGTGTCGGCGGTCTCGAACCAGTTGAAGCAGCGGCTGCTGTTGTTGCCGGTCTGCTGCTCGGGCAGCAGCAGGGCGAAGCCGAAGCGGTTGGCCAGCAGTTCCCAGCCCGTCTCGGCGTCGTAGTTGGACGCGGACTGCGCGCAGCCATGCAGCGCCACCACCAGCGGCGCATCCGCCGGCAGGCCGGCGGGAACGTACTTGTGCATGCGCAGGTTGCCGGGATTGCTGCCGAAGCCGGTGACTTCGGTCAGCGCCAGCGCAGGGCCGCTGGCCAGCAGCAGGAGCAGGGAAGCGAGCACCAGGCCCGTGCCGTGCGCACGGGAACGCGGAGCGGAACCACACAACAGCGCAGCGATCGACATCGACGGCACCTCCGGTGTGAAGTGCCGGCAGTGGGCCACAAGCCCCCGCGCGGGGGCATTGGCCAAAGGGGAAAGCTGCAACGCACCATCGCGCAAGCGTGATGCCCGTCTTCGGGGCACGCAGGTGCGGGGCCGGACCTGGCCGGCGTGAAGGCCGGTCTGGATGCCGTCAGCGGCGCACGCCGGCCACGCCGTCCAATGCCCGTTCCGCCTTGAATCCGGCCTTCTCCAGCCGCTTCGCCACCTCGCCCGGCACGTCCCGCCCGCTGGTGAGCCTGTTGGGACTGCCGGTGTAGTGGAACAGCCTGCCGCCACGGCGCAGCACGCGCGCCAGCTGGTCGTAGAACGCCTGCGAATACAGTTCTCCGGCGATGCCGAAGCGCGGCGGATCGTGCAGCACGGCATCGATGGACGCATCGGCGACGGCGGCGATGGCGTGCGACACATCGGCCTGCGCCAGTTCCAGACGACCGCCGTGCTCGGGTGCGTCCGGGTCCGGCGACCACGGGTTGAGGCTCCGCAGCCACAGCACGTCCTCGTTCTTTTCGAACGAGCGGATACGTGCGGCACCGGCCGTCAGGCAGCAGGCGGCGAAGTATCCCAGGCCGCCGCAGGTATCCAGTACCGCCTTGCCGCGCGGTTCGACCAGCGCGACCTTGCGCCGCGCATCGTCCAGCGGCGATTCCTTCGAGGTCGGCAGCATCTTGATGCCGTCGATCTCGAACGTGGGCACGCCCCATCCGGTGGGCACCAGCTTGATCAGCGAGCCCGCATAGCGCGACACCGGCGCGAAGTCCTCGCCATCCCACCAGTACAGCGTCCGGTCCTTGAGCGTGCCTGGATACGGGTAGGCGATCCCGTGCCAGCGCCAGCCGTCTTGCTCCAGCAGCGCCTCGCCCTGGGTACGGCCGAGGTCGAGCGAGCCCGCCCAGTGCGCCTGGCCACGATCATGGGCGGCGAGCAAGGCGAGGGCGGTGTCGCGGGTCAGCAGGGGGCCGGTGTAGCGGGGCATAGAAGCGTCATGCGCAGCAAGCAGTTCCGCATTTTCGCCGCGATGGCCCGTGGAGGACAGTGCATCCGGCATCGCGGACCCCGCTGGTATAGTGCGGGCCCCTCGATCCGCACGCCGACGTCGCCATGAACCTGCCAGAGCGCTTCCATCCCATCGGTACCCCGGGCCAGCCGTGGGGCGCGGCAGAAAAGGCGCTGTGGCGCGCGCAGCAGCGCGTGCGGCGCCGGTACGTGGACGATGTCGGCATGGCGGTCGACGCATTGCGCGGGCGCTTCGACGTGCGGCAGTACGGCACGATCGACTATGGTCCCGGCGAAACCTATCCGCTGCACGCGGTCCGCAGCCGCGACTGGGACGATGCGCTGCCGCTGATGCTGGTCACCGGCGGCGTGCACGGGTACGAGACCAGTGGCGTGCATGGCGCGCTGCAGTTCCTCGAACAGCGCGCCGGCGACTATGCGGGCAGGGCCAACCTGCTGGTGGTGCCGTGCGTCAGTCCGTGGGGCTACGAGCGCATCCATCGCTGGAATGCCGATGCGCTGGACCCCAACCGTTCCTTCCGTGCCGGCAGTCCCGCGCAGGAGTCGGCGGCGCTGATGGCCCTGGTCGAGCCGCTCAGGGAGCGGGTGCTGATGCATATCGACCTGCATGAAACCACCGACAGCGACGAATCCGAGTTCCGCCCCGCGCTGGCCGCGCGCGACGGCAAGCCGTTCGAGCCGGGCGGGATCCCGGACGGGTTCTACCTGGTGGACGACAGCGAGCGCCGGCAGCCGGCGTTCCAGCGCGCGGTGATCGCCGCGGTGGCCGCCGTCACCCACATCGCGCCGGCCGACGCGCGGGGCCAGATCATCGGTTCGCCGGTGGTGGCCGAAGGCGTGATCGAGTATCCGGTCAGGTCGCTCGGCCTGTGCACCGGCATCACCGATGCGCGCTACACCACCATCACCGAGGTCTATCCGGACAGCCCGAAGGCCACGCCGCAGCAGTGCAACGATGCCCAGGTGGCCGCGGTGGTGGCGGCGATCGATTACGCCCTGGCGAACGCTTGAAGCGGGACCTTCGCGACCCCATCCTGACGGGTGAAGACCCGGGTCCGAGGGTGGCGTAAGCTGGACCCGCGACCCGGATCCGCGAGGAGACGACCATGGCAACCGGATGGGCCGGCGATGGCGCCGTGCAGGACCAGATCGATGCGACCGTCAAGGACGGCATCGAACGCGCGCGCCGCGCATTGCCCCAGGGCCCCAGCCTGACCCACTGCGAGGAATGCGGGAAGCCGATTCCCGCTGCGCGGCAGAAGGCCGTGCCCGGCGTACGGCTGTGCGTGGCCTGCCAGGAGGCGGCGGACGCGGAGGCCCAGGGCATCGCCACCTACAACCGCCGCGGCAGCAAGGACAGCCAGCTGCGCTGACCCGCTGGCGGTCACCCTGCGCACGACAGAAGCCCCGCATCGGCGGGGCTTCTGTCGTCATGCAGCGGGCCTGGATCAGCTGGCGCGCTTCAGCACCTGCTTGCGATCGCGCATGACGTTGTGGCACTCGCGCACGCTGGGCAGCAGCGCCTGCGCCTCGGCGCGCGCGGCGGCAGGGGTGTCGTCGTCGCCGATGGTCTCGTTGAAGGCCTTCAGCAGGCGGTCTTCGGATTCTTCCAGCTCGGCGACGTAGCCATAGGTGGTGTCGCCCAGCGCGGCGCGGACCTTGGCGTAGAACTGCTGCATGCTGCCCACCATCGTGCCGTGCTCGGCGGGCTCGCCACCGGCGGAGGCCACCACGGCGCTGAGGCGGGCCACGATGTCCTGTTTCACGCCCGCGATCCGCATGAACAGCGCGGACAGTTCGGCATCCTTCACCTTGCCGGCGGCTTCGGTGTAGAAGTCGTGCCCGTCGCGCGCGATCTCGATCAGATCGTTGAGGCTGTGCTGGATCTTCTTCTGCGTGTTCATGAGAACTCCTTTAGGGGAATGTGTTGGACAGGGTGTGGTGCCCTTGCAGGACACCGTGACGCACGCGGCATCAACACCGCGTGACCGTTCGCACGTGGCGTTCATCAACGTGCGCAGTGCGCGAAGCGCTTGTAAGGCCGATGTGAGCAGGCGTCGGTGGGCGCGCTCGATTCGTTCGCGTCGGGCATGGTCGACCGATGGCGCAATGCGCCCAGTCTGAGAAGAAGGGCGCATGCCGCGCCACGGCTGAAAAGATGATGGCGGATGGAAGGCAGGGTGGCCGATCGCGCCTTCGCGCCGCTGTGCAACCTCCACCGTCCGGCCTGTCGTGGCTTGCGCGGCTTGCGCATCGCGCCGATGATGCAGCCCATCGTCGCTGTCCCCACGCCGTTCGCGTCATGCCCGCCACCCCCGCGTCATCCCAGCAAGGCGATCTGTTCGGCGGCCCGCAGCCGGGCCGGCTGCACCGCCTGTTCTTCGCCCTGGTGCCTTCCGCCGGTGAGCGCGAGGCCCTCCGGCACCGCGCCGAAGACCTGCAGGCCGCCTTTCCGCAAGCGCGCTGGGTGCGCCCGGAGCGCTATCACCTGACCCTGCATTTCCTGGGCGAGAGCGAGGGGCCGCGCGAGGACCTGGTGACCGCTGCGCACGAGGCGATGCGCGACTGGCAACCCGAGCCGCTGGGCATCACCCTGGACCACCTGCTGTGCCTGGGCAATCCGAAGAACCCGGCCCTGACGCTGGCGGCGCTGCATCCCTCGCCGGCGGTGGTGGCGTTCTGGCGCGGGTTGCAGCAGCGGCTGCTGCGGGCCGGGTTCCGGCAGCCGCTGGGCCGCAGCTTCGTGCCGCACCTGACGCTGGCCTATGTCCCCCCGCGCACCGCGCCGGTGGACGTGCCGCCGGTGGTGCTGCATCCGCAGGCCGTGCACCTGTTGCAGGGCGTCGAGGGCGAGCCGGACTACCAGTGCCTGGGCGAATGGTCGCTGGCGGATTAGCCGGGCCCGCGGGCCGGTGCCGCGCCATGCCGGGCGTGACGGTGTAGCGCAACTATGTAATACAGGCTCGCCGCGGCGCGCGTTCGTCGGCCGGGCGCCGGATTGCTCCGCGTGCATGGCCGACGCGGGGTGCCGCGCCGCGTTCAGCTGGGCACCCGGAATCATCCGGCGGGCACCGAACGAGGAATCCGACATGAAAAGCTTGCCATTGCTGTGGGCGCTGCTGCTGTACGCGCTGTGCCTCCCGCTGTCCGCGCAGGACCGCAGTTACACCGAAGGGCCGGTGATGGAAGTCACCGCGGTCAAGGTCATGGACGGCCAGTTCGACAACTACATGGCGCACCTGCAAGGACAGTACAAACGTGTCATGGAGGCGCAGAAGGAAGCCGGCATCATCCTGGACTACGCGGTGTACTCCACGCAGGCGCGCCGGCCCGACGAGCCGGATCTCTACCTGACCGTCGTGTATCCGAACATGGCCGCCTTCGATGGCCTGCGCGACCGGTCCGAAGCGGTGTCCAGCAAGGTCACCGGGCAGAACACGACGCAGGCCAACACCGCCTACGCCGACCGCGGCAAGATGCGGCAGATCCTGGGCAGCAACCTGGTCCGTCAGTTGAAGCTGAAATAGGTCCCCGTGGGGCTGTGCCCCGGGAGGGGCACGGCCCCGTCGGGCAGGTCAGCGTTCGCCTGCGCGCAGCACGTCCAGCTTGGCCTGGTAGAGCCGCCGGGTGTCGCCCTGGCTCAGTTCGCGCGCCCGCGCCAGCGACCGGCCGGCACGCCGGCTGTCGCCCAGCAGGAAGTAGGCGCGTGCCAGGCCGAAGTGGAAGCGGTGCTCGCCATCGTGCAGCGCGATGGCCTGGCGGTAGTGGCGGACGGCGCGCTGCAGGTCGCCGTCGCGTTCGAAGCCGGTGGCCAGCAGGAAATGATGGAACGGGTCGCGCGCCTGCACCGCGTCCAGCCGGGCCTGCAGCGGCCGCACGGCATCCTGCTGGCCCGCACGCTGATGGAAGGCCACCAGGTTGAACAGCGCGCCGGGGTGGTCCGGATCGAGGGCGAGCGCTTGCCGGTACGCCTGTTGCGCGCGTGCGGGGTCGCCGTTGCGCAGATGCATCACCCCGGCGTTGCTCCAGCTGGTGGCATAGCCCGGGTCCAGCTGCAGGGCCATCCCGGCGTGGCGCAAGGCGTCCTGGACCGCGCCGTGCTCCAGCAGCTCGGCGGCGCGGTTGTTGTAGTAGTGGGCGACCAGGCGTTCATCGCCAATGGGTTGCGGCGGCCTGCGGGTGATGACCTCGTTCCATGCCACGTCGATGGTCAGCCTGCGCCCGCGGATGCGCACCCCGGCGTTCACGTGCTGCGTGCGGTAGAGCGTGTCCTGGTCCCGCCGCCAGGCCAGCGTTTCTTCGATCTGCTGGCCGTAGGCCTCCAGCCCGGCTTCGCGCGCCAGGGCCACGGTCAGCAGGGTGAAGCTCATGCAGTTGGCCTTGCGGGTGGCGTAGGCCTGCGCCACGGTATGGTTGGCGGCCGCGTCGTAGGTCATGCCCAGTCCCTGAGGGCTGAAAAGGAAGTCGACCATCCGCTCCAGCCGGGCATTCGGCAGCCGGGTGGGGTCGATGACCTGTTCGCGGAACTGCTGCTTCAGCGCCGCGGGGATCGCCAGCACGTCGGCGGGGGCGGGCGGTGGGGCGGGTTGGGCACGTGCCGCCAAGGCCCAGGACGCCAGCAGCAGGGCGCCAAGCCACTTCGTCCACATGGTCCACCTCCGGGTCCCGCACGGGGACGCGTCCGCGTGGCCCGAGTGTAGGCCCGAATCGCAGTGCGGCATGGCCGCCGGCCGGCGACGCATGGATGTCCTCGCCGTGAGGCGTGGTCGTGACGGGCTCGGCGTCGCAGGTGCGCCCACCATACGGAGGGAGGGGGGCGGCGGGTACGGGCGCGGTGACGCGGCGGAGGCGTGGGCGGTAGGATGCCGGCATGAGCGCCGAAGACCCCCTGATCGCCTGTCCGCACTGCGCCGCGATGAACCGGGTGCCGCTGGCGCGCCTGGCGGAGGCCCCCGCCTGTGGGCGCTGCCACCATCCGTTGTTCACCGGCATGCCGCTGGCGCTGGGCGAGGCGGATTTCGACCGCCACGCGCTGCGCGGCACCTTGCCGCTGCTGGTGGATTTCTGGGCGCCCTGGTGCGGCCCGTGCCTGCAGATGGCGCCGCACTTCCAGCGCGCCGCCGGGTTGCTGGAGCCCACGATGCGGCTGGCCAAGGTGGACACCGAGGCCAGCCCGGGACTGGGCAACCGGTTCGGCATCCGCAGCATCCCGACCATGGTGCTGTTGCAGGGCGGCCGCGAGATCGCGCGCCAGAGCGGCGCGATGCCGGCGGAGGCGATTGTGCGGTGGGCGCGGGGGCAGGTGGGGTGAGTGGATGCATCACTGGTGCCCCGCCACTAGGAGCACTCCCGCTTGAAACCGCCCGGTTCCGCCTTCGACCCCTCAAGGCGCACGACGACGGGCTCTACATCGCGCTCTACACAAACGCTGAGGTAATGCGGCACGTGGGTGATGCGCTGACACTTCCGGCGGCGCGCAGTGCCTTTGACAAGGTGCTGGCATTCACTCAGAGAACGGATGGCGGCTATCAGGCCTGGGTGGTCGTGGATCGTTCGACGGGCGAGGAATGGGGGCTGCTTGCACTGGTCGCGCGGGAGGGCGGCTCCGAGATCGGCGCGCTGATCTGGCCGCAGTACCACAATGCCGGTGTCGCGACCGAGATCATCCGCCGACTGATGGACTTCGCGTTCTCCGAGGGTGGGGTGGATACGGTGTTCACTCGCCATCGGACGGTGAATGGGGGCGCGGAAGGTCTGATGCGGAAGCTGGATTTCCGACGTATTCCCGCCGAGGGGAGTAAGGGCGGGGAAGTGCGCTGGGAGCGGACCCGTCGGCGCTGGCAACGCGCCGGCGGTATGCAAACGAGGGCGCCCAAGACTGCGCCATCCGAATGATCTGAAACAGGGGACGAGATGAAGAAGGGGAGTCTGGCCTGCGTGGGCACCGGCATGATGCTGGGCGCGCATATCGGGCCGCGTGCGCGCAGTCATATCGAAGAAGCCGACGTGGTGTTCGTGGCGGTGTCCGATCCACTGGTGGAGTTGTGGGTACAGGGCATGAACCGGGACGTGCGCAGTCTTCAGCCGTTCTATGCCGAGGGCAAGCCGCGGACCGAGACCTACCGCGAGATGGTAGCGGCCATGATGGAAGAGGTGCGGGCGGGACGTCGGGTCTGCGGCGCGTTCTACGGTCATCCGGGCGTGTTCGCCGTCGTGCCGCACCGGGCGGTGACCCAGGCGCGGGAGGAAGGGTACGAGGCGGTCATGGAGGCCGCGGTATCCGCCGAGGATTGCCTGTATGCGGACCTCGGGATCGATCCCGGTACCTATGGCTGCCAGCACTACGAGGCCAGCCAGTTCATGTTCTACCAGCGGCGGATCGACCCTTCGGCCTACCTTATCCTGTGGCAGATCGGGGTGGCGGGGGACAACAGTTTCGCCAAGCTCTCCACGGGCCCCAAAATTCGTGAAGTGCTGGTGGAACTGCTTTCAGAGCACTATCCCCCTGGGCATCCGCTAGTCATCTATGAAGCAGCAACCTTGCCCATTAGCCGGCCGCGGATAGTCAAATGCGGCCTGAAACAGCTTGTGGAGGTAACCCTTTCGCCGGCCAGCACCCTGGTAGTGGAGCCATCTCAGCCGATGACGCCCAATGATTTGGTGGTCAGTCGCCTCCAATCCCTCATGGGCCTTCCGTAGGATGGAGGGGTTGGAAAGCCAGGCAACCTAGTGGCAACGTCCGACAAAAGCCGGTAATGTCTTGTAACAGAAGGGGAAATGGTGGCGGGGGTGCTTCCTTTCCCCTTACGGGGGCCAGATGCCGGTTGTCGGAATCTGGGTTTGTGCTTGCGAATTTCATCTAGATTAGGGGATGCACGTGACGGACGTAGTCGGTTTTCTTGAGTCATTGGGAAGCAGGTCTCAGGACGTGTCTTCTGAGACCTACGCTGCTGAGGTCGCCGCTTTGCAGATCGATGAGGCGCAGCGTGAGGCCCTCACCTTGAGGGATGTCGCTATGCTCAGCGAAGCAATGGGGGGGCGAGCGGCAATGATGTGCATGATCTGGGCCCCAGATCAGGAGCCGGCGCGCGAGGACGAGAATTTGCCGGACGGTGATGAACAAGGGGAAGAAGAGTCCCCGCAGGAGTAATTTACTCCGCGGGCTCCTTCAGGAAGGTAGGAGTTCTTATGACGTTCTTTAGGCCGGCAGTTGCTCTTGTCTTCTTCTCTTTCGTATGCGCCAGCTTCGATGCTGGCGCGTCCGATTCGCTGACTCGCCTTCTTGAACAGGCGGAGACGGCCCGTAGCGCCGATCCGGCCAAGTTCCGGCGAATCCTGGAGAGGCTTAACGAGCAGGCTGGTTCTGCGACCGAGTCGGAAGGAGAACGCATCCAGTACTTGAACGCCTATTCGTATGCGTTCCAAGGAAAGCATGACCTGGCCATCGATACAGCCAAGAGGTTGTTTGATACATCCAAAGATCCGGACATGCGTTTTCGCGTGGGAGCGCTGATAGTGAACGCCTATGCTGTGAATAGGCAGTTCACCGAGGGCTTGAGGCAGCTTGAACAAACGCTCGGGGCCATCGATCAAGTCAAGTCGAAGGCACTGAGGCATCAGGGTCTGGGTGTTGCCGCACTGATCAATAGCCAGATCGGCCAGCATGAGGTTGCGCTCAAGTATGCGCTCAATATCCAGCGCGACAGCCCCGATGCTCGCACCCAATGCCTGGCAAAACAGGTGGAGCTCGAATCACTACAGTATCTTGGTCGGCTGAGCGCTGGGCAGAAGCAGATCGTCGATGGCGTCAACATGTGCGCTGCAAGCGGTGAGATGGCGGCAGCGAACCTGATCCGCATAACTCTGGCAAAGAAGATGGCTGCCAACGGCGACCGCTCCGGTGCGATCGCATTGCTGCAGAAATACCTGCCGGAGATGGAGCGGACGCGTTACCCGCGTCTCTTGGCGGAGGTAAAATCCACCCTTGCCGAACTGATGCTGGAGAACGGCAACGCAGCAGCAGCTGAGCGATATGCTCTTGATACCATCGCGCAGAGTGCGAGTCTCAATACGACTTTGCCTTTGGTAAAGGCGTATCGGGCCATCTACGAGATCGCGGATCGCCGTGGAGACTCGGATGCCGCGCTGGCGGCCTACCGGAACTACGCCGAAGCCGACAAGGCCTACCTCAACGAAGTAAAGGCCCGCGAGCTGGCCTACCAGATCGTGCGCCAGGAAACCCTGCAGAAGACCCAGCAGATCAACCTGCTGGACCAGCAGAACCAGGTGTTGCAGCTGCAGCGCAAGGTGGACCAGCAGGCGGCGCAGAACAACCGGCTGATCGTGATGCTGCTGATCGTGCTGGTGGCATCCATCGGCTACTGGGCGTTCAAGATCAAGCGCGTGCAGCTGTCGCTGAAGAAGATGGCCGAGACCGACGCGCTGACCGGCATCTGCAACCGCCACCACTTCACCATCCGCGCCGAGCGCGCGCTGGCCGAATGCGCCCGCAACGGCGAACAGGCCGCGCTGATCATGTACGACCTGGACCACTTCAAGAACATCAACGACCGCTTCGGCCACGGCACCGGCGACTGGGCGTTGAAGGAAGTGGCCGAGGCCAGCAAGGGCTTCTGCCGGCGCATCGACGTGCTGGGCCGCCTGGGCGGCGAGGAATTCGCCATCCTGATGTACGGCTGCGACCTGCGCGCCGCCGCCCGCGTGGCCGAAGACTGCCGCCTGCGCCTGGCCCAGCTCGACACCCGCGAAACCGGCCACGTGTTCGCCATCACCGGCAGCTTCGGCGTGACCTCCAGCGTGCAGTCCGGCTACAGCCTGGCAAAGCTGCTCTCCCATGCCGACAGGCAGCTCTACCGCGCCAAGCACCTGGGCCGCAACCGCGTGTGCGTGCACGAGAACGAACACGAGCACGAACCGGCGCGTGCCGCCAGCAACGTGCTGGAACTGCCGCAGCGGGAACGCAGCGAACACATCGGCGCCTGACACCCCGCCTCAGGGGGTGTCGATGGAGGCTTCCAGGCCCTCGTGTACCGCCAGCCGGTTGCGGCCCGCGCTCTTGGCCCGGTAAAGCGCGCGGTCGGCCGCTTCCATCCACGCACGCAGCCCCTCCTGCGGTGCCATGGCCTGTGCCAGGCCCAGGCTCACCGTGGGCCGCAGCCCCGGCGCGCTTTGCACGCGCAGCGCCTCCACGCCTTCGCGGATGCGCCGGGCGACCGTGGCAGCCGCCTCCACGTCCGTATGGCGCAGCACCACCGCGAACTCGTCGCCGCCCAGCCGGCCCGCGTCGTCCTGCCCGCGGATGCTGTGGCGTATCACTTCCGCCGTTGCGCGCAGCACGTCGTCGCCGGCCGCATGGCCGTGGCGGTCGTTGATCGCCTTGAAGTGGTCGATGTCGATCATCAGCAGCGTGGCCGGGTCGCCGGTCGCCGCGCACTGTTCCAGCAGCGCGGACGCGCGCTCCTGCCAGTGCCGCCGGCTGTCCAGGCCGGTCAGGGTGTCGCGCCGGCTCAGTTCGTCCAACTGGCGGTTCTGGCGCTTCACCTTGCGGACGAGCCGGTAGCTGGCCTGGCTGACCGCGATGGAGTGGATCAGCAGCATGGGCAGGCAGGCGATCATCACCGCCATGCTGGTGACCGGCCGCAGCTCGAAACCGGTGATCAGCCCGGCCGCCACGCCGCCGGCCAGCATCAGCGGCAGCGACCAGTACCAGAGCCTGTCGATGCCCGTGCTGATCTTGTCCACCGTGGCCAGGGTCACCAGCATGACGCTGGGCAGCAGGTTGAATGCCATCAGCGGTACCCACATCCCCGCCAGGATCGAATCCAGCAGCAGGTTGCGGATCTCGCCGCGGAAGGGCTCGCGGTGGCGCAGCGCAAGCCACAGCGCCAACTGCGGCCACAGCACGGTGGTGAACAGCAGGAAGCCCCAGTGGCCGGTGCCGGCCTGGTTCTCCAGCAGCACCATGCCGATGGGCAACGCCGCCAGGCCCATGCCCAGCATGCGCAGCCGGTGGATCCGGCGCGGCAGGCGTTGGGCGTGGCGCGCCGGATCGGCGCCGGGCGGCGGTGTATCGGAAGGCATTGGCGCGAAGAGTCCCCTTGCTCATGGCGGCCATCCCCGGCAGGCCGGGAGAAGCCGGAGTGTAGGTCAAAGCGTGACGGCAGGCACGTCGCGCAGGCCTGCCACCCCAGCGGCCGGTGCCGGTGATTCTTGAGTTCCGGGATAATCCCGGGCCCTCCCGTCACCGGCCCGTACATGTCGGACACCGCCCCCCCGTACCCGCAGCCCATGCACCGCGGCGCCGCCAGGCTGGCGGCGCGCTTGGCGATCCTCGGGGCGCTGCTGTTCCTGGGCGTGGCGGGCGGCCTGCAACTCGTACGCGATGACCTGGCATGGCAGCAGGCGACGCTCAGCCAATACCTGCTGGGTCCGTACGGCCTGCTGCTGCGGACCATGTACTGCCTGCTGGCCGTTGCGATCGTGGCGCTGGCGATGGGCCTGTACGTGCAGCTGGCGCCGCGGGCGCGCAGCGCTGCGCCGGTCCTCCTTCTGAGTACCGGTGCGCTCGCTCTGGCGGGCGTGGCCATCGGAGACTCATGGCTGCCGCAGGTGGCGCCGGACTTCCACCGGATGTTCCACCCTGTCTGCGCCATCACCGCCTTCCTGTGCGTGGTCAGCGGCATGGTGCTGCAGGCCTGGCGCTTCCGCCTGGATGCGGCATGGCGCCACCGCTTCCCGCTGGCCGCCACCTGGTCGGTCGCCTGCTTCGTGCTGCTGTGGGTGCATGCATTGTGGCCGCCGGCCGGGCATGGATGGGTGCAGAAACTGCTGGTCGCGCTGATCGTGTCGGCCATGCTGCTGGCCGGCGCCTGGCTCCACCGGGCCATCGGTCGTGCGGACGATGGAGTGGGGCGCTAAGCTTCGACGACACACCGGAGAACGACTTCATGATCCAGCGCTTCGACGTAGGCCCGCGGCTGTCGGAAATGGCCATCCACAATGGCGTGATCTACCTGGCCGGGCAGGTGGCCGAGGACGCCACCCAGGGCATCGCCGGCCAGACCCAGCAGGTGCTTGCCGAGATCGACGCGCTGCTGGCGCGCGCCGGCAGCGACAAGGCGAAGATCCTGCGCGCGGAGATCTTCCTGAAGGACCTGCAGGATTTCGAAGCGATGAACCGGGTGTGGGATGCGTGGGTCCCGGCAGGCCATGCGCCGCCGCGCGCGACCGTGCAGGCGCATCTGGCACGTCCTGGCTGGCTGATCGAGATCGTGGTGACTGCGGCGGCCTGAAGCCGACCTCGGCCCAGGTGGATGAGGCGCGCGCTCGTGCCGTGGCCGCGGGCCGACGCTATCCCCGTCGGGTCGACAAGCTGCAAGCCGCTGTCAGGGCGTGGCGCGAAGACCAGGCTGGAGAGGGCGCGCCGGACGCGCCTGAACGACGGTTCAGCGGCCTGAGGTGCAGCATGCACATCCGGCCGTAAACGTCTGTAATAAAACTGCTTTGAAACGCTAACCGGACTTCAACAACAGCTCGCGTATCGTGCGCCCCACGTTCCGCAGCCGCTGCGGCACGCACTTCCCGGGGTGCGCGCCGCAGCCCCTGCGGACGACCAGTCAGGCGTTGCGTTGCGCCAGCCAGTCGACCACGCCGAGCGCGGCCTGGCGGCCGCTGGCGAAGCACGCCGTCAGCAGGTAGCCGCCGGTGGGTGCTTCCCAGTCGAGCATCTCACCGGCGGCGAACACGCCTGGCAACTGCCGCAGCATCAGGCCCTGGTCCAGCGCTTCCATCGGTATGCCGCCCGCGCTGCTGATGGCTTCTGCGATGGGACGCGTGCGCTGCAGCCGGAACGGAAACCGCTTCAGTGTCGCGGCGATCTTCGCCGGATCGGCCATCGCGGCCTTGTCGAGCACTTCGTACAGCAGCGCCGCACGCACGCCACTGACCCCGGCTTCCCGGCGCAGGTGCTCGCTCAGGCTGCGGGAACCGCGCGGCTTGGCCAGCCGGCGCCGCAGATCGCTTTCCTCGCGCCCCGGCAACAGGTCCAGCACCAGCGTGGCATGGCCGTCGCGCGCGATCGCATCGCGCAGCATCGGCGACAGCGCGTAGACCAGGCTGCCTTCGATGCCGGTGGCGGTGATCACGCACTCGCCCTGGCGTTGGTGCGGTCTGCCCGCGTCGTCGTGCCAGTGCGCGGTGACCGGCTTCAAGGGCTCGCCCGCGAAGCGGCTGGCGAGGTGGTCGCTCCAGTCGATGTCAAAACCGCAATTGGAGGGTCGCAGCGGCGCGATGCCGATCTCGCGCGCCTGCAGGACGCCAACCCAGCGACCGTCCGAGCCCAGCTCCGGCCAGCTGCCGCCGCCCAGGGCCAGCACCACCGCGTCGCACCGCACGGGGGCCTCGCCCTGCGGGGTGGCGAAGCGCAATGCGCCGTCCGGATCCCAGCCCAGCCAGCGATGCAGCACGTGGAAGCGCACGCCCTGTTCGCGCAGGCGGCGTACCCAGCCGCGCAGCAGGGGCGCGGCCTTGAGATCGGTAGGGAAAACGCGCCCGGATGTGCCCACGAAGGTGTCCACGCCCAGCCCGCGCGCCCAGGCACGCAGCGCATCGGCGTCGAAGCGGCGCAGCCAGGTGGATACGTCAGGCGCACGTTCGCCGTAGCGCGCGACGAAGGCATCGAACGGGTCCGAGTGGGTCAGGTTCAGGCCGCCCTTGCCGGCGATCAGGAACTTGCGCCCCACCGAGCCCTTGGCGTCGTAGAGATCCACCTGCAGGCCTGCCGCGCGCAGGGTTTCGGCCGCCATCAGGCCCGCGGGGCCGCCCCCGATGACGGCGACGGTGGAGGTGGGGGCGGCGGTGTCGGACTGCGATCGGGGCATCGGCATAGTATGCCGCGCGCAGACAGGCGCCTTCGTCGGGCACACCGCCCATGCCAGGTGCGGTATCGTCGCGCGCAGATTCGAACGGGGACACCTGATGCATCCACTCGCGCCTGCGGCCGTGCGCCGCGCCCTGCTGCTGCTGTGCCTGGCCGCCCCGGCGGCCTTCGCCCGGCAGGCGCCGCCCCCGCCCGAACTGCAGGACCTCGATGCGTATGTCGAATCGGTCCGCAAGGCGTTCGACGTGCCCGGCATCGCAGTGGCGGTGGTGAAGGACGGCGAGGTGGTCCTGGCCAAGGGCTGGGGCGAGCGCGAGCTGGGCAGGCCGGCCAAGGTGGATGCGCACACCATGTTCGCCATCGCCTCCAACACCAAGGCGTTCACGTCGGCCTCGCTGTCGATGCTGGCCGACGAAGGCAAGCTCGATCTGGAGGATCGCGTCATCGACCACCTGCCATGGTTCCGCATGACCGATCCGTACGTCACCCGCGAGATGCGCATCCGCGACCTGCTGGTCCACCGCAGCGGGCTGGGACTGGGGGCGGGCGACCTGCTGTACTGGCCCACCACCACCTACAGCAACCGCGAAGTGGCCGAGCGCCTGCGCGATGTGCCGCTCAGCGGGGGCTTCCGCGAGCGCTACGCCTACGACAACATCCTCTACGGCGTGGCGCAGCTGGTGATCGAGCAGGCCAGCGGCCAGTCCTACGAGCAGTTCCTGCGCAGCCGCATCTTCCAGCCGCTGGGCATGCGCCAGACACGCTACAACAGCGATGCGCTGAAACCGGGCGACAACGTCGCCACCGGGCATGCCAAGGCGGACTTCAGCGCCCTGCAGCCGGCGCCGCGGATGACGTGGCGCAACGTCGCGGGCGCGGGCGGGATCTATTCCAGCGTCGAGGACATGGCCAAGTGGATGAACGCCCAACTTGCCGGTGGCCTCTATCGCGATGCGAAGGGGCGCGAGCAGGCCCTGTTCACGCCCGCCCGGCAGAAGGCGATGTGGTCGCTGGTCACGCCGATCCCGATTTCCGAACCCAAGGTGGAAGCGCTGAAGGCCGCGAAGCCGAACTTCCTGGGGTATGGCGAGGGTTGGATGGTCTCCGACTTCCAGGGCCGCAAGCTGGTCTGGCACACCGGCGGATGGCCGGGCATGGTCTCGCGCGTCACGCTGGTGCCGGAGCAGAAGCTGGGCGTGGTGGTGCTGACCAACCAGGAAGTCGGCGCCGCCTTCCACGCGATCACGCTGAAAGTGCTGGATGCGTATCTGGCCGACAGCGGCACCGACTGGCTGGCGGCCTACCAGGCGCAGGTCGCCCAGGCCAAGGGCGATGCCGACGCGCACTGGCAGAAGCTGCAGGCCGCGCGCGATGCCGCCTCCAAGCCGTCGCTGCCGTTGCCGGAATACGCCGGCACGCTGCGCGACCCCTGGTATGGCGATGTCGTGGTGGCGCAGGAAGGCGATGGCCTGGTCCTGCGCTTCAGCCGTACGCCCGAACTGGTGGGCGACCTGCAGCCGTGGCAGCACGACACCTTCGTGGTGCGCTGGCGCGAGCGCTGGCTCAATGCCGACGCCTTCCTGACCTTCTCGCTGAAACCGGATGGCGGCATCCGCGAAGCGCGGATGGAAGCGATCTCGCCGCTGACCGATTTCAGCTTCGACTTCCACGACCTGCGGCTGGCGCCGGTGGAGTAAGCCGAGGTCGGGATGGCAGAGGCGGGAGCGACGCCAGTCGCGATGAACGCACCGCCGGGCATGCGGCGTCCGGTCCGCCTTATCGCGTCCGGCAGGCCTTTTCCCTTGCCGGAAGCTCGCGACTCACGTCGCTCCCGCACTGGCCTTCGCTCCGGCGACGATATCGCCGCTCACTCGTGCGGCTTGACATCCAGCAGCTCCACGTCGAACACCAGCGACGCGCCGGGCGGGATCACGCCGCCCGCGCCATTGCTGCCGTAGCCCAGGTCGGCTGGAATCAGCAGCGTGCGCTTGCCGCCCACCTTCATGCCCGCCACGCCTTCGTCCCAACCGCGGATCACCTGGCCCGCGCCCAGCAGGAAGGTGAACGGCTGGCCGCGGTCGACCGAGCTGTCGAACTTCACGCCGTGCTTGTCGGGCGCGTTCTCGTCATACAGCCAGCCGGTGTAGTGCACGGTGACGTCGCTGCTGCTGGTGGCGACGGTGCCCGTGCCTGCGCGGGTATCCAGGCGCTGCAATTCGGCGACGCTGCCACCGGGCGGCGGGCCGGGGGGCGTACAGGCGGCGAGCAGGGTCAGCGAGAGGGCAAGCAACAGGGCGCGCATCGGACATCCGGACGGGAGGGGACGCGCAGCGTACCGCACGCCGGTGCGCCGCACGCTGACCGGCTAGACTGCCGCGATGGCGAAACTCTTCCTCAACCTGCGCAACGTACCGGCCGACGAGGCCGATGAAGTACGCGACCTGCTGCGGGCGAACGCGATCGATTTCTACGAGACCCAGCCGAGCCCCTGGGGCATCTCTTCAGGCGGGCTGTGGATCGAGGACACCGGCCAGCTGGCCCGCGCGAAGGCCCTGATGGCCGACTACCAGGCGCTGCGCCGCGACCGTGCGCGCTCCGAGCGCGCCACTGCCGAGCGGGAGGGGCGCGCCGAGACCTTCGCCGGCCTGCTGCGCGACCGGCCGCTGTACGTCGTCGGCGTGCTGGCGGCGATGCTCTTCATCGTCGCGGTGACGCTGGCCTTGCCCTGGCTGCTGCTCTGAAAGCCGGGCGTTGCTCGTCCCGCCGGATGGGCTGCGACAGCCTCAGAATATCGCGTGCAGGGCCTCGAGCATGCGCGACCAGCCCTGCTGCGTGCGGTCGGCGTAGTCCGCCCAGGCGCGTGGCAGCGTGTGGGTGAGCCGGAGCTCGCAGCCGGCGTCCGTCGGGGAAATCACGATATCCACGCGGCTGCCATCCTGGTCGGCCTCACCGGCGATGGTCCAGGTGAAGGACAGCCGATGCGGCCGCTCGATGATCAGATATTCGCCGACATGGTCGATGCGCTCGCCGTCGCGTTCGACGAGCATCGAGAAGCGGCCGCCGACCCGCGGGTCCACGTCCAGGCGCAGCAGCTTTTCCTCGCGTACGTCCGGACCGACCATCCATTGGCCCAGCAGGCGGGGCGTCAGCCAGGCGTCGAACACCCGTTCGGCGGACACGGCGAAGCCGCGGTGCACGGTCACCTCGACCGTGGCGGTGGCGGTGGCGGAAGACGTCGTCATGATGGGCTCTCGGTCGGAAAGGAAGGGCATGGCGTGTCCTCCTGCAGGACCGCATCGAGCGCGTCCAGGCGGGCGGTCCAGAACTGCGCGTAATGGCGCAGCCAGGCTTCGCCTTCGGCCAGCGCCTGCGGCTGCAGGTGGCACAGGTGGGTGCGGCCGCGGATCTGCCGCGTGACCAGGCCGGCGCGCTCGAGCACCTTGATGTGCTTGGAGGCCGCGGCCAGCGAGATGCGGAAGGGCGCCGCCAGCTCGCCGACGCTGCGCGGCTGCCCGCCCAGGCTGCGGAGCATGCGGCGGCGTGTGCCGTCGGCCAGTGCGTGGAAGAGGGCGTCCAGCCGGTCCGTGTCTTGTTCAACCATGCGGTTGAATATCCTGGCTGGGTCGATGACTGTCAACCACCTGGTTGAATGAAGGGCTGCCGGCCGACGGACGGTAAAATCGCGGCATGGTCACCAATATCGCCGCCTACCACTTCACGCCCATCGAAGCGCCCGCCGACTTCGCGGCCACCCTGCATGCGCGTGCCGGCGCACTGTCGCTGCGCGGCTCGGTGCTGGTGGCGGGCGAGGGGCTGAACCTGTTCCTGGCCGGCGACGCGGACGCGATCGAATCCTTCCTTGCCCCGCTGCGTGATGACGCGCGCTTCGCCGGCCTGCGGGTGAAGTACAGCACCAGTGGCCGGGTCCCGTTCGCGCGCCTGAAGGTCAAGGTGAAGCCGGAGATCATCAGCTTCCGCCGCCCCGGCACCACGCCCGAACGCGCGCGGGCGCCCGTCGTCGCCCCCGCCACGCTGGCCCGCTGGCTGGAACGGGGGCACGACGATGCCGGCCGTCGCGTGGTGATGCTGGATACCCGCAACCAGCAGGAGATCGCCTACGGCACCTTCGCCGGTGCGCTGACGCTGCCGATCGAGAAGTTCACCGACCTGCCGGCCGCGCTGGAGCCGCATCGCGATGCACTGAGGGACGCCACGGTGGTCAGTTTCTGCACCGGCGGCATCCGCTGCGAAAAGGCCGCGCTGTGGATGCAGGCCGACGGCATGGACAACGTGCTGCAGCTGGACGACGGCATCCTGGGCTACTTCGAACAGGTCGGCGGCTTCGGCTACGACGGCGCCTGTTTCGTGTTCGATGAGCGCGTGGCGCTGCGGCCGGACCTGACGCCGCTGGTGGACGGGGCCGCGGACGCCGCATGAGCGGCCTGGACGCCCTGCGCTTCGACAACCGCTTCGTCCGCGAACTGCCGGGAGACCCGGAACAGGGATCCCGGCGCCGCGAGGTTCGTGGCGCGTTGTGGTCGCCGGCCGACCCCACGCCGGTCCTCGCCCCGACGCTGCTGGCGCATTCGCGCGAAGTGGCGGCGCTGCTGGGGCTGGACGACGCCGATGTCGCGTCTCCCGCATTCGCACAGGTGTTCGGCGGCAACGCGCTGCTGTCCGGCATGCGGCCTTACGCCGGCAACTATGGCGGCCACCAGTTCGGCCATTGGGCCGGGCAACTCGGCGATGGCCGCGCCATCATGCTGGGCGAGGCGGTCAATGCGCGCGGCGAACGCTGGGAACTGCAGCTCAAAGGCGCAGGACCGACGCCGTACTCGCGCACGGCCGATGGACGCGCGGTGCTGCGCTCCTCGATCCGCGAGTTCCTGTGCAGCGAGGCCATGCACCATCTGGGCGTGCCCACCACGCGGGCCTTGAGCCTGGTCGGCACGGGCGAGCAGGTCGTGCGCGACATGTTCTACGACGGCCATCCGCAGCCCGAGCCGGGTGCGATCGTGTGCCGCGTGGCGCCGTCGTTCCTGCGCTTCGGCCATTACCAGTTGCCGGCCTCGCGCGGCGAAACGGAGCTGCTGCGCGCACTGGTGGACTTCACGATCCGGCGCGATTTTCCCCACCTGGCGGGGGAAGGCGAGTCGCTCTATGCGGCCTGGTTCGCCGAGGTCTGCGAACGCACGGCGGCGATGGTGGCGCACTGGATGCGCGTGGGCTTCGTGCATGGCGTGATGAACACCGACAACATGTCGGTGCTCGGCCTGACCATCGACTACGGCCCCTACGGCTGGATCGACAACTACGATCCGGACTGGACGCCGAACACGACCGACGCGCAGGGCCGTCGCTATCGCTTCGGCTGGCAGCCGCGGGTGGCGGGCTGGAACCTGAGCCGCTTCGCGCAGGCGCTGTCGCCCTTGTTGGACGGAGTGGAGGCCCTGCAGGAAGGGTTGCAGCGCTTCGCCGACGCCTACGCGCGGGCCGATCGCGACAACATCGCACGCAAGCTGGGCTTGGCCGAGTGCCGCGACGAAGATGTCGTGCGCATGGAAGTCCTCCTCGGCCTCCTGCAGGAAGGCGAGGTCGACATGACGCTGTTCTTCCGTGCGCTGATCGATGCGGATCCATCGGATGCCTCGCTGTCGGCCTTCGATGACGCCTTCTACGATCCGCCGAAGCGCGAGGCCGTCGCGCCGGCGCTGCGCGACTGGCTGGCCGCATACGCACGCCGCCGCGACGAGGACGCGCTCGATGCCGGCGCGCGCCGCGAGCGCATGCGCCTGGCCAATCCCCGCTACGTGCTGCGCAACTACCTGGCCCAGCAGGCCATCGAAGCCGCCGAAGCGGGCGACCTGTCCGGCGTCCATGAACTGCTGGACGTCATGCGCCGGCCGTACGACGACCAGCCGGGCCGCGAGCGCTATGCCGGGCGTCGCCCCGACTGGGCACGCGATCGCGCGGGTTGTTCGATGCTGTCGTGCAGCTCCTGAATCGCATCGTTTCCCTGTAGGAGTCAACTGTGTCTAGGCCGTCGACGTAGCAGGCGCCCATGGCGCTTGATCGCGCGCCATGGCGTTGAGCATGGTCAGGTACTTGCGCATGCAGGCGGTCACTGCGAGCTTCTTGGGTTTACCTGCGGCTACCAGCCGCTGGTAGGTCTGCGCCAGGGGTGAGCGTGCCCGGATGGCGGCCCAGGTCGCCATGTAGAGCACGCGTCGCACATCGGCCCTTCCGCCTCCGATGCAGCGCTGACCACGCCAGCGTCCACTGTCGCGGTTGTAGGGCGCCAGACCGACCAGGGAGGCGATCTGCCGCCGGTCCAGCTGGCCCAGTTCCGACAGGCGGGCGGCCAGGGTGGCACGCAGGATCGGGCCCAGTCCCGGCGCGGCGCCGATCTGGACGGGACAGCGTTCAAGGGCGCAGCGTAGTTGCTGCTCGACCTGGGCAATTCGCTGTTGCAGGCTGTCGATGACCGAGCGCAGGAAGGTCTGCACAGAGGCTTGGCGCACCTGCTGGATCCGTCGCCGATGATTGTCGCGCTCCTGCACCAGGGCCGTGCGCAGTTGCAACCACTCGCGCAGGTTCTGCATCGGAGCGGTCGCAGGGGGCGTGGTAGTGGCCGGCAGCATCTGCGCGGCCAGGGCCAGCACGCGGGCATCCAGGGCATCGGTCTTGGCCTTCAAGCCCAACGCTCTGGCCAGATCGCGTGGACGCCGGGCCGGCAAACGCACGGCCGCCACACCGGCCTGGTGCAGTCCATCCAACAGATCGCGTTCATAGCCGCCGCTGGCCTCGAAGGCAACCCGGCAGCCTTCCAGTTCCAGCAGCCAGCCGACCAGTCCGACTAGACCCTGAGCGGTGTTGGGAAACACGCGGTCCTGCTGGGCGGGCAGGACATGGACGACCAGTTCGTCCTTGGAGACATCGATGCCGACGTACGAATTCATGCGCACTCCGTAGTAGCCTAGGGGCGAGAGCACTCCCATCGATCCCTGGCTTGTACTGCGGACTGCCATCCGTGCAACTGTTCGGGCTTGAGATGGGAGTACGGAGTGCGGCGCCCCGGACTCCTACACGTGCTAACGCACAGCGACATATCGGGCTGCCGCACTCCGCTCTCACAACGCAATCTACCCAATCGATAGACACAAGCGACGTCAGTCGCGACCGCACGGCCCACACTCGCGGGAGCGGACACTTGGCACCGAGCCCTCGCGCCTGCAGCGGAGTCACACACGGCCGCTGCATCCGGTCGCGACTGACGTCGCTCCTACCGGGATGAGAGCCGCGGTAGCATGGCCCATCCCCACGGAGTAACGGCATGATCACCGTCCACCACCTCAACAACTCCCGTTCCCAGCGCGTGCTCTGGCTGCTCGAGGAACTGGGCCTGGACTACACCGTGGTGCGCTACCAGCGCGAACCGCAGACCCTGCTCGCGCCACCGGAGCTGAAGAAGATCCACCCGTTGGGCAAGTCGCCGGTGGTGGCCGATGGTGGATACATCCTGGCCGAATCCGCTGCCATCCTCGAATACCTCGTGGAGCGTTACGACGCCGCGCGCCGGTTCGCCCCGTCGCCCGGCACGGCCGAACACCTGCGGTACCGCTACTGGCTGCATTACGCCGAAGGCTCGGCGATGCCGCCGATGCTGCTGAGCCTGGTGTTCTCCCGCCTGAAGAAGGCGCCCATGCCGTTCTTCGCCCGTCCCATCGCGCGCGGCATCGCCGACAAGGCGATGCGGACCTTCGTCGGTCCGCAGGTGCAACTGCACCTGGGCTACATGGAAAGCGAACTGGGCAGGGCACCGTGGTTCGCGGGCGAGCAGTTCAGCGCGGCCGACATCCAGATGAGCTTCCCGATCGAAGCCGCGGCGGTACGCGCCGGACTGGGGGCCTATCCCAACTTGGCCGGCTTCCTGCAGCGCATCCACGCACGACCGGCCTATCAGCGTGCGCTCGAGCAGGGTGGGCCGTTCGACCTGCTGGGCTAGGCGGGATACAGCGTCCCGCCCCGCGGGGTGGAAGCGGGCCGTCCGCGTCCCCATGACGATCGCATCGTCATTGCCGGTGCCACCATGATCCCGTACTCGCTTCTCGACCTCGCGCCCGTCTGCGAGGGCAGCGACACCACCCAGGCGTTCGCGCACATGCGCGATCTCGCGCAGCATGCCGAGCGCTGGGGGTATACGCGCTACTGGCTGGCCGAACACCACAACATGCCGGGCATCGCCAGCGCGGCGACGGCGGTGCTGATCGGTCACGTGGCCGGCGCCACCTCCACGATCCGCGTGGGCGCCGGCGGCATCATGCTGCCGAATCATTCGCCGCTGCAGGTGGCCGAGCAGTTCGGCACGCTGGCGTCGCTGTATCCCGGACGCATCGACCTGGGCCTGGGCCGCGCGCCGGGCACCGACCAGGCCACGGTGCGTGCGTTGCGGCGCTATTTCGACAGTGCGGAGCAGTTCCCGCAGGACGTGCAGGAAGTACTGCGCTACTTCGAACCGGTGCAGGAAGGCCAGGCGGTGCGGGCCGTGCCGGGCGCGGGCCTCGACGTGCCGGTGTGGCTGTTGGGCTCCAGCCTGTTCGGCGCGCAGCTGGCCGCCGCGCTGGGACTGCCGTATGCGTTCGCCTCGCATTTCGCGCCCGATGCGATGGACCAGGCGTTGTTGCTGTACCACCGCGATTTCCGCCCGTCGAAGCGGTTGGACAAGCCCCACGCGATGCTGGCGCTGAACGTGGTGGCGGCCGAGACCGACGAAGAAGCCCGCCATCTGTTCACCACCCAGCAGCAGGCCTTCGTCAACCTGCGGCGTGGCCGTGCGGGCCTGGTGCCGCCGCCGATCGACGACATCGAAGCATTCTGGGAGCCGCACGAGAAGGCCGGCGTGGCCCAGGCCCTGGCCTGCGCCGTCGTCGGCAGCCGCGACACCGTGCGCAAGGGCATCGGCGAGTTCATCCAGCGCCATCGCCCGGACGAAGTGATGGTGACGGCCAACATCTTCGACCACGGCAAGCGCCTGCGCTCGTTCCAGATCGCTGCGGAGGTCATGGCGTAGCGTGCGCCGCGCACACGACCGGCGGCCGGGCCATCCTGGCGATCGCGCGCTCGGCGCCCGCTACATCGTGCCGCGCTGGACGAAGGGCACGCGCTGATAGAGCTTGCGTTCGCCGCCACGCGGGTCGTCCTGCATCCTGGGCGTGTCGTCGAACACCATCGTCTGGCGCTGCGGCAGGGTGTACGGCGCCCACGCCGGCAGGTCCGCATGGTTCGGGTCGCCGTGGCGGGCGAGGGCGATCAGGGCCTGGCTCATGCGCGAGGCCAGCGTGCGCGCCCGTGCGTCGTCGCCGGTCTTCGACCCTTCGGCCGTCACGTTGTCGAACACCAGCGGGATGTCGAGCGTATGGAAGGCGCGCAGGCGTCCGCCTTCGGCAGATGAGCGCCAGTCCAGCTGGTAGACCCAGGCGGGTGATCCCTGCTTCGCCCGTTCCTCCGCCTCGATGATGGCCCCGCGCCAGGACCGGCCCGCGGTGGTGGCCGCGAAGAACACCTCCGACGGCGTGTAGTCCGGATACAGCCGGCGGTACTCGGCGATCACCACGTCCGGCGACAGATCGACGTACTGCTGCTCGCGCAGCTTCTGCGGCAGCTGGTCCCAGGTCAGCACGAAGTTCGCTTCGTCGTGGCCGAGGAACGCGCGCGTCTCGTCGCGGGTGTTGCCGATGACCATCGGGATGCGTGCCGACTGCGCAGGGGCATCGGGGTAGAACGGATGCCGGGGCAGGGTGTGCGTGTCCAGCACGGGGCCGAAGTAGAGCGAGGTATTCTCCACGCGCGACGGATCGCGCACGCGCGTGGCCTCCAGCAGGCGCGCCATAGGCATTGCCAGCAGTGCGTCGGTATCGCGTGTGCCCAGGCCCAGTTCGGCCAGGAACAGCGCGGTGCGCTGCGCGGCCGCGCGCGGACCGGCCGCGGTGACCTGCTGGCCGCTCATCGTCATCGCCTTGTGGAACAGGCCATCGGCCGCGGGC
This sequence comes from Pseudoxanthomonas sp. F37, assembly GCF_022965755.1. Lineage (NCBI taxonomy): Bacteria > Pseudomonadati > Pseudomonadota > Gammaproteobacteria > Lysobacterales > Lysobacteraceae > Pseudoxanthomonas > Pseudoxanthomonas sp. F37. The sequence goes on along the minus strand of NZ_CP095187.1, from coordinate 2,238,541 downwards.
ATGGCCATCAGCGTGGCGATCTTGGCGCCGCCGCCGGACTGGCCGAACACGGTGACGTTGCCCGCATCGCCGCCGAACTCGTGCGCATGCTCGCGCACCCAGCGCAGGGCGTCGATCAGGTCCAGCTGGCCGACGTTGCCGGCCTCGCGCAGCCGCTCATCGTCGCTCTCGCCGAGATACAGGTAGCCGAACGCGTTGAGCCGGTGGTTGACGGTGACCACGACGACATCGCCCCGGCGGCACAGGTTCACCCCGTCGTACAGCGGGTGCGAGCCCGAGCCGTTGTTGTAGCCGCCGCCGTGGATGTAGAACAGGATGGGGCGCTTGCCGCCATCGCGCAGGGCCGGCGTGTACACGTTGAGGAACAGGCAGTCCTCGCTGACGGGCTGTCCGTCGGCATCGCCGCGCTGCGGTGCCGACGCGCCGAAGCCGGTGGCATCGCGCGTGCCGGTCCAGGCGGCTTCACGCAGGGCGCGCTGGAACCGCCGGCGGGCGGTATCGCCGCCGTAGGGCACGCCGCGGAAGACGTGGATGCCACGATCGACGAAGCCGGCGATGCGTCCGCTGCGGGTCGTTGCGGACGCAGTCCTGGCGGTCGCGGCGCGGCTGGGCAGTGCGGTCACCAGAGTGGCGAACACCGACGTGCCGAGCAATTGCGCGAGGAAGCGTCGCCGCGATGTTTCGTTGGATACGGTCATGGAAACCCTGGGATGACACCGGTTTCCACAGACTAGCAAAGGGGGGTGTGTCAGGAACGCCGCAGTGCGTCAGACCGCCATGCCCGCCGCGCGGCCCGAGGCCCAGGCCCACTGGAAGTTGTAACCGCCCAGCCAGCCGGTGACGTCCAGCACTTCGCCGACGAAGAACAGGCCTGGCACCTGCCTGGACATCATCGTGCTGCTGGACACGCCGTCGGTGTCCACGCCGCCCAGCGTGACTTCGGCGGTGCGGTAACCCTCGGTGCCGCTGGCGACCAGGGGCCAGTCGGCGAGCAGTTCGGCGGCCTGCTTCAGCTGCGGCGCGTTGAACTGCCTCATCGGCCGGTTGGGCAGCCAGACCTCGCACAGGCGCTGGGCGAAGCGGCGCGGCAACGCGTCGGACAGGACCGTCTTCAATTCGGCGTCGGGCCGCTGTTTCTGCTGGGCTTCCAGCCAGTCCCGCGCATCGCGGTCGGGCAGCAGGTCCAGCCGCAGATCGTCGCCCGGTTGCCAGTACGAGGAGATCTGCAGGATCGACGGCCCACTCACGCCCCGGTGGGTCAGCAGCATGAAGTTGCGGAAACGCGCCTTGCCGCATCGCGCTTCCACCGGGAACGACAGGCCGCTCAGGTCGGCCAGCCGCTGCTGGTGCTTGCCGCTCAGGGTCAACGGCACCAGGCCCGCGCGCGTGGGCAGCACGTCGTGGCCGAACTGGCGCGCCAGGTCGTAGCCGAAGCCGGTGGCGCCCATGCTGGGAATCGACAGGCCGCCGGTGGCGACCACCAGCGAGGGCGCTGCGAAGCGGCCCAGCGTGGTGTCCAGCCGGAACACGCCCTCGGCCTGCCCGACCTGGTGCACGCTGCAGCCTGTCTCGATGCGCACGCCGGCGGCCAGGCATTCGTCGACCAGCATCTTCACGATCAGCTTGGACGAGACATCGCAGAACAGCTGGCCGAGTTCCTTCTCGTGGTAGGCGATGCGGTGGCGCTCGACCAAGCCGATGAAATCGCCCGGCGTGTAGCGCGCCAGCGCCGACTTGCAGAAGTGCGGATTGGCCGACAGGAAGTTGGCCGGCGTGGTGCCGGTGTTGGTGAAGTTGCAGCGTCCGCCGCCCGACATCAGGATCTTCTTGCCGACCTTGTTGGCGTGCTCGACGACCAGCACGCGCAGGCCACGCTGGCCGGCCGTGAGTGCGGTCATCAGACCGGCCGCGCCGCCGCCGATCACCAGGACGTCGTGGGTGGGCGCCATGCGCTCAGGCGGCCCGGGCGAGCCCTGTCTGGCGGATCGCGGGAATGACGCTGACGACGCGATCGTCGGTCATCCACTGCATCTCGCCGTCCTGGATCATCACGTTGAAACGCATGCTGCGGACCATCAGCGCCGTCAGGGCCTCGACCGCCTCGGGCGCGATGTCGAGCACGGTCAGGTTGCGGTGGCGCGCCAGCAGCGCCGCGTTCCTGTCCCACCACAGATCGGCCGCGCGGCCGCCGTAGTTGACCACCACGACCTCGCGGGCACGCCCGCAGGCCTTGCGGATCCGCGATTCGTCCGGCTGGCCCAGGTCGATCCACTGTTCGATCAGGCCGGTGTAGTCCTTGCGCCAGAGGTCGGGTTCTTCCTCGTTGCTCAGGCCCTTGCCGAACTCCAGTCGGTCCCCGGCCAGCAGCGCAAAGGCGAGCAGCCGCACCATCAGCCTTTCATCGGTCTCGGAGGGGTGCTGGGCCAGGGTCAGGCTGTGGGCACCGTAGTAGTGGCGGTCCATGTCGCTGATCTGCAGCTCGGCTTTGACGACGGTGGACTTGAGGGCCATGGCGGGGGTCCTGCGAAAGGGGCGCCATCATACGCCGGGAGCGCGGGCGGGCCGGCCGCGGGCGGTTTTGCCGCAGGACGGGGAGACCCCTGTTCAGCTTCCAGGAGGCTGGGATTCGCTTTTACGCCAAAACCCCGGTAGAGTGCGCCCCACTGTGCTTGCCAGGGTCACCGTGAATCGTGAGCCTGATGCGGTAGATACATCTGCTACATCTTCCCGCTTTACCAACGCCTGCAAACCCAGTCCCGATCCGGTCCATGCCGGAATCGTGGTCCTTTCATCCATGTTTCAGGAGTTAGTAAAGATGTCTGAACGTCAGACCGGCACCGTCAAGTGGTTCAACGACGCCAAGGGCTTCGGCTTCATCACCCCGCAGAGCGGCCCCGACCTGTTCGTGCACTTCCGCTCGATCCAGGGCAATGGCTTCAAGTCGCTGAAGGAAGGCCAGGCGGTCTCCTTCGTCGCCGTGCAGGGCCAGAAGGGCATGCAGGCCGACCAGGTGCAGGCGCTGTAATCCAGCCCTGAACCCTTGGTTCAAGAAAACGCCGGTGCGCAAGCGCCGGCGTTTTTGTTTGCGGGCAGCCATTCGCAAGACCTGCAGGAGCGCCCCTTGGGCGCGATGCTTCTTTCCGGATCAGACAGGTAACCGCATCGCGCCCAGGGGGCGCTCCCACGCGCTGCGGCCTGGGTGTCAGAGCTTGCGCACGCGGAAGCTTCGGCCCTTGATCCTGCCGGCGTTGAGCCGCGCCAGCGCGGCGCCGGCCTTGTCGCGCGCCACGGCCACGTAGGTCCGGGTGGCGAAGACGTTGATCTTGCCGATCGCGGACGCGGGCAGGCCCGCATCGCCGGTCAGCGCGCCGAGCACGTCGCCGGGGCGCAGCTTGTCGGTCTTGCCGGCGTCGATGCGCAGCGTGGTCATCGTGGCCGGCGGCGCGGTGTTGGCCTTGGGCGCCGAAGGGACGTTGCGGTCCCACAACAGCGGTGCGCCCAGCCGTTCCTCGATCACCGCGGCGCGCGGCAATTCGCGCGGCGTGCACAGGCTGATCGCCAAGCCCCCGCGACCCGCGCGTCCGGTGCGGCCGATCCGGTGCACGTAGGTGTCCGCATCGCTGGGCATGTCGTAATTGACGACCAGCGCCAGGTCCTCGATGTCCAGTCCGCGCGCCGCCACGTCGCTGGCGACCAGCACGTTGCAGCTGCGGTTGGCGAAACGCACCAGCACCTCGTCGCGGTCGCGCTGTTCCATGTCGCCGTGCAGGGCCAGCGCGGAAAAGCCGAAGTGCTGCAACGAGCCGGCCACTTCGTCCACGTCCTTGCGCATGTTGCAGAACACCACGCACGATGCCACGCCGCGCTGCGCCAGCAGGCCGGCCAGCGCGGTCTGCTTGCGCTCCGGCTCCACGCGCACGAAGCGCTGCTCGATGGCCGCCTGCTCCTGCGGCGCGTCCACCGTGACCTCAAGCGGGTCGCGCAGGGTATTGCGGGCGATGTCGCGGATGGCGTCGGTGAAGGTGGCCGAGAACAGCAGGCTCTGGCGGTCCTTCGGCGTCTTGCCGGCGATCTCGCGGATCGGTTCCTCGAAGCCCATGTCCAGCATGCGGTCGGCCTCGTCCAGCACCAGCGTGCGCACGCCGCCCAGGTGCAGCACTTTCTTGCGCAGCAGTTCCTGGATGCGGCCCGGCGTGCCGACCACCACGTGCGGGTCGTGCGCTTCCAGCGAACGGATCTGCGGCTCCAGCGGCAGGCCGCCGCACAGCGTCAGCACCTTGAGGTTGGGCAGGCCCACCGCCAGCCTGCGCAGCTGCTGCGCCACCTGGTCGGCCAGTTCGCGCGTGGGGCACAGCACCAGCGCCTGCGTGCGCACGCTGGCCACGTCCAGCCGGTGCAACAGGCCCAGGCCGAACGCGGCGGTCTTGCCGCTGCCGGTGGGGGCCTGGGCGATGACGTCGCGCCCCTCCAGGATGGCGGGCAGGCTCTGCGCCTGGATGGGGGTCGGTTGCGTGTAGCCGAGGGCGTCGACGCCCTGCTGCAGGCCGGGCGCCAGCGGGAGATGTCTGAAATCGAGCATGCGGCATTTTCGCAGATCGGCGCGACCGCCGCCCGTGGCTTCACTGCAGGTCGGGGAACTCCTCGTCCGGCAGGGCGATGAAGGCCCAGAACGGCACGTCCGCCGCCGCCCACGCCTGCGAGGCTTCGTCCAGGATGTCGAGCAGGGTGTCGAAATCGGTTTCGTTGCGCTCGCGCAGCGCGTGGGCTTCCTCGAACAGCAGCACATAGCCGGGCGCGGGCAACCAGGACAGATCGCGCAGGCTGTCCGACAGGGCGTCCCAGTTACGTCCGGAGGTATCCGGGAAGTCCAGCACCGTGGCGATGCGCAGCAGCAGCGCCGCCTTGCCGTCGCAGCCGGACAGGTCGATGCGCCGCGCGAGCAGGCCGGCGTCGCGGCCGACGGCGGCCAACGGTCCCAGGTCGTCCTCGGTGACGAAGAACACGCCGGCGCGCGCGGGGTCGGCCAGGCCGGGGTCGAAGCCGGAATCGCTCATGGCGTGGCGTCCTGGCCGATCTCGAACCGGCGGAAGCTCTCGTAGTGGTCGTCGGTGTAGTAGTACTCGCGCGGCGGATCGCCGCCGGTGACGATGCGGCGCGCACCGCGATGCGCCAGCCCGGGCGTGTCCACCGTGTACTCGCGGTAGTAGCCGCGCCCCTGCCGCGGCAGGCGGCCTTCGCGGTTCTGGAACACGGCACCATCCTGCCGGTGCGGGTAGGGGCCCCCGCGCGCGATGAGCGCCAGCGTCGTGCGCGCCTCGGGCGGCAGGAAGGCGGGCAGGGCGCGGGTGGCCGGAGCGCTGGCCGGCGGCATGGGCACGTCCCCGGCAAGACCGCCGGGGCGTGTGTCCTCGACCGGCGGCAGCGAGAGTGTTTCCTTGATGCGTTGCGGATCGCCGGCCCGCGGCGCGTCGACGGCCGTCGCCGCATCGGGCGCGTCGTCGCGCTGCGACCACCACCAGGCGCCGGCACCGACCAGCAGCAGCGCCGCGAAAGCGATCAGGGGCAGACGCAGGCCAGCGGACTGGCGGCGGCGGGAACGTCGGCTCATGCGTGCCTCATTCGGTCAGGAAGCGGCCGCAGCCACGGTAGGTCCGGCCGCCGACGGTCAGGGTTGCCGACGCCGGGTAGGCGTTGTCGCTCATGCCGTCGTTGCAGGGTTCACGCTTGGTGGTCAGCGAAACGGCCAGGCCTTCGGCCGTGCTGCCGACGTAACCCTCTTCGGTCCTGCTCGCCTGCGCCACTTCGATCCGGCGTTCGCCGTAGTCCAGCTCGGCCAGCAGGCGCGGCGTTGCACCGGCACCGATCTCCACGGTCCAGCCGGGCTCGGTACCCAGGCCACGGAACACACTGCCACGCGCCCTGGCCGCGTCCCAGGGGGAGTCCTGGCTGGCCTGACGGCATTCGACGACGGTTCGGCCGGCGAGGGTCAGCGTCGCCTCATCCCCTTTATTCCAGAACGCGTTGCCGGCGGCGTCGGCATAGCGTGCGCCCGAGGCGGCAGGCGATTGCGCCAGGGTCAGGGTCTTTCCGTCGATCTCCAGCGAAATGTTGCGTGCCGTGTTGTCGACGCGCGCGCCGATGCGTTGGTCACCGCACTGCCACGGGATCGGCGCGGCGGCAGCGGCGTCGCTGGGGTTCTGCGCGGCCGGTCGCGGCGTGGATGTCCCTTCGGCAGGCGGCGGCGTGGTGACCGGGGACTGGCATGCCGCCAGTCCGAGCAGGCAGGCCATGGTCAGCAGGGGGCGTGGCATCGCGCAGGCTCCTCGGGTGGCGGTGGAGGCGGGCAGCTTAATGTCGTCACCTGTAATGAATCGTCAACGCGCCCTTGGTCAGCGCAGGGCGTCCCCCGAAGAGGGGGCCAGCGCAGTGCGCCGGGTTGACCGGGCCGCACGGACTGCGCACCCTGCATCGGACTTCGACGGAGCAGGGACATGGCGCAGACGCTGACGATCATCGGCAACTACATCTCGCCATACGTGCGCAAGGTGCTGGTCTGCCTGGAGTTGAAGGGCATTCCCTACCGCATCGATCCCATCGCGCCGTTCGTGGGCGACGAAGACTTCAGCAGGCTCAGCCCGCTGCGTCGCATCCCGGTGCTGATCGATGGCGAGCTGGTGCTCAACGATTCCACCGTCATCTGCGAATACCTGCAGGACCGCTTCCCCACGCCCCCGCTGTATCCCGCCGATCCGGTGGATCGCGCGAAGGCGCGCTGGCTGGAGGAATATGCCGACTCGTATCTCGGCGACGTGGTGATCTGGCGGATGTTCTTCCAGAAAGGCGTGCGCCGCTTCCTGTTCAACGAGGGCACGGACGAGGAAGTCGTGCGCAAGGCGCGCGAAGAGGAACTGCCGGTCGCGCTGGACTATCTGGAACCGCGATTGCCCGGGGACGGCTGGATCTTCGGCGAGTTGTCCGTTGCCGACATCAGCATCGCCAGCTTCTTCCGCAATGCGGCGTGGGTGAGGTACCAGGTCGATCCGCTGCGGTGGCCGCGGACAGCGGCCTTCGTGGAGCGCACGCTGGCCTTGCCGGCCTTCGCCAGGCTGGCCGCATTCGAGGACCGCACGCTGCGCACGCCGCTGCCGGACCAACGCGCCGTGCTTGCGCAGATGGGGGCGCCGCTTACCGAAACGACGTACGGCAATGCGCCACCGCGCTACGGGGTGATGCGGCTGGGGTGAAGCCGCATGCCTGTCGCGCCGCATGAAGCAGGTCCGCCTTTATGGCGCAGCATCCACCCGCATCACCGGATACAGCTGGTAGCGCTCGTCCCACGAGGGATGGCGGCGGTAGAAGAACTCCAGGCGTGCGGCAGGACTTTCCGCGAACGCCGTGTCTTCGCGCAGCCGACGGTCGAACTCGGCTTTCACCGCCGGGTCGCGCAGCATCTGGCGTGCGACGGCTTCGGCCACGTAGTCCTCCATGTACTCCTTGCGTTCGAAGGCGTTGTTGAAGCGGCCCCAGGCGAGCAACGAGTCCGCTGCCTTCGGCTCCAGCAATGCCATCACCAGGCGTGCCTTGGGCTGGGCGATGGGGACGAACAGCGCCCCTGCGGGCGTGGTGCGGGATTCGCGCGTCCAGTCGCCTTCCACGGTCAGGCGCTGGTGGGTTTCCACCGGGGCGCCGCCGAAACTGCTCCGGGTCGCACGGAACACCTCGGCGTCGCCGCGCCAGGGCTTGCCCAGCAGGCGGTACTCCACGCCATGCGTCTTCAGCACGGCCGCCACCCACGCGGCTTCAGCGGCGGGCACCAGGTAGCCCGCGCCCGGCGCCTGGACCACGATGCCCGGACGGATGTCGTCCTTCAGCGGCACCTTCCAGACCTGCGGCGTACTTTCGTCGTAACGCGTCATCAGGGCGCCGGACACCTCCGACTTGGTGCGCGTGTAGGCGTAGCCACGGAAGTCCACCGTGCGCGCCGCGGGTGCCGCAACGTAGGTCAGCGGTTCCTGCCGGCCGCCCAGGCCGGTGGCGGCGATGTCCGCCTGCCTGGCCATGGCCCGCCATGACGCGCCGTCGCGCGCGACCTGCTCCAGCACGGACACCACCGTGTTGCGGGTGATGCGCACGCGCACCGGATACTCCTTCCAGGAATGGGTTTCCACCAGCATCGCGATGCGGTTGCGCAGCAGGAAGTAGCCATGCGAGAAGCGCGGTGGCGGCACGCCATCCTCGAAGCCCGAGGTGGGATCGTCCTGCACCACGAAGGAAGGGTAGTAGGGCAGCGGCAGCGATCCCTGCCTGGCCAGATCGTCGATGACGCCGGTGCGCAACGCCAGGCCGGCCGTGCGCAGCCCGGCGTCGCCGGCATGCACCGGTTCGACCTGGATCGAGATGTCGTGCTCGAACTGCGCGCCATTGGTGGCGTGCAGGTCCACGGTCACCAGCGGATCCCAGCGCTGCACCAGCTGCAGCATCGCCTGCATCTCGGGCGTGTCGGCTTTCAGGTAGTCGCGGTTGAGGTTGTAGTTCTGCGCGGTGGTGCGCCAGCCCATTTCCTTCGGGCCGCGCTGGTTGGGACGGTTCCAAGCGCCGAACCGCTCGTGGCCGTCCACGTTGAACACAGGCACGAATACCCACACGAGCGTGTCGAGCGCACCGCTCGCCGCCTTGCCATCCAGCACTTCGCGCAGGGCGAGGAAACCCGCATCCTTGCCATCGATCTCGCCGGCATGGATGCCGCCCTGGACCAGCACCACCGGCAGGCCGCGCCGCTGCGCCTGCTCCGGCGTCAAGGCGCCGCTGGTGGAGGCGACCAGGGCCTTCATCGGGCGGCCTTCGGGCGTGGTCCCGAACGTGGTGCAGCGCACGGCCTTCGGATACTGGCGGGCGAAGGCGTCGCACAAGGCCACGACTTCCTCGTAGCGGCCTGTCTCGATGAAGCCCGACCGTTCCGACACCGTGGTCAGTGCGGACTGGGCATGCGTCAGGGGTGCCAGGGCCAGCAGCAGGGTGGCGCAGAGGGGTCGCAGCATCGGGAATTCCTGAACAGGGCAGGGGCGCATGATGCCGCGCAATCGCGGTCAGTCCCAGTCCCCGATCGCGCCATCGCCCGGGCGCCGGCGGTTCGACCCTGCGCGGGCGGATACGGTAACCTTCCGGGACTTTTTCGCCGGAAGATCGGATGAGCACGACCGCAGAAGCCAGCCAGGGCCGCATGCCCCGCCAGATCCCCTACATCATCGGCAACGAGGCCTGCGAGCGGTTCAGCTTCTACGGGATGCGCAACATCCTGGTGCCGTTCCTGATCAGCTCGGTGCTGCTGGCCTATCTGCCGGAAGCGGAGCGGGACGGCAAGGCGAAGGACATCTTCCACACGTTCGTGATCGGCGTTTATTTCTTCCCGCTGCTCGGCGGGTGGTTATCGGACCGGTTCTTCGGCAAGTACAACACGGTCCTGTGGCTGTCTCTGGTCTACTGCGCCGGTCATGCGTGCCTGGCGATATTCGAGGAGAACCGGACCGGTTTTTACACCGGACTGTTCCTCATCGCGCTGGGCTCGGGCGGCATCAAGCCCCTGGTGTCTGCATTCGTCGGGGACCAGTTCGACCAAAGCAACAAGGACAAGGCGAAGGTGGTCTACGACGCCTTCTATTGGACGATAAATTTCGGCTCGTTCTTTGCATCGCTCCTGATGCCTATCTTCCTCAGGAACCATGGGCCCAGCGTCGCATTCGGCATCCCCGGCATCCTGATGTTCTTGGCAACGGTGATCTTCTGGGCCGGGCGCAAGAAGTACGTCCATGTGCCGCCTTCGCCTCCCGACCCGGATTCGTTCCTCAATGTGGTGCGCAGCGCGCTCACCGGCCCGGCACCGGGGAAGGGCGCGGGGACGATGTTGGCTACGGCAGGTGTGGTACTGGCGGCCGCGTCGCTCGCGCTCATTCCCTCGATGGGATTCGTGAAGGCGGTACTGATCGGCTTGGGGGTCTTGATGGGCCTGGTTGGCGTAGGCGCCTCGATGCAGCTGGATCGCGCGCGTGCGCGCCATTCCGACGCCGCGATCGAGGGCGTGCGGTCCGTACTCAGGATCCTGATCGTGTTCGCGTTGGTGACACCGTTCTGGTCGCTGTTCGATCAGAAGGCATCCACTTGGGTGCTGCAGGGCCAGGCGATGCATATCCCACATGAAGCCTGGTGGTGGCCCAGCTGGCTGGTGGTAACGGCGGGCCAGATGCAGGCCTTGAATCCCATCATGGTGATGCTGTTGATTCCCTTCAACAATCTGGTGCTGTATCCGCTGCTCCGCAGGATGGGCTACGAGCCAACGGCGCTCCGGCGGATGGGCTTCGGCATTGCGTTCTCCGGCCTTGCCTGGATCGTGGCGGGTGTGATCCAGTTGTGGTTGGACGGTGGCGATCCTGTGACGCTGGCCTGGCAGATCCTGCCCTACCTGCTGCTGACCTTCGGCGAAGTACTGGTGTCGGCGACCGGCCTTGAGTTCGCCTACAGCCAGGCGCCGAGGGCCATGAAGGGCGTCATCATGAGTTTTTGGCTACTGTCGGTTTCGTACGGAAACCTATGGGTCTTGATGACCAATGCGGCTATCCGTAACGAGTCGGTGATCGGGCAGATCGCCAGCACTGGACTGAGCGAGAACGCATTCCTGATGTTCTTCTTCGCAGGGTTCGCTTTCGTGGCGGCACTGGCGTTCGCGCTGTACGCACGCACCTACCCGATGCAGGACAACTACCGCACCGCGGCCTGAGGACCACGCATGAGCGCGCCCATCACCCTGCTGCTGATCGCCGCCACCTGCGTGGTCAGCCTGGTCGCCTTCCGCACGCCGTCGCTGCTGATGCGGCTGATCCTGTGGCCACCGGCGATCGACCGCCACCGCCAGTACGACCGGCTGGTCACCTACGGCTTCATCCACGCCGATATCTGGCACCTGTTCTTCAACATGTTCACGCTGTTCTTCTTCGGCCGCCAGATCGAGGGCTGGATGGCGGTGCAGAAAGGGCCGTGGGTGTTCCCGCTGTTCTATTTCTCGGCGTTGGTGGTGTCCATCCTGCCCACGTACCTGAAGCACCAGAAGGATCCCAACTACCGCAGCCTGGGCGCCTCCGGTGCGGTGTCCGCGGTGCTGTTCGCCTTCATCCTGCTGGCGCCCTGGGCTAGGATCGGCGTGTTCTTCATCCCGATGCCGGCCATCGTCTTCGCCGTGCTGTACATCGCCTACAGCATCTGGATGGACAAGCGCGGCGGAGACAACATCAACCATGGCGCGCATCTGGCCGGCGCGGCTTACGGCGTGCTGTTCCTGGTGGTGATGGATGCCGGTGTGATCGGCCATTTCCTGGAAGAACTGTCGCGCCCTTCATTCGGTTAAGCGGTACTTGTGGTTTTGCTCACCTGCGCTGAAGGTGGGCCATGCTATCCCGGCGGCATGTCCCGTCCCAGGAGCAACGCATGGCAACGGCAGGCAAGACGGTCCGCAGTCCCCAGGGCAAGAAGGCCGCCAACAAGGCGGTGAAGAAGAGCGCTAACAAGGCCGTCCGCAAGACGGCCGCGAAGACCTCCAAGGGCACCCCGAAGGCGGCCGGTACCGCGGCCAGGAGAGCCATGAAGAAGGCGACGGCCCGCAAGGTCGCGAAGAAGACCGTCGCGAAGAAGACGGTGCCGAAGACCACCGCCCGGCGCGGCGACGCGCAGAAGGCCAGCGGCACGCGGATCGCCGCGAAGACCGCCCGCAAGGCGGTGAAGAAAGCCGCAGGCAGCGCCGCTGAGGCGTCGGCGACGAAAGCGAAGAAGAAGACCGCGAGCAGGGCCTCCACGACCACGAGCACGGGCACGACAGCGGTGCGCAAGCGCGCAGCGAAGAAGATCACGCCCGCGCGGGCGCTGGCGAATGCGCGCGCCTTGCTGGAACAGAAGCAGGAGCACGACCGCCAGCCCGCGCCCTGGCAGCAGTTGGACGACAGCGATCACGCGGCGGTGCCGGGTGCCGGCTTCGCATCACCGGAAGCGGCAGGCAAGGCGCTGGAACTGCACGCGGCCGAGAGCCGGATGAAGGCCATCCAGGGCAGCCTGGGGACGCAGGACCGGCGCAACCAGGGCAAGCGCGACCATCGTGGCGAATGAGGCGTCTGCCCGGCAGCGCGCAGGACGCCGATGGACCCTCCGGCAGGGCCACGGAGGGACGGGACTCCGGCGCGGCAGTCGCGCCCGAAGGCGGACCCCTGCGCCGCGCCGGAGCACCCGATTGAAAGAAGCCTCTTGCGGTCAGTCCATCAGCGAGTGCACGGCGTGCACGCTGCCGACTTCGGCACTGGAATAGGTGGACAGCAGGCGTTCGTACACGGCGTTGTTCAGGCGCTCGAATTCCCAGTCGCTGGTATGGCCGGTGACGGTGAGCTGGTACAGGCCTTCCAGCAGGGTGAAATCGCTGGCGCTGGCGACGTCGGGCAGTGCTTCGATCAGGCTCATGGCGGAACTCCCACGTGAAGTCTATGAGCCTGTCCACGCAGCAATCGTGCCAACGTGCATTCCGCCAAATCCATCACGTTTCAGGTCTGCGAAGCGTCCTTTCACAAGCATGAATGTGACGCGCCGCGTCAGTTTTGCCCGGTCCACCCTGGGCATTGGGTCACAATGCCCGTGAGTCCGCTGCCACGGAGATCCCATGACCCACGACCCGCTCACCCTGGATGTGCATCACGACCCCGACACCCGCCGCTTCCATACCCGGGTGGAAGGCCATGAGGCCGAACTGCTGTACTCGCTGCGTGACGGCCGGATGGTCATCGACCACACCGGCGTGCCCGATGCCATCGGTGGCCGGGGTGTCGCCGGCCTTCTGGTGAAGGCCGCGCTGGATCTGGCGCGCGCCCGGGGCTGGCCGGTGGTGCCGGCGTGCTCGTACTCCGCCGCCTACGTCCGGCGGCATCCCGAGTACGCCGATCTGGTCGAGGGCTGAACCCGCTGGAGGAGGCCGGTGGCGCGCCCTAGAATGACGGCCATCACACGCGGAAGGAGCCCGAAGTGTCCCCCAGCAAGTCCCCCCTCTCCTGCGGACCGCCTGCCTGGCCCTGTGGGTCGCCGCCTCCCTGGCGGCATGCAAGCGCGAATCCGCCCCCGCCGCGCCCTCGGCGCAGCCCCCCGCCGCATCGTCACCGGCGGCCGATGCGCCGGCCGCTCCGGTGGCGCTGAAGGACGTCATCGAAACGACCGACCGTTATGTGGTCGGCATCAGTTTTCCGGCATCGGCCAATCGCTACCCCGGCCTGGCGAAGGCTCTGTCCGATTACGCCGCCGCCGAGCGGGCCGAGTTGATGCAGGCGGTCGAGGCCTTCGGCAACGACAAGCCCAGCGCGCCGTACGAGTTGTCGCTGGCGTTCGAGCAGGTGGTGGATACGCCGCAGATCGTCGCGATCGCCGCCGACGGCAGCCGCTACACCGGCGGCGCGCATGGCCAGCCGCTGATCGCGAGGTTCGTGTGGCTGCCGCAGCAGGACGCACGCCTGACGTCGGCCGCGCTGGTGCCCGACGCCAAGGGGTGGCAGGCCATCAGCGACTACGTGCGCGAGCAGTTGCACACGGCCGTGGTGACGCGGGCGGACGAGGACGAACTGCCCGCGGCCGACCGGGCGGCGCTGATCAAGAGCACGTTCCGGATGATCGACGAAGGCACCCAGCCCGATGCCGGCAATTTCAGCGAGTTCGTGCCCGTGCTGGACGCGGCCGGCCGCATCGGCGCATTGCGCTTCGTGTTCCCGCCTTACCAGGTGGGCCCCTACGCGGATGGCACGCAGACCGTCGACGTGCCTGCCGCCGTCCTGCTGCCCCACATCGCGCCGGAGTACGCGGGGCTGTTCGCCCGCTGAGTCCGCCATGCCGCATGTCCGCTTCGAGCACAGGATGCGATCCCTGTTGGCCGAGGCGGATGTGCGGGTCGGTGGCGACCGGCCATGGGATTTCCAGGTCCGCGATCCCCGCGTGTACGCACGCGTGCTGGGTCAGGGTTCGCTGGGTCTGGGCGAGAGCTACATGGACGGATGGTGGGACGCCGAGGCGCTGGACGGCCTGCTGTCCCGCCTGCTCGATGCGCGCCTGGACGAGCGGGTGCACGGGGCCGGCGAACTCTTCGATGCGCTCCGCGCCCGCCTGACCAACCTGCAGTCGCGCCGTCGCAGCGGTGAGGTGGGACGGCGCCATTACGATCTGGGCAACGACCTGTACGCGGCCATGCTGGGTCGCCGCCTGGTGTACAGCTGCGCCTATTGGCCGAATGCGCAGGATCTGGATGCCGCGCAGGAAGCCAAGCTGGATCTGGTGTGCAGGAAGCTGCGGCTGGCCCCGGGCATGCGGGTGGTCGACGTGGGATGCGGTTGGGGCGAGGCCTTGAAGTTCGCCGCCGAACGTTACCGGATCAGCGGGGTCGGCGTGACCATTTCGGCCGAGCAGGCCGATTACGCGCGCCGCCTCTGCGCCGGGCTGCCCATCGAGATCCGCCTGCAGGACTACCGCGACCTGGACGAGCGGTTCGACGCCGCGTTCTCGCTGGGCATGTTCGAGCATGTGGGGGTGAAGAACTACGCCACGTTCTTCGACGTGATCCGCCGTTGCCTGCCCGCCGATGGTCTGTTCCTGCTGCACACCATCGGCACCAACCGCTCGGTGCAGCGGACCGATCCCTGGATCGCGCGCTACATCTTCCCCAACTCGATGCTGCCGTCGGCGGCGCAGATCACCCACGCGCTGGAGGGGCGGTTCGTCCTGGAGGACTGGCATGGTTTCGGCGCCGACTACGACCGCACGCTGCAGGCCTGGCGCACCAACGTGGAGGCCGCCTGGGACCGGCTGGACGCGCGCTACGATACGCGCTTCCGCCGCATGTGGCGGTTCTACCTGGGCGCGTCGATGGCCACCTTCCGCAGCCGTCGTTCGCAACTGTGGCAACTGGTGCTGTCGCCGCGCGGTGTGCGGGGTGGCTACGTCGCGCCGCGTTGAAGGGCCACAAACGCAGAGAGCAGGCCGGGGCCTGCTCTTCGTGCGTACCGCGCGGGCTGTCTGTCAGGCCGAGGGGGGCGAGGGCAGTTCGCGGGCGTTGAAGATGCGTTCGATGACCTCGGCCAGTTCGTCTTCCGAGAACGGCTTGGTCAGGTAGGCCTTGGCCCCCTGGCGCAGGCCCCACATGCGGTCGGTGTCCTGGTCCTTGGTGGTCACCAGGATCACCGGGATGTGCTTGGTGGTGGCCTCGCGGCTCAGCGTGCGGGTGGCCTGGAACCCGTTGAGGTTGGGCATCACCACGTCCATCAGCACCATGTCCGGCAGCTCGCGCTTGGCGACTTCCACGCCCGCGGCGCCGTCCTCGGCGGTGATGGATTCGTGCCCCAGTTTCTCGACGATGCGCTGGATGCCCAGCAACTGCGAGGGTGAATCGTCGACGATCAGAATCTTTGCCATGGAGTTCCCCAAGTTGTCCCCGGCGTCGATTGTAGAGCGTGTTCGGGACAAGACAAATGGCAAAGGCGGTCAGGCGGTGACGCCCGTCGTGCCGCGGCTGCCGTTCATCCCATTCGCACCAGCGTGCGACCGAAGGAGCCGCCGGCCAGCATGGTCCGGAATACCTCGGGCAGGCCCTCCAGCGTGGTTTCCCGGGTGCAGATGGTGTCCAGGTGCGCGGGCTTCCAGTCGCTGGCCAGCCGCTGCCACACCGTGTCGCGGATGTCGCGGGCGGTGCCGGCGGAGGCCACGCCCAGCAGGGATACCCCGCGGATGATGAAGGGCATCACGGTGGTCGGCAGGTCCGCGCTGGCGGCCAGTCCGGCGGTGGCCACGTTGCCGTAGGGGACGGTCTGCGCCAGCAGGCTGGCCAGCATGGGGCCACCGACGTTGTCCAGGCCGCCGCCGAAGCGGGCGGTTTCCATCGGGCGGGTGGTGGCCAGCGCATCGCGTGGCAGGACCTTGCGCGCGCCGAGGGAGGTCAGATAGCCGGCATTGTCCGGCTTGCCGCTGATGGCATGCACCTCGAACCCGGCCCTGCTGAAGATGTCCACCGCCAGCGACCCCACACCGCCCGTGGCCCCGGTGACCGCCAAGGGCCCCAGGTCCGGCGCCTGCCGGTTCTCGCACAGGCGGAACAGGGCCAGCGCGGCGGTGAAGCCGGCGGTGCCCAGGATCATGCTCTCGCGCAGCGTCAGGCCGGTGGGGAGCGGAATGACCCACCGGGCCTCCAGCCGCGCGTATTCCGCATACCCGCCATCGCGGGTCTCGCTGAGGCCACAGCCGGTGACGAGCACGGCATCGCCTTCCTTGAATGCCGGATCGGTGGAGGCCACCACATGCCCCGCCACGTCGATACCGCCCACCAGCGGGAACCGGCGCAGGATCTTGCCTTCGCCCGTGCCAGCCAGCGCGTCCTTGTAGTTGACCGACGAGTAGGCGGTCTTGATGACCACTTCGCCGGGATTCAACGCGTCCAGGGCGATGGATTCGATGCCGCTGCGGTAACCGGCCTCGTCGTTGTGGATGCGGAAGGCGGTGAAGGAGGGGAGTGTCATCGTCGTTGTGTCTCTATCGTCTCAAAGGATGTCCGGGTACCGGTCGCGCCACGTTGGGTTCGCATCCTCGATCAGTTGGATTTTCCATAGCCGTTTCCAAGCTTTCAGTGCCTTCTCGCGCAGGATCGCAGATTCCATCCGTGCGTGGACTTCATACCAGACCAAAGTATGGATGCCATAGCGTCGGGTGAAGCCATCGGCCTGATCGTGCTTGTGCTGCCAGATGCGTGCTGGGAGGTCGGACGTTACGCCGACATAGAGGGTGCCTCGTGGCTGGCTGGCCAGGATATAGACACAGGGAATCCGTTCCCGGGGCATGCAGGCTCTCCGTTGCCGGTCCTGGGTGTTGTCGGTGGACTATAGACCGAACCCCGTCATTCCAGCGCACGCTGGAATCCATTTCCCATGAGGGCCTGGATGCCGTCAGCCCCGTCATTCCAGCGCAAGCTGGAATCCATTGGCGGTGAGCGCCGCGATGGAGGCCGCAAGAGCAAGATGGGTCCCAGCGTTCGCTGGGACGACGGAGGGGAGTCCTGGCGTGATCCTCCCGACCCCGTCATTCCAGCGCAAGCTGGAATCCATTGGCCGTGAGCGCCGCGATGGAGGCTGCAAGAGCAAGATGGGTCCCAGCGTTCGCTGGGACGACGGAGGGGGTCCTGGCGTGTGATGTGCTCCGGCTCGTCATTCCAGCGCAAGCTGGAATCCATTGGCCGTGAGCGCCGTGATGGAGGCCGCAAGAGCAAGATGGGTCCCAGCGTTCGCTGGGACGACGGAGGGGAGTCCTGGCGTGTGATGTGCTCCGGCTCGTCATTCCAGCGCAAGCTGGAATCCATTTCCCATGAGGGCCCGGATGCCGCCAGGAGCTTATGGGTCCCAGCGTTGGCCGTGAGCGCCCTGATGGAGGCCGCAAGAGCAAGATGGGTCCCAGCGTTCGCTGGGACGACGGGGGGAGTCCTGGCGTGTGATCCGCTCCGGCCCGTCATTCCAGCGCAAGCTGGAATCCATGGGCCGTGAGCGCCGCGATGGAGGCCGCAAGAGCAAGATGGGTCCCAGCGTTCGCTGGGACGACGGAAGGAGTCCTAGTGTGTGATCCGCTCCGGCTCGTCATTCCAGCGCACGCTGGAATCCATTTCCCATGAGGGCCCGGATGCCGCCAGGAGCAGATGGGTCCCAGCGTTGGCCGTGAGCGCCCTGATGGAGGCCGCAAGAGCAAGATGGGTCCCAGCGTTCGCTGGGACGACGGGGTGGTCTCAGCGCAGCGACTTCCGCCGCTTCTCATCCATCCACTTGTCCGCCTGCGCCGGGGTATAGGCGCGCATCCAGGCGACCATGGCATCGAGGTCGTCGCCGTGCCACAGGTCGTTGCGCTGTTCCGGGTGCAGGAAGCGTTCCTCCACCATGCGGTCGATCATGCCCATCAGCGGCGCGTAGAACCCGTCCACATCCAGGAAGGCGCAGGGCTTGTCGCCGATGCCGAGCTGGCGCCAGGTCAGCATCTCGAACATCTCGTCCAGCGTGCCGAAACCGCCGGGCAGGGCGACGAAGGCGTCGGAGAGGTCGAACATGCGCTTCTTGCGCTCGTGCATGTTGGCGACCACTTCCAACCGGGTGACGCCCTTGTGCGCCACTTCCCAGCCGACCAACTGTTCGGGAATCACGCCCACCACCTCGCCGCCCGCGGCGAGCACGGCGTCCGCCACGATGCCCATCAGCCCGACGTTGCCGCCGCCGTAGACCAGGCGCAAGCCTTCCTTCGCGATGCGGTCGCCCAGGGCGATCGCGCGTTCGGTGTAGGCGGGCTTGCTGCCGGCGTTGGAGCCGCAGTAGACGCAGATGCTCTTCATGGCGGTGATGGGGACGCGTGAGGGGTGAAAAGCAGACGCCGGGCAGGTGCCCGGCGTCTGCGCCGTGATGGTGGGGTCCGTGCGGTGTTCGCTGTAGCGAATCACCCGTCACGCATCACCCATCACGGCCTCAGTTGGCCTTGTGGATGGAACGCTTGTGCACCGACATCGCGGCGTCGTGGATGGCTTCCGACAGGGTGGGGTGCGCATGGCAGATGCGGGCCAGGTCGTCGGCCGAGCCCTTGAACTCCATCGCGATCACGCCTTCGTGCACCAGTTCCGAGACGCCCACGCCCACGGCGTGCAGGCCCAGGATCAGGTCGGTTTCCTCGTGGGCGATCACCTTCACCAGGCCAGCCGGCTCGCCCATGGCCACCGCACGGGCGATGGCGGCGAACGGGAAGGTGCCCACCTTGTACGGCACGCCCTCGGCCTTGAGCTGCTGCTCGGTCTTGCCGACCCAGGCGATCTCCGGTTCGGTGTAGATGACCCACGGCACGGTGTCGAAATTGACGTGGCCCGGCAGGCCGGCGATCAGTTCCGCCACGGCGATGCCTTCCTCGAAGCCCTTGTGCGCCAGCATCGGGCCGCGCACGCAGTCGCCGACCGCCCACACGCCATCCACGCCGGTGTGGCAGTGGTCGTCGACTTCGATCTGCCCGCGCTCGGTCAGCTTCACGCCGGTGCCGTCCGCCAGCAGGCCCTTGCTGGCGGCCTTGCGGCCCACGGCGACCAGCAGCTTGTCCACCGTCAGCGTCTTCTCGCCTTCGGCGTCGCTGTAGGTGACCACGACTTCCTTCTTCTTGCCCTTGCCGGTGACTTCGGTCTTGCTGACCTTGGCGCCCAGGCGGATGTCCAGGCCCTGCTTCTTGAATTCCTTCGCCGCGACCTTGGCGATCTCGGTGTCGGCGGCGGCCAGGAACTCCGGCAGCGCTTCCAGGATCACGACCTCGGCGCCCAGGCGCTTCCACACGCTGCCCAGCTCCAGGCCGATCACGCCGGCGCCGATCACGGCCAGGCGCTTGGGCACTTCGGTGAAGTCCAGCGCGCCGACGTTGTCGACGATGGTCTCGCCGTCGAACTTGGCGAAAGGCAGTTCGATCGAATCCGAACCGGCGGCGATGACGACGTTGGTGCCCTTCAGCTCGACCTCGCTGCCGTCATGCTGCTTCACCTTGACGACATTGCCGGGCTGCAGCTGGCCGAAGCCGTAGTACGGGGTGATCTTGTTCGCCTTGAACAGCATCGCGATGCCGCCGGTGAACTGCTTCACGATCTTGTCCTTGCGGCCGACCATGGCGCCGACATCGATCTTCGCGTCCTTGAAGGTGATGCCGTGCTCGCCGAACAGGTGGCCCATGTTCCAGTACTGGCGCGAGGAATCCAGCAGCGCCTTGGAGGGCACGCAACCGACGCGCAGGCAGGTGCCGCCCAGCGCCGGCTTGCCGTCCTTGCCCAGCGCGGCGTCGATGCACGCGACCTTCATGCCCAGCTGCGCGGCGCGGATGGCGGCGTGGTAGCCGGCCGGGCCGGCACCGATGACGACGACGTCGAATTGTTCGCTCATTTCATTCGCTCACGTGATTAGTGATAAGTGATTCGTGATTCGAAAGGGTGGGGCGGTGAAACGCTGTTGCGAATCACCTGCCCCCAATCACCAATCACGGCTCTCACATGCCCAGCAGCATGCGGTGCGGATTCTCGAGCTGGTTCTTGATGTCCACCAGGAACAGCACCGCGTCCTTGCCGTCGATGATGCGGTGGTCGTAGGACAGCGCGATGTACATCATCGGCGCCGCGACCACCTGGCCGTTCTCGACGATGGCGCGCTCCTTGATGGCGTGCATGCCCAGGATGGCGCTCTGCGGCGGATTGACGATGGGCGTGGACATCAGCGAGCCGAAGGTGCCGCCGTTGGTGATGGTGAAGGTGCCGCCCTGCAGGTCCTCCAGGCCCAGCTTGCCGTCGCGCGCCTTCTTGGCGTACTCGGCGATGCCCTTCTCGATGTCGCCAAAGCCCATGCGCTCGACATTGCGCAGGACCGGCGTGACCAGGCCCTTGTCGGTGGACACGGCGATCGAGATGTCGGCGTAGCCGTGGTAGATGATGTCGTTGCCGTCGACCGAGGCGTTGACGACCGGATGGCGCTGCAGTGCGTTGGCGGCGGCCTTGGCGAAGAAGCTCATGAAGCCCAGCTTGATGCCGTTGGCCTTCACGAAGTCGTCCTGCAGCTCCTTGCGCATCTCCATGACCTTGGCCAGGTTGACCTCGTTGAACGAGGTCAGCATGGCGATGGAGTTCTTGGACTGCATCAGGCGCTCGGCGATGCGGGTGCGGATGCGGGTCATCGGCACGCGCTCCTCAGGACGCGCACCACCGGACACGCCGGCGGTCTTGCCGCTGGCGTAGTTGACCAGGTCTTCCTTGGTCACGGCGCCGCGGCGGCCGGTACCTTCCACGTTCGCCGGGTCGATGCCCTGGGTGATGGCGGTGAAGCGGGCGCCCGGGGGCAGCGCGTCGGCGCCGGCCGGCGCGGGCTTGGTGCTGGCCGGGGCAGCGGCGTCGGCCTTGGCGGCTTCGGCCTTGGGCTGCACTTCCTGGGCGCCGGCGGCCGGCTTCTTTTCCTCCGCGGCGGGGGCGGGGGCTGCGGCAGCCGCGCCTTCCTCGATGATCGCCAGCAGCTGCTGGCTGGTCACCGTGTCGCCTTCCTTGAACTTGATTTCCTTCAGCACGCCGTCGACGGGCGAGGGCACTTCCAGCACGACCTTGTCGGTTTCCAGGTCCATCAGGTTCTCGTCGCGCTTGACCGCGTCGCCCACCTTCTTGTGCCAGGCGGCGATGGTGGCGTCGGA
The DNA here is from genome assembly GCF_022965755.1 of Pseudoxanthomonas sp. F37. Lineage (NCBI taxonomy): Bacteria > Pseudomonadati > Pseudomonadota > Gammaproteobacteria > Lysobacterales > Lysobacteraceae > Pseudoxanthomonas > Pseudoxanthomonas sp. F37. The sequence goes on along the minus strand of NZ_CP095187.1, from coordinate 2,217,277 downwards.
GACGGACTCGGGAAGAACCGGAACTTTGACTTCAGTGGCCATGGGATGGGGCGTCCTGGTGGTGTTGTTGTTCGTTGGAAATGGGCGGGCTTATTCGGCGACGTGGTCGGCGCCGAGCTTGTTGACCAGCGCGTCGGCGACCAGCTTCAGCTGCTCCTCCACGTGCTCGGCGAAATGGCCGGCGGCGGGCGAGGGCGAGCGCGGGCGGCCCGCGTAGTGCAGCGTCTGCCTGTCGGCCAGGCAGGCCTGCAGGTGATGCTTGATCTGGTACCACGCGCCCTGGTTCTGCGGCTCTTCCTGGCACCAGACGACCTCGGTGGCCTTGCCGTAGCGCTTCAGTTCGGCGGTCAGTTGTTCGCGCGGGAACGGGTACAGCTGCTCGACGCGCAGGATGGCCACGTCGTCCTGGCCGCGCTTCTGCGCGTCCTCCAGCAGGTCGTAGTAGACCTTGCCGGAACACGCGATGACGCGCTTGACCTTCTTCGCATCGGCGGCCGCGTCCGGGATGAGGTGCTGGAACTCGCCGTTGGCCAGCTCGTCCAGCGTGGATACCGCCAGCTTGTGGCGCAGCAGCGACTTGGGCGTCATCACCACCAGCGGCTTGCGCGTGGTCATGCGCATCTGGCGGCGCAGCATGTGGTAGGCCTGGGCCGGCGTGGTGGGCACGCAGACCAGCATGTTCTCCAGCGCGCACAGCTGCAGGAAGCGCTCCAGGCGCGCCGAGCTGTGCTCGGGGCCCTGGCCCTCGTAGCCATGCGGCAGCAGCAGGGTCAGGCCGCTGATGCGACCCCACTTGGCCTCGCCGGCGGCGATGAACTGGTCGATCACCACCTGCGCGCCGTTGGCGAAATCGCCGAACTGCGCTTCCCAGATGCACAGGGTGTTGGGATCGGTGGTGGAGAAGCCGTACTCGAACGCCATCACCGCTTCCTCGCTGAGCAGCGAGTCGATGACGGTGGCCTGCTCGGGCTGCTCCACCAGCTGGCGCAGCGGCAGGTAGTAGCTGTCGGTCTTCTGGTCGTGCAGGATCGCGTGACGGTGGAAGAAGGTGCCGCGGCCGGCATCCTGGCCTACCAGGCGCAGGCCGTGGCCTTCGGCCAGCAGGGTGGCGTAGGCCAGGTTCTCGGCGAAGCCCCAGTCGCCCGGCAGTTCGCCGGCGGCCATCTTCACGCGGTCTTCGTAGATCTTGGCCACGCGCGGGTGCAGTACCACGCCGGCCGGGATGGTGGTGATGATGCTGGCCAGCGCATCCAGCGCCTTGCGCTTGACCTTGGTGTCGACCGGATCGCTGAGCTTGCCGGACACGTAGCGCGACCAGTCGATCGCCAGCTCGTCGCTCTTCTGCTTGGCCAGTTCGGTGGTGTAATCGCCCGAGTCGAGCTTGTTGCGGAACTCGTCGGCCAGCGCCTTGCCGCCGTCGGCGGGAATCACGCCCGCCTCTTCCAGCCTGGCAGCGTACATCTCGCGCGCGGTGGCGTGCTTGCGGATGGTCTGGTACATCACCGGCTGCGTCGCCGCCGGCTCATCGGCTTCGTTGTGGCCGTGGCGGCGGTAGCACACCAGGTCGATCACCACGTCCTTCTTGAACTGCTGGCGGAAGTCGTAGGCCAGCTGCGCCACGAAGACCACCGCTTCCGGATCGTCGCCATTCACGTGGAAGACCGGTGCGCCGACCATCTTGGCCACGTCGGTGCAGTACAGGGTGGAGCGCGCGTCTTCCTTGTTGCTGGTGGTGAAGCCGATCTGGTTGTTGATGACGATGTGCAGCGTGCCGCCCACGGCGAAGCCGCGCGCCTGCGACATCTGGAACAGTTCCATCACCACGCCCTGGCCGGCGAAGGCGGCATCGCCGTGCATGATGACCGGCAGCACGGCCTGGCGGGCGGTGTCGTTGCGGCGCTCCTGGCGCGAACGGGCGCTGCCGGCCACCACCGGGTCGACGATTTCCAGATGCGACGGATTGAAGGCCAGCGCCAGGTGCACCGGGCCGCCCGGGGTGGCGATGTCGGCCGAGAAACCCATGTGGTATTTCACGTCGCCGGCGTGCGCCAGCGTGTTGTCGTGCTCGAACTTGCCCTCGAACTCGTCGAACAGCTTGCGCGGGTTCTTGCCCAGCGTGTTGACCAGCACGTTCAGGCGGCCGCGGTGGGCCATGCCGATCACGATGTCCTTCACGCCGCCCTCGCCGGCGCGCCGGATGGTCGTGTCCAGCAGCGGGATGAGTGCGTCGCCGCCTTCCAGCGAAAAGCGCTTCTGGCCCACGTACTTGGTGTGCAGGTAGCGCTCCAGGCCCTCGGCGGCGGTCAGGCGCTCGAGGGTGCGGCGCTTGGCCTCGTCCGACAGGCCGAACTGGCCCCCGGCCGTTTCCAGGCGCTGGTACAGCCACTGGCGCTGCTCCACCTCGGGGATGTGCATGAATTCCACGCCGATCGGGCCGGTGTAGGTGGCCTTCAGGCGGGCCAGCAGGTCGCGCAGCTTCATGCGCGCATGGCCACCGACGTTGCCGGTGCTGAACTCGCTATCCAGATCGCGCTCGGAGAGGTTGTGGAAGGCCAGCTCCAGGTCCGGCGGGTTGACCGGCGGGGTCAGGCCCAGCGGGTCCAGTTGGGCGCCCAGGTGGCCGCGCGAGCGGTAGGCGGTGATCAGGCGGCCGATGTTGCGCTCGCGCTCGTCGCCGCCGCCGGCCACCACATGGCCGTTGTTGGCGGCCTGGCGGGCGGCGTCGGTGATCTGCTGGATGACCACCGAGTGGGGGACGTCACCGGCCTCGCGACCCTTGAAGCCGTCGAAGTACGCCTTCCACTTGGGCCCCACGCTGTCCGGGGCGACGAGGTACTGCTCGTACAGGTCTTCGACGTAGGAGGCGTTGCCGCCATTGAGTTGCGAGGATTGCGCGAACTGCTTCAGGAGATTGTCCACGATGGCGATGGCGTGCAGTGGGGTAGTCGAGGGGCGCTTGCGGTCCATGTCACGCAATGTCTCGGCGACATGGACGAAAACCCAGAAATTATACCCCCATGCCGGGAACGGGGCGTAACCGGATTGGACTAAAGGCGCAGGCTGCCGGCGCCGCGGGACCCGCCATCACAGGCCAAGCGCGCGGTATTCGGAGACCGGACGCGCGCGTTCCCACATCTGGGTGAACTCTTCGCGCAGCTGGCGTGCGCGCCCGGCGTGTTCCAGGCCGGCCTCGCCATCGAAGCGGTGGCCCAGCGGCCGGTAGTAGTAGCCGTGGTCGTCGTTGGCGACGAAGGCCGCGGCGTAGGGCAGGTCCACCGGATCCTGCACTTCGCGGAACGCGAACACGCTGGGCAGGCGCTGGGCCAGGCCGATCAGTGGCGCCAGTGCGTGCTGGGGTGCGGCTGCGTCCTGCAGCAGGACCTGGACCTGCACGCCGGTCCGGTGCGTGGCGAACCGGCGTAGCGCCCCCACCACCGGCGGGGCGTCCCACAGTCCGGGATCCAGGGCGCGGCTGTAGATCGACAGCGAGCGACGGGCCTGCACGATGACGGCCGTGGTGATGGCGACGGCTTCGGCCCGGTGGGCGATGGTGGCCGTGCCGCCCAGCACCCGGCGCATGCCCTGGTGCTCGATGCCGGCTTCGAGAAAGCGCTCGCCCTCGGGAAGGAAGCCCTGGCGGGCATAGAACCCTTCGGCCCCGACCTGGGCATGCAGGGATACGGCCGGCCAATGGCGTCGGCGGGCCTCGGCCAGCAGGGCCAGCAGCAGGGCCTGTCCCACGCCCCGGCCGCGCCAGGCCGACAGTACGGCCATGCGTCCGATCCGATGATCGGGGGTGAGCCTGGCGGTGCCGATGGCCTGCCCGCCGGCCTCGCGGGCGATCACGTGGTGGCACAGCGGGTCCAGCGCATCCCGTTCGAGGTCGCGCGGAACGCCCTGTTCCTCCACGAATACGGCCTCGCGGACCCGGCGGAGATCGTCCAGTGCGGCGGTGTAGTCGACCGCCTCGACGCGATAGTCCCCCGCGCTCATGACTGCGCGTCCCCGAGGTTCGGGTCGTCATCGTCGAGGGCGAGCTGGTAGTGGCCCTGCGCGGCCAGTGCCATGACGGCGTCGCGGCCGGCATCGCTGAGCGAGGCGTAGGCCTGGCCGTCGAGCGACTCGGCGGCTGCCAGCACGCGGGCGTCCTTCACCGGCATCACGTGGTCCACGCCACTGCAGAACAGCGTGGCCTGCGTGCGGCGGCGGCGCCAGGCGAACCGCGAGAAGGGGTGGCGGAGCAGGCGGGCGCCCTGCTGCAGGTCCCATTCCAGTTCGATGCGCGAGGGCGCGTCCGGGCCCGGCATCACGTCGCCGGACGCCCGGTAGGTGGTGATGAAGCGGCCGAACCAGTCGCCCAGCCGGTCCGGGTCGTTCATCCTCAGGGCATTCAGGGCTTCCACCGCGCGTTCCATCGCGCGCGCGTCGATCTCGTAGGGGTCCTGGGGCGTGCTGAGGTCCTCATCGTGGTAGCGCACGGCCTCGTCGGCGTCGGCGACCAGCGTGTCCAGGTAGTCGGCGATCAGTTCCGCCGACGACGGCGCGCGCATGCCCACCGAGAAGGTCAGGCACGGGTTCTCCGCCACGCCATGGTGCGGAACCAGCGGCGGCAGGTACAGCATGTCCCCCGGCGACAGCACCCATTCGTGGGTCGGTTCGAACCGCTGCAGCAGCTTGATCGCCACGTCCTCCTGGAAGGCCAGGTCCGGCGCCGGCCGCCCCAGCGCCACGCTGGCATCGATCATCCAGCGGCGCTCGCCCTGCGCCTGCAGCAGGAACACGTCGTAGTGGTCTACATGGGCGCCCACCGAGCCGCCGGTGGCCGCGAAGCTGATCATGATGTCGTCCACCCGCCAGCGCGGCAGGAAACGGAACTGCGCCAGCAGCGCGCGCACGTCGGGGTCCCATTTGTCCACGTCCTGCACCAGCAAGGTCCAGTCATGGTCGGGCAGGCCGGGGAAATCCTCTTCCTGGAACGGGCCGGTGCGCACGTCCCAGGCCCCGGTCGCACGATCCAGGCTGATCATCCGCGCCAGCACGCCCTCTTCGCAGGCCAGGCCGGCCAGGTCTTCCGGCTGCACGGGCGTTTCGAAGCCGGGGAAGGCATTGCGGATCAGCAGCGGCCGCTTGTGCCAGTAGTCGCGCAGGAAGCGCTCGGCCGGCATGCCCAGCGGATGTTCGCGCGTGGCGACGATCTCGAAGGGCAGGGCGGCGGTGCGGGACGGGTTCTTCTTCATGGTGTCGGATCCGCGCGAGTTCGCGCCGGGCATGGGAAAGGGAGGCCAGCGTGGCCGGACATGCCGCGCCCGGCATTGATGCGCATCAAGGCCGCGCGCCACCGGAGGCGGAGGGGGCGGCTTCCTCGGCCAGGCGCTTCTCCAGCCGCTGCGTGGCGCCCTGTGCGTAGCGGCGGCAGGCGGCGGCGTCCATCAGCGGCGCGGCGGCCTTCGGGCCGATCCGGTTCCACAGGCCGCTGGCCGAGGGGTGCGGGGTGACCAGGATGTCGCAGTCGAGCGCTGCCACCCGTGCGAGGGTGTCGCGGAATGCCGCCAGGTAGCCGGGATGGGCGGTGTCATCGCTGTAGCGGTACACATCGTCGGAGATCGCCGTCAGGCTGTCGGCATAGACCACCTGGCGACAGTCGCCGCCGTCGCAGGAGCGCCAGGTCCACGTGGTGCCGCCCGGCGTGTGCCCGGGCGAGGCGACCGCCTTCAGGGCCAGTGGGCCGACGCTCACCTCGCCGTCGTCGGCGAGCGTGACGACGCGGGCGACCGGCACGATGGGTTCGGCCACCTCGAACTGCGGATCGGTGCGGTCCGGCATGCCGCGCTTCAACGTGTCGACGGCGGGCGCGCGCGCGTACACCGGTGCACCCGTGGCCTTCTGCAGTTCGGCCAGGCTGCCGGCATGGTCGAAATGCTCGTGCGAGAACACGATGGCGCGCACGTCCTCCGGCCTGAAGCCGAGCGCGCGGATGTTGGCGAGGATCTGCGGGCCCGCCCGCGGCGTGGCGGCATCGACCAGGATGTGGCCCGCATCGGACGTCACCAGCAGTGCGCTGATGCCGCAGGTGCCGACGTACCAGGTGTTGCCGTATACCTTCAGGGGCGTTGCCGGGTCGTTCCAGCCCGCGTCGTCGGCGCAGCCCCCGGAGGCAGGGGCATCGGAGGCGAGGGCGGCGGATGAGAGGGCGAGGGCGATCACGCTGCCCGGCAGGGTGAAGCGAGGTTTCATGTGGCGATCTCGTCGTAGCCGCGGTTGACGAACTGCAGCAGGCACCAGCCGTGGCCCCATGGATCGGCCAGGCGGACGATGCGGCCCCAGTCCGTTTCGCGGATGTCGGTTTCCTGCGCAAAGCCGGCCTCGCAAGCACGGGCCAGGGCAGGTTCAAGCTGATCCACCACCACATCCAGGTGCAGCGGCGTCCAGTGGCGGGCGTAATCGCGGGTTGCGAGGGCGGTGGCGCGGGTGCCGGCCGCGTTCTGCAGCAGGTAGACCGGTGCCTGTGCACCCAGCAGTTCCACGCCGCCGTCGCCGAAACGGCGCCCGGCAGTGAGCCCGAAGGCGCGCGTATAAAGCGTCTCGGCAGCCGGCAGGTCGGGCACGTCGATGTTGATCAGCAGATGCATCGTCGTGCCCGCCTCCGCGCTCAGATCCCGCGCGCCAGATGCTCGGCCAGGCCGGTGTAGCTGCCCGGCGTCATGTCCCGCAGGCGCTGCTTGGCGTCCGCCGGCAGGTCCAGCGATTCGATGAAGGCGCGCATCGACTCGGCGGTGATGCCCTGGCCGCGCGTCAGCGCCTTCAGCTGCTCGTACGGGTTGGGCAGGCCGTGGCGGCGCATCACGGTCTGCACGGCCTCGGCCAGCACTTCCCATGCCGCGTCGAGGTCGGCATCCAGGCGCAGCGGGTTCACTTCCAGTTTGCCCAGGCCCTTGGCCAGCGAATCCAGTGCCACCTGGGTATGGCCGAACGCCGTGCCCAGCGCACGCAGCACGGTGGAGTCGGTCAGGTCGCGCTGCCACCGGCTGATCGGCAGCTTGGCGCTGAAGTGTTCGAACAGCGCATTGGCGATGCCGAAGTTGCCTTCCGCGTTCTCGAAGTCGATCGGGTTGACCTTGTGCGGCATGGTGGAACTGCCGACTTCGCCTTCCTTGAGCTTCTGCTTGAAGTAGCCCAGCGAGATGTAGCCCCAGATGTCGCGGGCCAGGTCGACCAGGATGGTGTTGGCGCGGCGCGCGGCGTCGCCGATTTCGGCGACGTTGTCGTGCGGCTCGATCTGCGTGGTGTACGGGTTGAACACCAGGCCCAGGCCTTCCACGAAGCGCTGCGCGAAGGCCGGCCAGTCGATGTCGGGGTAGCTGGCCAGATGGGCGTTGTAGTTGCCGACCGCACCGTTGATCTTGCCGGTCAGTTCCACCGCCGCGATCTGCGCGCGTTGGCGTTCCAGGCGGGCCACGACGTTGGCGATCTCCTTGCCCAGCGTGGTCGGCGAGGCGGTCTGCCCGTGCGTGCGCGACAGCATGGGTTGCGCGGCCTGCGCGTGGGCCAGCGCGCGCAGCGTGGACGCGATGCCGTCCAGCGAAGGCAGCAGCACGTCGCGGCGCGCCTGTTCCAGCATCAGGCCGTAGGACAGGTTGTTGATGTCCTCGCTGGTGCAGGCGAAGTGGACGAACTCCAGCGCGGGCGCGAGCTCGGCGTCGTCCTTCAGCTGCTCCTTGATGAAGTACTCCACCGCCTTGACGTCATGGTTGGTGGTGCGCTCGATCTGCTTGACGCGGGCGGCATGGGCCACGCTGAAACCCTCGGCCAGCGCGCGCAGGCGGGCCTTCGCGGCGTCGGAAAAGGCAGCCAGCTCGACGATGCCCGGCTCTGCGGCCAGCGCCAGCAACCATTCGATCTCCACCTTCACCCGGGCGCGGATCAGGCCGTACTCGGAGAAGATCGGGCGCAGCGCATCGACCTTGCCGGCGTAGCGGCCGTCGAGCGGGGAAAGGGCAAGCAGGGACGAATCCGACATGGGCGAGGCGGGGGGCTGGAAGGGAGCGTTCCATTTTACCCCGGGAAGGCGGCCCTCCGGCCTGGCGTATCCTGTCGCTCCGCCAGCCCCCGGCTTTGACCGGCGCGCAAGCCGTGAAGTCCTTCCAGGAGACGGTGATGACCAGCAAGAAGACGGCGGGCCGCACCCGCGTCGAGCACGACAGCATGGGCGAACTGCAGGTGCCCGCGGACGCCCTGTGGGGGGCGCAGACCCAGCGTGCGGTACAGAACTTCCCCATTTCCGGGCGGCCGATGCCGCGCGGCTTCATCCGCGCCCTGGGCCTGGTGAAGGCCGCGGCGGCGGAAGTCAACGCGGGGCTGGGCCTGCTGCCCAAGGGCATCGCCCGGGCCGTGCAGGCGGCGGCCCGGGAGGTCGCCGGCGGCGCGTACGACGCGCATTTCCCGATCGACGTCTATCAGACCGGGTCCGGCACCTCGTCCAACATGAACGCCAACGAGGTGATCGCCACCCTGGCCTCGCGCGCGGGCAAGGCGCAGGTGCACCCGAACGACCACGTCAACCTCGGCCAGAGTTCCAACGACGTCGTCCCCACGGCGATCCGCGTGGCCGCCCAGCTTGCCGCGGTCGAAGACCTGCTGCCGGCCATCAGGCACCTGCGCAAGACCATCGATGCACGGGGCCGGGCGCTGGGCAAGGTGGTGAAGACCGGCCGCACCCACCTGATGGATGCCATGCCGCTGACCTTCGGGCAGGAATTCTCGGCATGGTCGGCGCAGCTGGCGTCCGCGCAGGCGCGCATCGAGGACACGCTCAAGCGGGTGCGCCGGCTACCGCTGGGTGGCACCGCCATCGGCACCGGCATCAATGCCGATCCGCGCTTCGGCGCGCGCGTGGCGAAGGCGCTGTCCGCCGCCACCGGCACGCGCTTCGAAAGCGCCGCCAACAAGTTCGAGGGACTGGCTGCGCAGGACGATGCGGTGGAGCTGTCCGGCCAGCTCAGCGCGCTGGCCGTCGCGCTGACCAAGATCGCCAACGACCTGCGCTGGATGAACTCAGGGCCCCTGGCGGGGCTGGGTGAGGTCGAACTGCCCGCATTGCAGCCCGGCAGTTCCATCATGCCGGGCAAGGTGAACCCGGTGATCCCCGAAGCCACCGTGATGGTCTGCGCCCAGGTGATGGGCTACCACACCGCGGTGACGGTGGCGGGCCAGACCGGCAATTTCCAGCTCAACGTCACCCTGCCGCTGATCGCGCACAACCTGCTGGAGGCGATGCACCTGCTGTCGAACGTATCGCGGCTGCTGGCCGATGACTGCATCGCCGGCCTGCAGGTACGCCAGGCGCGGGTGAAGGAAGCACTGGACCGCAACCCGATCCTGGTCACCGCGCTCAACCCGGTGATCGGTTACGAAAAGGGGGCGGCCATCGCCAAACAGGCCTACCGGCAGAACCGACCGGTGCTGGAGGTGGCGCGCGAGGTCACTGGCCTGCCGGAGAAGACGCTCAGGCCGCTGCTGGACCCGGCCGTGCTGGCCAAGGGCGGCATCCATGGCAAGGCGGGCGGCGGAGGCGGGTGAATCCGCCTGCCGCAATGCCGCGGCAGGCGCTGTCCGAGCAGATCAGGGCTTGGCCGGTTCGGCCGCGGCGGCGTCGGCTTCCGCCGCCGCATTGGCTGCGTCGCCGTCGTCGCCCTTGACTGCCCGGCCGATGGCGCGGCCGATGTCCTTGCCGGCCTCGTGATTCTCGCTGTGGCTGGTGCGGCAGTCTTCCGCATCGCCTTCGTCCATCGAGGCGTAGGGCCGGAAGGCGGGCAGGGCGGCGGCCAGTTCCTGCTGCGCCTTGTACAGGCCCGGCAAGCGGTCGCAGATCTTCATCGCCTGGGCCTCGACCTTCTTGGCCTCGGCCTCGATCTGTTTGTCGATCTGGTCCGGATTGCCGCTGAAGATGCCCTTCACCGCAGCGCCCACCGCCTTGCCGGCGAGCTTGGCGCCTTCCTTGCCGGTGGCGATGCCCGCATCGGCAATGCCACCCAGTTCGCGGTGATAGGCGACCAGCAGCACCCGCTGCGCGTCGTTCACGGCCACCTTCTTGCCACCGACGATGAAGTCGCCCTTGGCCGAGATTTCGGCCTGCGGCTGACCGGTCGCGTCGAGCGTGAGGTTCTGGCCCCACAGCGCGCGCGAGACGGCGACGCCGTCCCCTTCCCCGGCGTCGGGTGCCTTGTCCTTGCCCGAGCAGGCCGACAGCAATACGAGGGACAGCGCCAAAGCGAGCGGTGCGAATCGGGTCATGGGGTTTCCTGCGGACTCAGTGATGTTTGGGGATATCGATTGCGCCGGTGACGCCTTCATGGTCCACGTCGCCGCTGCCGACCGAGCGGACGGTCAGCGCCCCGGCGACGTTGCGCGCTTCCACGCCGCCGGATCCGACCGAGCCGACCACCACATCGCCGGTGATGTCGCGCAGCTCCGCGCCGCCGGAACCGATCGAGTCTATCTCGACGCCGCCGCTGCGCGACAGGCTGAAGCTGCCCGAGCCGATGCTGCCGACGCGGGTGCGACCGCCCACGTTGTCGGCCTGCACGTCGCCCGAGCCTATCGAGATGACCTTGAGGCTGCCGACGCCGTGCAGGTCGATGTCGCCCGAGCCCACCGAGACGGCGGCCAGCCCGCGGATATCGCGGCCCACGGCGTGGCCCGAGCCCACGTCGGCGCTGAACACCGGCGCGCCCCTGACCTCGGCCTCGCCCGAGCCGACTTTCACCTGCACGGGCAGATGGTCCGGCAGGGTCGCCGTCAGGTTCATGTAGGCGTAGTTGCTGCCGAAGAAGATGCCGCTGAAGCCGCCTTCCTGGTACATGCGCACGATCAGCTTGTCGCCTGCGCGGCGCTGTTCGATCTTCAGGTGCGCCAACCGCTCGGCATGGCTGCTGCAGGCCCGTCCGCTGATCGCGGCGGGCGCACCCGCGCGCGATTCCACTGTCAGGTCGTGGGGGCCCACCTCGAACACCACGGCCTTGGCATCGCCGGTGTCCAGCACGAGCTGGCGGGGGGATTCGTGTTTGCAGTAGCGGTCGGAGGCCGACGCGGGCGCCGACAACGCCAGCGCTGCAATCAGGGAAGAAGCGATCAGGACGGTACGCATTCTGGGTCTCCGGGGGTGATCATGTCGAACGGCAAACGGGCGCCCACGCGTCGGGACGCGCGCACTATCGGTGCGCGAACTCCCGACGCATCTCGTTCTCGCAGTCCTCCACATCGTCCGCTTCCAGGGTGGCATACGGGCGGAACGCGGGGAGCGAGGCGGCCAGGCGCTGCTGGCGCTCCCGCAGCGCCGGCAGGCTCAGGCAGATCTGTCGCACGCCGGGTTCCACGGTCTCGCGGACGGTCTTCTCGATGCGCCGCTCCAGGCTGCCGGTCATCGCCCCCAGCATCAGGCGGAAGAGGCCGCGGTCCACCGCATCCAGCGCCGCCTGGGCACTGCGTTCGCCGATGTCGATGCCGGCCTTGGCGATACCGATGACCTCGCCACGGTAGAGCAGCAGTTCCTGTCGCTGGTGGCGGTCGATGGCGACCGGCTTGCCTTCGATGAGGAAATCGCCCTGCGGGGTGATCTCCGCAGGGGGCAACGTGCGATCCGCATGGGAGGAACGTGCGTCGGAATCGCCGAAGCGGAGATTGTCGCCCAGTTGCAGGTTGCCGGTGTCCAGTTCGCGACGGGCGGCGGCAAGCTCGGTACGGACTTCAGTGCGTGCATCGGCGAGGTCGGCGCTGACTTCGTTGTCGATGCGGCCATCTTTCGCGTGCGCCGGCTGCCCGGCCAAAGGAAGAAGGCCGGCCAGGAAGATCGTCATCAGCATGCGCGGGTTGCGCGTGGAGTGCATGGCGTGTCCTCTTCGTCGCGGGATCGATGTCGCTGGCGCTCACGCGCGGTGCGGAGCGCGGGTCAGGTGGAAAACCTCAGAAGGTCCAGTTGCCGTCGCCATTGGCATCGCCGCAGTCGTCCACGTCGGCCTGGTCCATCGTGGCGTAGGGCGCGAACTCGGGCAGGGCGGCGGAAAGCGCCTGCTGCGCGGACAACAGGCCGGGCAGGCGCGTGCACAGTTGCGCGACCATCGGCTGGATCTTGGCCTTGGTCTGCTCGCCGACCTGCTTGCCGATCTCGTCGCCGTCCTGGCCCGCCAGGACCCCCTTCAAGGCGGACGCGGCCGCATCGATGCCGACCCGCGCGCCCTCCATGCCGATGGCCATGCCGTCGCCCACCACACCCAGCAGTTCGCCGCGGTAGGCCAGCACCAGCGCTTTCTGTTCGGGCGTGGTCGCGACCGCCTTGCCTTCGATCAGCAGGTCACCGGCCGGCGTGATCTCGGCCTTGGGCAGGTGCTGCTTCTCGTTGCGGTTGAGCGAAATGTTCTCGCGCGCCAGACGGTCGCGGGCGGTGGCGATCTCTTCGCGGGCCTTGTCCATTTCCTGGCTGGCCTGGCCCAGTCCCTTGGCCGCTTCGTCCATCGCCTTGGCCACCACGCCGGTGGGTGCGGGGTTCTTGTCGGTCGGCTGGCACGCCGCCAGGGCGAGCATGCCGACCACGACCAGGGGGCGCATCCGTGAAAGACAGGTGTGCATGTGCGGCTCCTGAAAGGGGCGGGCCTGGGTCGGCCCGCCTGGAAAGGGCTGACGGGCGATTACTCGCTTTCGCGCCAGCGGCGCAGATGGATGGCGCCGACGATCAGGGCCACGCCGATGGCGGCGCCGATCCACAGGTCGGCGGAGGCGAACGCCTGCCAGCTGCGGGTCAGGTCGATGGCGTTGGCCAGTTCGTCCGGCGTGTTGATCTCGGTGTGCGGGTGGGCGGCGCCGCCCTGCAGGGTCGGGAACCATGCGCCCGGCACCACGCTCAGCAGGCCGCGGTAGACCACCGTGTACCAGACCAGGTCATGCCGGATGTTCAGGCCCGGCAGGATGTCGGTCATGCTGATGATCACGCAGGCCAACACCGGCACCAGCACCGCCCACAGGAACGGCTTGCTGCGCGCCCAGGCCGAGCAGAACATCAGCCAGCCGACCGCGGGCAGCGACCACATCATGTAGACGGGCAGGGAGCTGATCACGCCGCCGATCACGCGCAACGGATGGGAGTGGGTGAACATCGCGCCGCCGGCAGGCAGGCCGTTGACGGTGATGGTCAGGGCCGAGATCAGCCACATCGCCACGCCGATCAGGATGCCGATGCCGATGGCCAGCAGCGGTGCCAGGACCAGCGCCCAGGCGAGCTTGGACAGCACCATGTGGGTGTCGGAGACCGGCAGCGACTTCCAGAACAGGACGCTGCGGTCGCGGCGGTCGTCGTAGAGGGTGCCCAGGGCGTAGAAGAACACCACGAAGGCCAGCACCACGCAGGCCAGGATCACCCCGCCCAGCAGCATGCCGTCACCGATGCCGCCGACGATCTGGTGCGCCTTCTCGGGCGCATCGTCGATGACGAAGCCGCCGTCGCCCATCGACCGCCGCGCGGCGATGCTGCCGATCACGGCCAGGATCAGGTTGAGCACCAGGAAGATGCCGCCGGTGATGACCGGCGCCCACAGGAAGCCACCGCGGTTCTCCCAGAACTCGCGCTTGATCAGCCATTTGAACGCGCCCGGCTTGGAGGGCTTGCCCAACGTCGAGGTCACGGCGTTCATGCGTAGGTTCCTTTCATGATGGCGACGAACAGGTCGGCCAGGCCAGGGGTACGGGTTTCGCCCAGCGGGGCGAGTTGCGCCTGCGGCACACCGTCGAACAGCAGGACGGTCTTGCCGAAGGGCAGGGCGCGCTCGTCGATGGGCTTCAGGGCGCGGGCCTGCTCGACCGCCTCGCCGCTGACCAGCACTTCGGTGTAGCGCTCGGCCACTTCGTCCATCTGCGCGGTCAGCGCGATCCTGCCGTCGCGGATGAACATCACGTCGGTGAGGATGTGTTCGATCTCCTCGACCTGGTGGGTGGTGACGATGATGGTCTTCTGTTCGTCGAAATAGTCCTCCAGCAGGCGCTGGTAGAACTGCTTGCGGTACAGGATGTCCAGGCCCAGCGTAGGCTCGTCCAGCACCAGCAGCCTGGCGTCGATGGCCATCACCAGCGCCAGGTGCAGCTGCACGATCATGCCCTTGGACATCTCGCGCACGCGCAGGTTGGGCTTGAGCTGGGTATTGGCCAGGAAACGCTCGCACTTGGCGCGGTCGAAGCGCGGATGCACGCCGTCCACGAAGTCGATGGCTTCCTTGACCTTCATCCAGCGCGGCAGCACGGCCACGTCGGCGATGAAGCAGACATCCTTCATCAGCTCGTCGCGATCCTTGCGCGGATCCAGGCCCAGCACCTTCAGCTGGCCTTCGAACGGTATCAGGCCCAGGATGGCTTTCAGCGCGGTGGTCTTGCCCGCGCCGTTGGGACCGATCAGGCCGATGATCTTGCCGGCCTCGATCTGGAAGCTGGTGTCGTTCAGCGCAAGCTTGTTCTTGTAGGCCTTGCGCAGGCCGTGGGCCGACACCACGGCGTTGGCGATTGCGGCGTTCATCACTTGTTCCCCTTGGATTGCAGCAGATCTTCGATGGACAGGCCCAGGCGTTCGATGCGCTCGGCGACGGCCGGCCATTCTTCGGTCAGGAACCGCTCGCGCTCGCTGCCGCGCAGCTTGCGGGCCGCTTCGTCGGTGACGAACATGCCCAGGCCGCGGCGCTTCTCCACCAGGGCCTCGTCGGCCAGTTCCTGGTAGGCGCGCGATACGGTGATCGGATTCAGCTGGTACTCCGCCGCCACCTGGCGCACGGAGGGCAGGGCGTCGCCCGGCTTCAGGATCCCGTCCAGCATCATGGCGATCACGCGATCCTTCAGCTGGCGATAGATGGGAGCGCCGTCGCTCCATTGGATGGAGGTCATGGCTCAGCTCCTCGGACGCAGCGATTGGCCAAAGGAGAAGTAGGGCATGGCCAGCGAAGCCCGGGCCCGACGCTTGTGCTGCGGCGCCTGCGGGTTGCCGTCATCGCCTGCGACCTCGGCGGCATCGGATTCCAGCGCCTCGACCAGGGCGGCGGAATCCACCTCGGCCGTGCGGGCACCGGTGACGGTGGCCAGCCCCCCGATCGCCAGCAGCAGGCCGCCGACGGCCAGGCTGGGCAGTGTGTGGGTCAGTTTCTGGTTCATGGCATCCCCCCTGCGTTGGGTGAGTGGTGTTGTATTCAACTATAACACCGAAACACAGGGCGTCAACCGGGTGGCAAGGTTTTGTCACCCAACTGAAGGCATACTTGTCATGTTCGCACTAGTGGAGCGGGTCATGACGTACAAGTGGCTGAAATATATCTGTTTTGTTGCGCTTCTGGGCGCCGCTGCAACGGCCCTGGCGGCGGGTCTGCTGGATGTCAGCTACCGGCCCTTGTCCGGCAAGACGCCCGTGAACCTGAAGGAACGCTATGCCGGCCAGGTGCTGCTGGTGGTCAATACCGCCAGCAAATGCGGTTACACACCGCAGTACGAGGGCCTGGAGGCCCTGCACCAGCGGTACACGCCCAAGGGGTTCGCCGTACTCGGCTTTCCCTCCAACGACTTCAGGGGCCAGGAACCCGGCACCGAAAAGGAGATCCAGGAATTCTGCACGCTCACCTACGGCGTGAAGTTCCCCATGTTCGAGAAGGTCGCCGTGACCGGCGAAAACGCCACCCCGCTGTACAAGGCGCTGACGCAGGCGACCGGTACGGCGCCGGGATGGAATTTCCACAAGTACCTGATTTCGCGCGACGGGCGCGTGGTCGCCCAGTTCCCCAGCAAGACCCGGCCTGACGATCCGGCGCTGGTGGCCGCGATCGAGCGCGAGCTTGCGGCCCCGCGTGCGGCGCGCTGACGCTGCCGTGCGGGACGACAGGCATGCCACAATAGGCGTTTGGCGCCATCTTCCCGGCGCGGGCTCCAGGAGTGAAAGGATGAAGCGGTCGGTCCGCGGCGTAGCCGCGTTGTTGGGAATCTCGTTTTCGATGCTGGGAGGCAGCGTGGCTGCACAGGAAAAAACCGCGCTGGTGACCGAGCGCGACAAGGTCAGCTACGCCATCGGCGTGGACGTCGGCAACTCGCTGCAGCCCGTGGGTCCGTTCCTGGACACCGCCGCGTTCGAGCGGGCGATCATCAACACGTTCGCGGGCAAGCCCGCGCTGATTTCCGAACAGGAAGCGCAGGCCACCGACCAGTTGCTGCGGGTGAACCTGGCGGTGGCCGATGGCCAGCCCATTCCGGGCATGCCGCCGGGCAGCGCCCCGCCGCCGGTGGACAAGACCAAGGTGGGCCTGTTCCTGGGTACGTACGTGGTCGGTCCGTCGCTGATGCCGTTCAAGGACGAGATCGATCCGGCCGTGCTCGCCCAGGCCGTGCGCGCCGTGGCCGGAAAGACCGGTACGCCGCTGCTGACGGTGGAGCAGGCGCAGACGGAGATGAAGGCTTACATGACCAAGCGCCAGGCTGGCCTTGCCCAGCGCAACCGCGAGGAGGGTGCCAAGTTCCTTGCCGGCAACAAGGCCAAGCCGGGCGTGATCACCACGCCATCGGGCCTGCAGTACATGGTGCTGCGCCAGGGCAACGGCCAGCGGCCCATGCCCACCAGCCGCGTGCGCGTCAACTACGAAGGAAAGCTGCTGAACGGCGAGGTGTTCGACAGTTCCTACGCGCGTGGCGAGCCGGCCGAATTCCCGCTCAATGGCGTGATCGCCGGTTGGACCGAGGGCGTGTCGCTGATGCCGGTCGGGGCCAAGTACCGTTTCTGGATTCCGTCCAACCTGGCCTACGGCGAGGGTGGCGCGCCGGGCGGCAAGATCGGGCCCGATGCCACGCTGACGTTTGACGTGGAGTTGATGGGCATACTGCAATAGTCCTCTTTTTTAGTCGCGACGATCGGTCCAGGAGGCTGTTGCATGCGAGTTGCCATTTTCGGCACGGGTTACGTGGGTTTGGTGACGGGCACCTGCCTGGCGGAGGTCGGTCATGACGTGATCTGCGTCGATATCGACCCGGTCAAGGTGGACGGACTCAACCAGGGCATCGTGCCGATCTACGAGCCGGGCCTGTCGCCCATGGTCAAGGCCAACCATGCCGCCGGCCGCCTGCGTTTCACCACCGATGCCGCGTCGGCCATCGCGCATGGCGACGTGCTCTTCATCGCGGTGGGGACGCCACCCGACGAGGATGGCAGCGCCGATCTGCAATACGTGCTGGCGGTGGCGCAGACCATCGGCCGCCACATCGGGCGCCCGTGCACGGTGGTGAACAAGTCCACCGTGCCGGTGGGGACGGCCGACAAGGTGCGCGCCGCGATCGAGGGTGAACTGGCCGCGCGCGGCGTGGACGTCGCCTTCGACGTGGTGTCCAACCCCGAGTTCCTGAAGGAAGGCGATGCGGTCAACGACTGCATGCGTCCGGACCGCATCGTGATTGGTGCCCCGCACCCGCAGGCGGTGGAGCGGCTGCGGCGCCTGTACGCCCCGTTCAACCGCAACCACGAACGCATCGTGGTCATGGACGTGCGTTCGGCCGAACTGACCAAATACGCGGCCAACGCGATGCTGGCCACCAAGATCAGCTTCATGAACGAGATCGCCAACATCGCCGAGCGCGTGGGTGCGGACGTGGAGCACGTGCGCCAGGGCATCGGTTCCGACCCGCGCATCGGCTGGCACTTCATCTACCCGGGCGCCGGCTACGGCGGTTCCTGCTTCCCGAAGGATGTGCAGGCGCTGGCGCGCACCGCGCAGCAGCACGGCTATGCGCCCGAGCTGCTGCAGGCGGTGGAAGGCGTCAACGAACGCCAGAAGGGCCATCTTTTCGAACTGCTGCAGCGTCATTACGACCGGGGCGAGGACGAAGGCGTGCGCGGCAAGACCTTCGCGGTGTGGGGGCTGGCGTTCAAACCCAACACCGACGACATGCGCGAAGCGAGCAGCCGCCGGCTCCTGTCCGAGCTGTGGGAGGCCGGCGCACGCGTGCGCGCCTACGACCCCGAAGCCCACGAGGAGGCGTCCCGCATCTTCGGCGAACGCGACGATCTGGTGCTGTGTGCGGATGCGTACGCCGCGCTGGAGGGGGCGGACGCGCTGTTCGTGGTGACGGAATGGAAGCAGTTCCGCAGCCCGGATTTCGCCCGTATCCGCGATGCGCTGGGCGACGCGGTGATCTTCGACGGCCGCAACCTGTACGACCCGGTGGAGGTGGAGGCCGCGGGCATCGCCTACTACGGGATCGGGCGCGGGAGATCCGTGCATGCAGGCTGAGCCGGCACGCCAGGGCGATGCACTGGAACGCCGGCTGGTGGAGCTGGAAACCCGTCTTGCGTTCCAGGAGCATTCGCTCAACGAGCTCAGCGAAGCCCTGGCCGATGCGCGCGCCGAGAACCAGCGCACGGCGTTGTTGCTGCGCCACATGGTCGAAGAACTGGGCAAGGTACGTACTTCGCTGTTCGAGGACCCGGCCAGCGAGCCGCCGCCTCCCCATTATTGATACGCTGGCGGGACAGCACGTCCCCACGAACGACCCATGAGCGATTCCCTTCGAGACCAGTTGCTCGGCCTGGGCTTCAAGCCTGCGCCCAAGCCCGAACGCAAGCCCGACGCGCGCAAGCCCGACGCGCGCAGGCCCGACGCGCGCAGGCCCGGACCGCGGCCGCCCGGCAAGGGCGCTGCGCCGCCCGTGCGCACCGGCCAGGGGGCAAGCCCCGGCCACCGCAGGGACAGGCGCGCAAGCCGCGCTCGCAGGAAGAGATCGATCTGGCGAAGGCGTATGCCATCCGTGCCCAGCGCGAGAAGGAAGAGCGGATCGAAGCCGAGCGCGTGAAGCAGGAGCAGGCCCGCCTGCGTCGCGAGTCGAAGGCCAGGCTCGAGGCCTTCCTGAAGGACAAAGCGCTGAACGATGCCGAGGCTGACATCGCCCGGCATTTCCCCTACGGCGGCAAGATCAAGCGCATCTACGTCAACGCCGGGCAGCTGAAGGCCCTCAATGCCGGCGAACTGGGCGTGGTGCAGCAGAACGGACGCTACCTGCTGGTGACAGCCGCCGTGCTGGCCGAGGCCGAAACGATTTTCGCCGCGGCCGTGGCGCTGAAGGTCGACCCCAACGCATCCGCCGAGGAGGACCCCTACGCGGATCCGAAGTACCAGGTGCCCGACGACCTGGTGTGGTGACGCGGGCGGGCGAGGGCATGCGCCTGTGCCTGTTGCCGGGGCTCGATGGAACCGGTCGTCTGTATGCGCCGCTGATCCAGGCGCTTGGCGATGCGGTTGTCGTCGAGCCCTGGACTTACGACAGCGGCCATTTCGACAGCTATGCCGCGTTGGCCGATGCGTTCGGGCCCACGATGCGGCGCCATGCGGACATCGTGCTGGTGGCCGAGTCCTTCGCCGGACCACTGGCGGTCATGCTGGCGCACCGGCACCCTGAGCGGGTAAAGGCCGTCGTGCTGGCGGCCAGCTTCGTGCACCGCCCACTTCCGGCCAGCGCCATGTTGACCACCGTGCTCCAGCGGATGCCGGCAGTCGCGCCACCGATGTTCGCGTTGGAGCGCCTCCTGGCCGGCGAGGGTCTGTCGCCGGCACTGCGAGAGGAGCTTGCCCATGTCCTCGGCGCACTTCCGCTGGATGTGCTGCGGCGTCGCGCGCTGGCGGCCTTGCGTGTGGATGTGCGCGATGAACTGGCCGGGCTGCCCATGCCGCTGCTTTATCTCCAGGCACGTCACGACCGGCTGATCTGGCGGCGCGCGGGGCGGCAGGTCGCGCGTCTGGCGCGCAATGCCAGGCTGGAAGCCATCGCCGCACCGCACTTCCTGTTCCAGGTGGCGCCATTGGTCGCGGCCGACGCGATCCGACGTTTCCTGCGAGAGGTGGGGCGAGCTGACTGACCCCGTCAGGCGATCCGCGAGCGGGAGCCGACCGGCCGCACCAGCCATCGCCACACGATCATCGCCGCGATCAGCGCAATGGCCGACGAGGCCATGAAGGCAGTCTCGCCGCCGAAGCGCCACAGCTGTCCCGCCAGCAGTGCACCGCATACCCCGCCGACGCCTGAAGACAGTCCATAGAACACGCCCTGGCCATGGCCGTTGAGGCGACCCGGGAAGAACCGCACCAGCAACTGCATGGCGGCGGCGAAGAACGCGCCGAAGTTCAAGGCGTGGGTCAGCTGGGCCGCCACCATCACCGGCGTGTCGTCGGGAAACAACGCCGTCATCAGCCAACGGACGGATGCGCTGAGCAGGGCGAACATCAGCACGCGCGAAGCGTCCCAGCGGCGGAAGATCCGACTGGACAGGAAGAACACCGCGATCTCCGCCAGCACGCCGACGGTCCACAGCACGCCCTGCGTTCCCGTGCTGTAGCCATGTTCGGAAAGATAGATCGAGAAGAACGTGTAGAAGGGGCCGAACGACACCTGGGTCAGGAAGGCGGCGACGAAGAACGCGATGGCCTGCGGCTGGCGCAGGCGCGCGCGGAAGCCTTCGTCCGCCGTGGTCCGCTGGGCCTCCGGCTCGTGCGCGTACCGGTTGGCCAGGGCCGAACCCAGCACGGCCGCCAGCACCGGCAGCATCAGCCAGGGCAGGGCGCCCACGCCCAGCCGCCGTGCATCGATCAGCCAGCCGAACGAGGCCACCACCACGATGAAGCCGATCGATCCCCATACGCGGATCAGGCCGTAGCGATCGCTGCGCGCCGCCAGGTGCGACATCGTGATCGACTCGAACTGCGGCATTACCGCGTTGTAGGCGAAGCAGAACGCGGCCATCACCGCGAACAGCCCGCCATGGCCCCACGGCAGCAGGAACAGCGCGAAGCTGCCGACGGCCAGCGCGCAGCCCAGGTGCAGCCAGCGGATCGGGCGCGGCGAGCGGGCAGCCAGCGTCGTCCACAACGAGGGCGAGACGATGCGCGTGGCGTACCACAGGCTCATCAGCACGCTGATGGCGGTGACGCCCAGCCCGCGCGACTCCAGGTACAGGCTCCAGTAGGGCGTGAAGGCACCCAGCGCGGCGTAGTAGAAGAAGTAGAAACTGGACAGCCGCGCCGCGGGGTAGCCCGAGATGCCGGTGGTTGCGGTCATGGTGCCCGGTCCCCGGATGGCGCGGTGGGCGTCATCCGGATGGGGCAGCAGGGAAGGGGCGACGGCATGGCGGGAGGACCACGGAGAGGTGGCGCATTCTAGCCGGGCGCGCGCCGCCTCATTCCGGATCGTAGTCCAGGTTCGAGGCCAGCCAGCGCTCCACCTGCGCGGTCTCCACGCCCTTGCGCCTGGCATAGTCCGCGGCCTGTTCCTTCGACACCCGCCCGACCACGAAGTACTGGCTCTGCGGATGGCTGAAGTAATAGCCGGACACGGCGGCGGTGGGCAGCATGGCGAAGCTTTCCGTCAAGGACATGCCCGCATTCGCGGTGGCATCCAGCAGGCGGAACAGGGTGCCCTTCTCGCTGTGCTCCGGGCACGCCGGGTAGCCGGGCGCCGGGCGGATGCCGACGTACTTCTCCGCGATCAATGCTTCGTTGTCCAGCGTCTCATCGGCGGCGTAGCCCCAGAACTGAGTGCGCACGCGCTGGTGCAGGCGTTCGGCCAGGGCCTCGGCCAGGCGGTCGGCCAGGGCCTTGAGCAGGATGGCGTTGTAGTCGTCGTGGTCGGCTTCGAAGCGTGCCACGTGCGCGTCGATGCCGATGCCGGCGGTGACGGCGAAGGCGCCGATCCAGTCCTCGCGGCCGGAGTCCCTGGGCGCGATGAAATCGGCCAGGCAGAAATCGGGGCGGTCCGCGGGCTTGTCCACCTGCTGGCGCAGGAAATGCAGGCGCTCGGCGCGTCCGTCGACCGTGAGTTCGACATCGTCGCCCACGCTGTTCGCCGGCCACAGCCCGAACACGGCCTTCGCGGTCAGCCACTTGTCCGACACGATCCGGTCCAGCATCGCACGCGCATCGCGGTACAGCTCGCTGGCCTGGGTGCCGACCACCTCGTCGGTCAGGATGGCCGGGAACTTGCCCGCCAGTTCCCAGGCCTGGAAGAAGGGCGTCCAGTCGATGCACTCCACCAGTTCCGCCAGGGGATAGTCGTCGAACACATGCAGGCCGGGCTGGCGGGGCGCCGGCGGCGTGTAGTCGGCCCAGCCCCCGTCGAACTTCTGCCCGCGCGCCTTCTCCAGCGACACCAGGCGCTTGGCATCGCCGCGGTTCCTGTGGCGCTGGCGGATCTCGGCGTAGTCGGCGTCGTTGGCGGCGACGAAGGCAGCCCGCATGTCGCGCGAGATCAGCGACTGCGCCACGCCCACGGCGCGGGAGGCGTCCTTCACCCACACCGTGGGCGCCTGGTAGTGCGGGTCGATCTTCAGCGCGGTGTGCGCGCGCGAGGTGGTCGCGCCGCCGATCAGCAGCGGCGTGTCGAAGCCCTGGCGCTGCATCTCGCGGGCCACGTGGGTCATCTCTTCCAGCGACGGCGTGATCAGGCCGGACAGGCCGATCAGGTCGGCGTTTTCCGCGCGCGCGGTATCCAGGATCTTCTGCGTGGGCACCATCACGCCCAGGTCGACCACGTCGAAGTTGTTGCAGGCCAGCACCACGCCGACGATGTTCTTGCCGATGTCGTGCACGTCGCCCTTGACCGTGGCCATGACGATCTTGCCGTTGGACTTGCCGACATCGCCGGTACGCTGCTTCTCGGCTTCGATGAAGGGCAGCAGGTAGGCGACGGCCTTCTTCATCACGCGCGCGGATTTCACCACCTGCGGCAGGAACATCTTGCCGGCGCCGAACAGGTCGCCGACCACGTTCATGCCGTCCATCAGCGGACCTTCGATGACGTCCAGCGGACGCGCGGCCAGCAGGCGCGCCTGCTCGGTGTCCTCGTCCACGTAGGCGTCGATGCCGTGCACCAGCGCGTGCGCCAGGCGCTCGCGCACGGGCTTCTCGCGCCAGGCCAGGTTCTCGACCGGCGCCTCGCCCTTCCTGCCCTTGTAGCGGTCGGCGATCTCCAGCAACCGTTCGGTCGCGTCCTTGCGGCGGTTGAGGATCACGTCCTCGACCCGCTCGCGCAGCTCCGCGTCCAGGTCGTCGTAGACCGGCAGGCCGCCGGCGTTGACGATGCCCATGTCCATGCCGGCCTGGATGGCGTGGTACAGGAATACCGAATGGATGGCCGCGCGGACCGGTTCGTTGCCGCGGAACGAGAACGACACGTTCGAGACGCCGCCCGAGACATGGCAGTGCGGCAGCGTCCGCTTGATGATGCGCGTGGCCTCGATGAAGTCGACCGCGTAGTTGTCGTGCTCCTCGATGCCGGTGGCGACGGCGAAGATGTTGGGGTCGAAGATGATGTCTTCCGGCGGGAAGCCCACCTCTTCGGTCAGGATGCGGTAGGCGCGCGTGCAGATCTCGACCTTGCGCGCGCAGGTGTCCGCCTGGCCGGTCTCGTCGAAGGCCATGACCACGGCGGCCGCGCCGTAGCGCAGCACCTTGCGGGCGTGTTCGATGAAGGCTTCTTCGCCTTCCTTCAGCGAGATCGAATTGACCACGCCCTTGCCCTGCAGGCACTTCAGGCCGGCCTCGATCACGCTCCACTTGGAGGAGTCCACCATCACCGGGATGCGCGCGATGTCGGGCTCGGAGGCGATCAGGTTGAGGAAGCGGACCATGGCCTTTTCCGAATCGATCAGGCCCTCGTCCATGTTCACGTCGAGGATCTGCGCGCCGTTGGCCACCTGCTGGCGGGCGACTTCGACGGCTTCCTCGTACCGCTCTTCCTTCACCAGCTTGCGGAACTGCGCGCTGCCGGTGACGTTGGTGCGCTCACCCACGTTGACGAAAAGCAGGTCCGGCGTGATGACCAGCGGCTCCAGGCCCGAAAGCCGCGTAGGGCGTGCGGCCGCGGTCATGCGGCCTGCTCCAGGCGGGCGGGCAGGCGGCGCGGCGGCAGACCGGCCACGGCTTCGGCGATGGCCCTGATGTGGGCGGGCGTGGTGCCGCAGCAGCCGCCGACCAGGTTGAGCAGGCCGGACTGGGCGAACTCCTTCAGCGTGGCCGCCATTTCTTCCGGCGTCTCGTCGTACTCGCCGAAGGCGTTGGGCAGGCCGGCGTTGGGATGCGCGCTGACATAGGCATCGGCGACCGTGGCCAGCGTCTCCACGTGCTCGCGCAGGTCCTTGGCCCCCAGTGCGCAGTTCAGCCCCACCGACAGCGGGCGGCCGTGCGCCACGGACGTGTAGAACGCCTCGGCGGTCTGGCCGGACAGGGTGCGTCCGGACGCATCGGTGATGGTGCCGGAAATCATCACCGGCAGCCGCCCGCCGCGCGCCTCGAACACTTCCTCGATGGCGTATAGAGCCGCCTTCGCGTTCAGTGTGTCGAAGATCGTCTCGACCATCAGGGTGTCGGCGCCGCCGTCGATCAGGCCTTCGATGGCCTCGCGGTAGGTGCCGCGCAGTTCGTCGAAACTGGTGTTGCGGAACCCCGGGTCGTTGACGTCCGGGCTGATCGACGCGGTGCGGCTGGTCGGGCCCAGCACGCCGATGACGAAGCGCGGCTTGCCGGGGGTCCCGGCCTCGGCGGCGTCGCAGCATGCACGCGCGACCTGTGCGCCGGCCTTGTTCAGTTCGTACACCAGGTGTTCCAGGTGGTAGTCGGCCTGGCTGACCGAGGTGGCGTTAAAGGTGTTGGTTTCCACCAGATCCGCGCCGGCTTCGAGGTAGGCGCTGTGCACGCCGGCGATCACCTCCGGCCGGGTCAGCAGCAGCAGGTCGTTGTTCCCTTTCAGGTCGTGGTCGCAGCCGGGGCCATGCTCATGCGCATGGTGCGCATCGCAGCCGTTGGCGAAGCGTTCGCCGCGGTAGTCGGCTTCCTGCAGGCCGTGGCGCTGGATCATCGTGCCCATGGCGCCGTCGATGATGAGGATGCGCTCCTGGAGTGCCTGCAGCAGCAGTCCGGCGCGGTCGGGGTGCAACCAGGGGAGGGTCTTCATGGCTTCACCGCGGTCAAGGAAAGCACTTCGAAGTGGGGGGGACGGCGCTCGCGGGTGACGGTCTCGGCATTGGCGATCTCCAGCCCGGCCTTCTCGGCGAACTTGCGCAGTTCCTTCTCCGAAAAACCCAGGTTGACGTGGCCGTAGGCTTCCACGACCGCGCGGTGCTCGTGCCTGGCCAGGCTGCTGAGCAGCAGGCGGCCGCCCCGGCGCAGCACGCGCGCGGCTTCGGCCACGGCCTGGGCGGGCTTGGTGGAATAGGTCAGCGCATGCATCAGCACCACCAGGTCGAAGCTGGCGTCCTTGAATGGCAACGCATGCATGTCCCCTTCGCGAACTTCAACATTGGGGAAACGGCGCAGCCGCTCGCCGGCGGCCGCGACCACGCGGGCGCTGGTGTCGATGCAGATGTAGCGCTTGGCGTGCGGCGACAGCAGTTCGGCCAGCACGCCGTCGCCGGAGGCGATGTCCAGCACGTCGCCGGTCTCCAGCAAGGGCAGCGCGGTGCGCGCCAGCGCCTCCCAGGTGCGCCCCGGGGAGTAGTGGCGCTCCATGTCGCCGGCCACGCTGTCGGCCCAGTTCTGGTCCGCGGCGCGGTTGGCCAGCACGCCGGCCACGCGTTCGGCATCCTGGCGCAGCAGCGGGTCGTCGCTGCCGTCGCGCAGGCTGCGCCAGAGCTCGCGCTGGACCGTATCCAGGTTGTCCTCGTCGAAGCGGTAGTAGGCCGAGACCCCCGCGCGGCGGTCGCGCACCAGGCCGGCTTCCTTCAGTCTGGCCAGGTGGGTGGATACGCGCGGCTGCGCCAGCTGGGTGATGGCGGACAGCTCGGCCACGGTCAACTCCTCGCGGGCCAGCAGGGCCAGCAGGCGGACGCGGGTGGCGTCGGCGAACACCTTCAGCCGGGTCGACCAGGCTTCCAGATCCATAAATATCTTCCTATCGCGATATAGAGATATTTTGACGTTCCCCCCGGGGCCGGGTCAACCCACGGCATACGGCCACGCATGGTGGCGGGTTACAATTGGTATTCAATGTTTGTAGCCGAGGGGTAGTCGTGGATTTCGCGTTTAACGAAGAGCAGTTGATGATCCAGGATGTCGCGCGCCGGATCGCCCAGGAGAAGATCGGTCCCAGCGCCGAACATCACGACAGGACCGGCGAGTTCCCGCTCGAGAACATCCGCCTGCTCGGCGAGAACGGCCTGATGGGCATCGAAGTGCCGGCCGAATACGGCGGTGCGGGCATGGATCCGATCGCCTATGTGCTGGCCATGATCGAGATCGCTGCGGGCGATGCCGCGCACTCGACCATCATGTCGGTCAACAACTCGCTGTTCTGCAACGGCATTCTGACCTTCGGCAGCGAAGAACAGAAGCAGAAGTACGTGCGTGCCATCGCCGAAGGCAGCCAGATCGGCGCGTTCGCGCTGACCGAGCCGCAGTCGGGCTCCGACGCCACCGCGATGCGCTGCCGCGCCGTCGCGCAGGCCGACGGCAGCTTCGTGATCAACGGCAAGAAGAGCTGGATCACTTCCGGCCCGGTGGCCAGGTACATCGTGCTGTTCGCCATGAGCCAGCCCGACAAGGGCGCGCGCGGCATCACGGCCTTCCTGATCGACACCACCAGGCCGGGCTTCCACCGCGGCAAGACCGAGCCGAAGCTGGGTATCCGGGCGTCGGCGACCTGCGAGATCGAGTTCACCGACTACGTGGTGGGCCCGGAAGACGTGCTGGGCAAGGAAGGCGAGGGCTTCAAGATCGCCATGGGCGTGCTGGACGCCGGCCGCATCGGCATCGCCAGCCAGGCCATCGGCATCGCGCGCGCCGCCTACGAAGCCACCATCGCATACGTGAAGGAGCGCAAGGCCTTCGGTGCGCCGATCGGCACGTTCCAGATGACCCAGTCCAAGATCGCCGACATGAAGTGCAAGCTGGACGCCGCCACGCTGCTGACGCTGCGCGCGGCCTGGGTGAAGGGCCAGGGCCAGCGCTTCAGCAACGAAGCGGCCATCGCCAAGCTCACCGCCTCCGAAGCCGCCATGTGGATCACCCACCAGGCACTGCAGATCCATGGCGGCATGGGCTACTCGAAGGAAATGCCGATCGAGCGCTACTTCCGCGATGCCAAGATCACCGAGATCTATGAAGGCACCAGCGAGATCCAGCGCCTGGTGATCGCCCGCAACGAAACCGGCCTGCGCTGAGTCCAGCGCCGCTGCCGAAGAAGAGCGCCGCCGCAGGGCGGCGTTCTTCGTTCCGGGCCCCGGGCATGCGGGACCCCCCTCTTTGGTCATGGGACCTGGGGGCCGGCGGTCCGCTAGAGTGGCCTGATGCGGGGGTCCGTCCCCCGTTTCCCTCCTGGAGACCCCGATGCGCAAAACCCTGATCGTGTGTGCCCTCACCCTGGCGCTTGCCGCCTGCGACAAGGGCAATGCCCCGGCCGCTGGCGCGGCCGCCGATGCCGCCGCTCCGGTGGCGTCCGCCGCCGACATCGCCGCCGAGAGCAAGCGGTTGAACGAGTGGTTCGACAAGAAGTACGAGGAACAACTGAAGTTCAGCCCCATCCAGCTGACGTTCCAGGGCCGCAAGGACCTGTACGACCAGGTGGACGACATGTCCGAGCAGGGCCAGCGCGACCAGGTCGCCTGGCAGAAGGCCAGCGTCGAGGAAATGGAGAAGACCTTCGCCTACGCCAAGCTCGACGACGAGGCCAAGCTGTCCTACGACCTGTGGAAGCTGCAGTACGAGAACGCGCGAGACGGCCTGCCGTTCATGGTGGACGGCTACGCCTTCGACCAGATGAACGGCGCGCAGGGCTTCTGGCCCACGTTCCTGATCAGCTTCCACAAGGTGGAGGAGGAATCCGACTACACCGCCTACATCGCCCGCCTGAACGCCACCAGCCGCGCGTTCGACCAGTTGCTGGAACGTGCGCGTGCCTCGGCCGCGCAGGGGATCCGCCCGCCGAAGTTCGCCTACGAGGGCGTCATCGAACAGGCGACGAAGGTCATCACCGGCGCACCGTTCTCGGCCGGCAAGGACGCGGCGATCTGGGCCGACGCCCAGGCCAAGGCGGACGGCCTGGTGAAGGCGGGCAAGATCGACGCCGCCCGCGCCACCGCGCTGAAGGAAGAAGCGCGCAAGGCGCTGCTGGAGCAGTTCAAGCCGGCCTATGAGCGCCTGATCGCGTGGAGCGAGGAGGAACTGCCCAAGGCTGCGGTGAACGCCACGGGCGTGGGCAGCACCCATCCCAACGGCAAGGCGTACTACGAGTACCAGCTGCGGCAGATGACCACCACCGGCATGACGGCCGAGGA
This sequence comes from Pseudoxanthomonas sp. F37, assembly GCF_022965755.1. Taxonomy (NCBI): domain Bacteria; kingdom Pseudomonadati; phylum Pseudomonadota; class Gammaproteobacteria; order Lysobacterales; family Lysobacteraceae; genus Pseudoxanthomonas; species Pseudoxanthomonas sp. F37. The sequence goes on along the minus strand of NZ_CP095187.1, from coordinate 2,188,974 downwards.
GATCCACGCGCTGGGCCTGAAGGAAGTCGAGCGCATCAAGGGCGAGATGACGGCGCTGAAGGACAAGGTGGGCTTCAAGGGCGACCTGGACGCCTTCTTCGCCTTCATCGACAGCGACAAGCAGTTCAAGTACCCCAACACCGATGCCGGCCGGCAGGCCTACATCGATGACGCCACCCGCGCCATCGACAACATCAAGAAGGTGCTGCCGGAGTACTTCGGCCTGTTGCCGAAGGCGGACCTGGTGGTGAAGCGCGTGGAGGCGTTCCGCGAACAGGACGGCGCCGCGCAGCACTACTACCCCGGCACGCCGGACGGTTCGCGCCCGGGCATCTACTACGCCCACCTGTCCGACATGAACGCCATGCCCAAGCCTGAGCTGGAGGTCATCGCCTACCACGAGGGCCTGCCGGGCCACCACATGCAGATCTCCATCGCGCAGGAGCTGACGGGCGTGCCGAAGTTCCGCACCCAGTACGGCGTCACCGCGTATGCCGAAGGCTGGGGCCTGTATGCGGAGTGGCTGGCGAAGGAAATGCCGGGCACCTACCAGGATCCGTACTCCGAATTCGGCCGTCTGAGCTCGGAGATGTGGCGCGCGATCCGCCTGGTGGTGGACACCGGCCTGCATGCCAAGGGCTGGACCGAAGCGCAGGCCGTCGAGTACTTCGACGCCAACAGCGCCGTGCCGCGCGCCGCAATCGAGTCGGAAGTCAAGCGCTACCTGATCATGCCGGGCCAGGCGACGGCCTACAAGGTCGGCATGATCAAGATCCAGGACCTGCGCAGGAAGGCCGAGGCCGAACTGGGCGACAAGTTCGACATCAAGGGCTTCCACGACACCGTGCTGGGCGGCGGCGCGCTGCCGCTGACGCTGCTGGAGCGTCGCGTGGACCAGTGGATCGCGAAGGAGAAGGCCAAGCAGGCCTGAGGCGTTCCGCGCGCAGCACCAGGAACCCCGGCTTCGGCCGGGGTTCCTGTTTCGGACGTCAGTGCGACTTGGTCAGCAGGTCGAGGTGCGCAGGCAGCCACGCATCGAAGGTCGCCGGCGCGCGGCCGGTCAGCGCGGCGAAATCATCCGTCACTGCAGCGAGATCGCCCGCGGCCGTGGCCACATCGAACGAAGTGAAGACCTGCGCCAACGCCGGCGGGAGGCCATGCGCGCGCAGTCCGTCGGCCAGTTGCTCCGCGGTGACGCCGACCACGGCCAGCGGCTTGCCCGTGACCGTTGCGACCTTTGCGGCTACCTCGGGCGCGGTCAGCGCCTGCGTGCCGGTCAGCGTGAGGATGCGGTTGCCGCTGCCGTCGGCGGCCAGCGCGACGGCAGCGGCATGGGCCAGGTCGTCGCGGGCGATGTAGGCCACGCCCCCTTCGCCGGCGGCGGTGACCCATTCGCCCGATGCCAGCGCCGACGGGAGCGCATACGCCAGGTTCTCGGCATACCAGGCGTTGCGCAGGAACGTCCAACCCAGGCCGGAGGCCGCCAGGGCCTGCTCGGTGCCGAGATGGTCGGGCGCAAAGGATACGTGCGAGGTGTCCGGCGTGGGCAGCGAGGTGTAGACGACGTGCTGCACGCCGGCGTCGGCCGCCGCCTGCACCGCGGCGCGGTGCTGCGCCAGGCGCTTGCCTGGCTCCAGCAGGGCATCGGTGCTGACCAGCAGCACACGGTCGGCGCCGCGGAACGCCTCGGCCAGCGTGCCGGGTTCATCGAAGTCCGCCGCCCGTACGGTCACGCCGCGGGCGGCGAGGTCGGCAAGCGCCTCGGGCTTGCGGCTGGTGGCGATGATGCGGGCCGGCGGGACCTGGAGGGTGTCCAGCAGATGGCGCACGACCGCGCGGCCGAGGTGGCCGGAAGCGCCGGTGACGAGCAGGGTGGGGACGGACATGGGAACTCCTTGGTTTGGTAATGGAAAGGACATTGGTTACCCTATGGTAGTAATGGCTTCCGCTCCCACAAGCAGGGCGTTGGAAGTAACCCGGTTACCGCGCGGTAACCAGCCCCGGAGCCCCCCATGACGCTGCACCGCCAATCCCTGATCCTCGTCGAGAACTGCCCGATCCGCGACGTGCTGGACCGCCTTGGCGATCGCTGGACCGTGCTCGTGCTGCACGAACTGGCGACCGGCACGCTGCGGTTCTCCGAGATCCGCAAGCGCGTGGCGGACATCTCGCCGCGCATGCTGGCGCAGACGCTGCGGCACCTGGAACAGGATGGCCTGGTCAGCCGTGCCGTGTTCCCGACGGTACCGCCGCGCGTCGACTACGCCCTGACCCCGCTGGGTGCATCGTTCTTCGAGCGGGTGGAGATGCTGGCCCAGTGGGCGGCCGACCACCACGACGAGGTCCGCGCCGCGCGCAAGGCCTACGTGGCGCCGGCTGCCAACGCACCCAAGTAGCGCATGAAAGGCCCCGGCATGGCCGGGGCTTTTTCGCTGCATCGACTGCCCGGCGGGTCAATGTCCGGGGGCGGGTTCGCCGTCCACGGTCGCGGCGACATTATCGGCATCCTTGCGGTCGTGCGCATGGTCGCGCGCCAGGTACAGGTAGAACGCCGGCAGCACGAACAGGGTGAACATCGTGCCGATGGTCATGCCTGAGGCGATCACCACGCCCATGGAGAAGCGCGAGGCGGCGCCCGGGCCGCTGGCGATCAACAGGGGGATCATCGCGAACACCAGGGCGGCGGTGGTCATCAGCACCGGGCGCAGGCGGATGGCTGCGGCCTGCTCGATGGCCTCGCGCTTGCTCAGGCCGCGCTCGATCTGCAGCTTGTTGGCGAACTCCACGATCAGGATGCCGTGCTTGGAGATCACGCCCACCAGCGTCACCAGGCCCACCTGGGTGTAGATGTTGATGCTCATGCCCGGGAACGCCTCGATCTGCATGAACCCCAGGATGCCGCTGAGCAGCGCCAGCACGTTGAGCGTCAGCAATGCGCCGCAGATGGCCATGGGGACCGTCAGCAGCATGATCAACGCATCGCGGAAGCTCTCGAACTGCGCCGACAGCACCAGGAAGATGACGATCAGCGCCAATGCCAGCGTCACCAGCATCGCCGCGCCCTCCTGCTTGAACTGGCGCGACTCGCCGGCGTAGTCCACCGAGTAACCCTGCGGCAATACTTCCTTCGCCGCCTGCTCGAGGATGGCCAGCGCCTCGCCCTTGCTCACGCCGGGGCGCGGGGCGAAGGTGATCGACACCGCGTTCAACTGCTGGAAGCGCTTGAGCGACTGCGGCTGCGCGCTTTCCTTCAGCGTCACGATGGTCGACAGCGGGATCAGCTCGCCGTCGCGGGTCCGGGTGTAGTAGTTCTCCAGGTCGCTGGCGTTGAGGCGGTCGCTGCGCTGCACCTGCGGGATCACCAGGTAGGAGCGGTTCTGCATGGCGAAGCGGTTGGTGTAGCCGCCGGACAGCATGGCCGCCATGTCGGCCGCCAGCGTGCGCATGTCGATGCCCAGGCTGGCCGCCTTGTCGCGGTCGATGTTGACCTCGATGCGCGGCTTGTCGATCTTCAGGTCCTTGTCCAGGAAGATGAAGCGCTTGCTCTCCATCGCCTTCATCAGGATCTGGTCGGCCAGTTCGGCCAGCTGGCTCAGCTCGCCCACGCCGCCGATGACGAACTCGCCGCCGCCGCCGTCGCCGCCGGCGCTCGGCAGCGAGGGGGGCACCAGCGCGAAGATGTTCAGGCCGCTGACCTGGCTCATCTTGGGCTGCAGTTCCTGTTGCAGCACGGCGTTGGTCGAACGGTCGCGCTCGCTCCAGGGCTTCAGCACGAAGCCGGCCATCGCCATCGGGCTGGCGCCACCGCCGCTGCCGCCGAAGCCGCCGTTGAACAGGAAGTAGTCCTGCACCTCCGGCACGCCCTTGGCGATCTGGGTGACCTCCTCGGTGTAGCGCTCCACGTAGTCCAGGGTGGAGTAGGGGTCGGCACTGGCGACCGAGAAGATGAAGCCCTCGTCCTCCAGCGGCGCGGGCTCCTTCGGGGCGGTGATGTACAGGAACACGCACGACACCAGCACCAGCAGGCCGAACACGCCGACCACGGACTTGGTTTCCAGGGTGCCGTGCAGGCGCCGCTGGTAGCCGGCGTTGAGCTTGTCGAAGCGCGCGTCCAGCCACTTCTCCAGCTTGCCCTTGCCGCCTTCGGTGTGGGGCTTGAGCAGCTTGGCGCACATCATCGGGCTGAGCGTCAGCGCGATCACGCCCGACAGCAGCACCGAGCCCGCAAGGGTGAAGGCGAATTCGGTGAACAGCACGCCGGTCAGGCCGCCCTGGAAGCCGATCGGCAGATAGACGGCCACCAGCGTGGTGGTCATGGCCACGACCGGCCAGGCCAGTTCGCGCGCGCCCTTGACCGCCGCCTCGTACGGCGACATGCCTTCCTCGATGTGCCGGTGGATGTTCTCCAGCACGATGATCGCGTCGTCCACCACGATGCCGATGGCCAGTACCATCGCCAGCAGGGTCAGCAGGTTGATGGTGAAGCCCATCAGCAGCATCAGGAACAGCGCACCCACCAGCGACAGCGGCACCGTCACCGCCGGGATCAGCACGCTGCGCAGCGAGCCCAGGAACAGGAAGATCACCACGATCACGATGACCACCGCTTCCACGATGGTGCTGACCACCTCGTCGATGGCGTCCTGGATCTGCTCGGTGCTGTCGTACGGGATGGTGGCCTTGATGCCTTCCGGCAGCTGCGGGATGATCTCGTTGTCCCACAGCGTGCGCACGTCCTTGATGACGTCCAGCGAGTTCGCGTCCGGGGCCACGAAGATGCCCATGAACGTGGCCGCCTCGCCGTTGATGCGGACCGAGGTGCCGTAGCTTTCCGAACCCAGCTGCACGTCGGCCACGTCGCCGAGCCGCACGATGGCGCCGTTCTGTTCGCGGATGATCAGCTGGCGGAACTCGTCGGCATTGCGCAGGTCGGTGCGGGCCGTCATGTCGATGGCGACCATCTGGCCCTTGGTGGAACCCACCGCCGCCAGCACGTTGTTGGACGACAGGGCGTTGGACACGTCGCTGGCCGTCACCTGCAGCGCCGTCATGCGGTCCGGCTTCAGCCAGACGCGCATGGCGAAGGTGCCCGCGCCCAGGATGTCGGCGCGCTGCACGCCCGAGACGGTGACCAGCTTGGGCTGGACCACGCGGGTCAGGTAGTCGGTGATCTGGTTGTTGTCCAGCGTCTCGCTGGCGAAGGACACGTACATGGCCGCGATCTGCTGGCCCTGCTGCAGGTCGATCACCGGATCTTCCGATTCCGGCGGCAGCTGGCCGCGCATCTTGTTGACCTTCGCGGCGATCTGGGTGAGCGCCTCGTTGGGGTCCTGGTCCAGCCGGATGTAGGCCTGGATCTGGCTGACGCCGGCCGAACTGGTCGAACTGAGGTACTCGATGCCCTCCGCGCTGGCGACTTCACGTTCCAGCGGCGTGGTGATGAAGCCCTGGATCAGGTCCGCGTCGGCGCCGTAGTACACGGTACTGATGTTGACCACGGCGTTGCGCAGCTCGGGGTACTGGCGCACGTTGAGTTCGGTGAACGAGCGCAGCCCGAACAGCAGGATGAACAGGCTGACGACGATCGCCAGCACCGGCTTGTTGATGAAGATGTCGGTGAATTTCATGCCGGCGCTCCGTCAGCGGTTCTCGGGCTTCGGCTGGGCCTCACTGACCGGCTGCACCTTGTTGTTCACCACCACCTCGGCGTCGTTGCGCAGCTTCAGCAGGCCGCTGGTGGCGACGCGCTCGCCGGGCTTGAGGCCTTCGGTGACGGCGATCAGGTCGCCGCGGGTGGCGCCGGTCTTCACGAAACGCTGGCGCACCACCAGCTTCTTGCCGGTCAGCGGCTTGCCCTGCATGTCGGTTTCGCCCTCGGCACGCTGCACTTCCTGGATCACGTACACCGCGTTGCCGTACGGATTGAAGCTGATGGCGGTCTGCGGCACCACCACCACCTTGCGGCTGTCGCCGGTGTCGAAACCGACGTGCGCGAACGCACCGGGGCGCAGGTTGTACTGCGGATTTTCCAGCGTGGCCTGGACCTTGAAGTTGCGCGTGGCCGGATCGACCTGCGGCTCGACGGCCGTGACCTTGCCCTCGAACACCTGTCCCGGCAGCGCGTCGACGGTGGCGCGGATGGTCGTGCCGGGCAGCACCTGGCCAACCTGGCGCTCGGGCAGGGTGAAATCCAGGTAGATCGGATCCAGCGCCTGCAGGCTCACGATGGGGTCGCCCGGGTTGATGAACTGTCCCAGGTTGACCTGGCGGATCCCCAGCACGCCGTCGAACGGCGCGCGGATGGTCTTCTGCGCGATCAGCGCCCGCTGGGCCTCCACCTGGGCCAGCGACGTGGCGGCCACGGTGGCGCGCTCCTCGGCCTCGGCCTGGGACACCAGCTTGTCGCGCGCGAGCGCCTGCCAGCGGTCGCGCTGCACCGCGGCCAGCTTGGCCGAGGCTTCCAGCGATTTCAGCACCGCCAGTTCATTGGCGGTGTTGAGCTGGGCCAGCACCGTGCCGGCCTTGACCGGCTTGCCCACGTCGATGGACAGGCTGCGCACCACGCCACCGGCCTCGGTGGTGACGTCGGTGCCGTTGATGGCCACGAACGTGCCCACGGCCTGCTGCGCATCGACCCATTCCTCCTCCTTGGCCGTCCAGTCGGTGACCGTGGAGGCGGGTTGGGGCATGTTGTCGAAGAAGTCGTTCATGCCCTTGCCCATGATGGCCTTGACGGCGAATACGCCGCCGAAGATCACCACCACGCCGACCAGCATCAGGATCATGCGCTTGGTCGTGGAGGGCTTTTTCCGTGCGTTGGGGTCTTTCCGTGTCATCGGGGAGGTCTTCGGCAGTCAGGGGAAGTCGTCAGGGCGACGAACGGGCGGGGGCCGGTTCGACAGCATGAAGCGCCGGATTATCACGATTTGAGACGCCGGCTAGAAGTGCGGATGGTTTACCCGGTCCACCGCGGTCTTCACGGGCCGCGCAACGCCGGCCATCCCCGCGGTCACGCAGAAGACGGGTCATCGAGGACAAGCGGGGCATCGCGATGCCCTCGATGCAAAAAAAGCCCCGGGCAGGACCGGGGCTTTCCACGACGGACAGGCCGGCGTCAGCGGGAGGCCGGCTTGCCCTGTTCCTCCAGGTATTCCTTCGAGGGCTCGTCCATCCTGTCGCCCAGCATGCGCCGGACCGACACGAAGAAGACCGGGATCAGCAGCAGGCCCAGGAACGTGGCGAAGATCATGCCGCCGATGACGCCGGTGCCGATGGCATGGCGGGCATTGGCGCCGGCGCCCGTGGAGATGGCCATCGGCAGCACGCCCATGATGAAGGCGAAGGACGTCATCAGGATCGGGCGGAAGCGCAGGTGCGCCGCCGATATCACCGCCTCGCGCAGGGTCTTGCCCTGCTTTCGCTCCATCACCGCGAACTCGACGATCAGGATCGCGTTCTTCGCCGCCAGGCCGATGATGGTGATCAGGCCGATCTTGAAGAACAGGTCGTTCGACAGCCCGCGCAGCATGGTGAACGCCAGTGCGCCCAGTGCGCCCAGCGGCACCACCAGCAGCACGGCCACCGGGATCGACCAGCTCTCGTACAGCGCCGCCAGGCAGAGGAACACCACCACGATGGACAGCACCATCAGCAGGGTGGCGCTGTTGCCGGCCAGGATCTCCTGGTACGACATGCCGCTCCAGTCGTAGCCGAAACCCTGTGGCAGCTGGTCGGTCACGATGTGCTCCATCGTGGTCATCGCCTGGCCCGACGAACTGCCCGGCGCCGCCGAACCGTTGATGTTCACCGCCGAGTAGCCGTTGTAGCGCGAGAGTGCCGGCGGCACCGAGGCCCACTCCGACTGCACCACGTTCGACAGCGGGATCATCGCGCGCCCGCCGCTGGCGTCGGTCTGCTGGCTGCTGGGGGTATAGATCCGGCCCAGCGATTCGGCACCCGTGCGGTAGGGCGCGTCGGCACGCATGTTCACGCGCTTGATGCGGCCTTCGTAGAAGAAGTCGTTGACGTACACCGGCGCCAGCATCAGCTGGATGCCGTTGTAGATGTCGCTGACCGACAGACCCATCGCCTGCGCCTGTACGCGGTCCACGTGCAGCTGCAGCTGGGGTGCGTTCTCCAGCGTGTTCGGTCGCACCGCCATCAGGCTCTTGTCCTGCGAGGCGGCGCCGAGCAGCTGGTTGCGCGCGGACATCAGGGCGTCCTGGCCCAGGCCGGCGCGGTCCTGCAGCCACATGTCGAAGCCGCCGAACTGGCCCAGGCCCTGGATCGTCGGCAGGTTCACCACGAAGATCTGCGCGCCCTTGATGCCGTAGAAGCGCTGGTTCGCCTGCTGGATGAATTCAGGCACGGTGATGTCGCGCTCGTCCCAGGGCTTCAGGCGGATGAAGGCCATGCCCACGTTCTCGCCGCGGCCCAGGAAGCTGAAGCCGGCCACTTCCATCACGCCGTCGAAGCCGTCCATCTGCTGCAGCGTGCCGCGGACCTGGTTGAAGACCTGCTTGGTCTTCTGCAGCGAGTTGCCCGGCGGCAGCTGGACGATGGCCAGGGCGTAGCCCTGGTCCTCTTCCGGCACGAAACTGCTCGGCAGGCGGGTGAACAGGAAGCCGGCCAGCACGGTCAGCAGCGCGAACACCACCATCCAGCGCGGCGCGTGCCTGATGGCTGCGCCGATGTGGCCCACGTAGGTCTTCTCGATCCTGCCGTAGTACTTCTCGAAGGCACGGAAGACGATGTTCTTCTTCTCGTGGCTGTCGTGCTCGTGCTGCTTCAGGAACGTCGCGCACAACGCCGGCGTGAAGCCCAGCGCCAGGAAGGCGGAAAACGCCATGGAAATGGCGATGGTCAGGGCGAACTGCTTGTAGATCTCGCCCGAGGCGCCGCCCTGCAGTGCGGACGGGATGAACACCGCCGCCAGCACCACGGTGATGGCGATCACCGCGCCGGTGATCTGGCCCATGGCCTTGATGGTGGCTTCGCGCGGCGGCAGCTTCTCCTCGGCCATGATGCGTTCGACGTTCTCGATCACCACGATCGCGTCGTCGACCACGATGCCGATGGCCAGCACCAGCGCGAACATCGTCAGCTGGTTGATGGTGAAGCCGATGACGCTCAGGCCCCAGAACGTGCCCAGCAGGGCGACCGGGATCACCAGGGTGGGGATGATGGTGGCGCGGAAGTTCTGCAGGAACACCAGCATCACCAGGAACACCAGGATGATCGCCTCGATCAGCGTCTTGACCACTTCCTCGATCGAGATCTTCACGAACGTCGTGGTGTCGTAGGGCGAGAACCAGGTGACGCCCTGCGGGAAGCTGGGCTGCAGCTCGTCCATCTTGGCGCGCACGGCCTCGGCCACGTTCAGCGCGTTGGCGCCCGGCAGCAGCTGGATGGCGAACGCGCCGACCGGCTTGCCGTTGAACTGGGTGTCGAAGCCGAAGTTCTGCGCCCCGAATTCCACCCGGGCGACGTCCTTCAGGCGGACCGTGGACCCGTCGCTGTTAGCGCGCAGGATGATCTGTTCGAACTGCTCGGGCGAGGTGAAACGGCCTTCCGCCGACACCGTCGCCGTGAAGGCCTGGCCTTCGGGCGCGGGATCGGAGCCGATCGAGCCGGCCGCGAACTGCACGTTCTGCGCGCGCACGGCGGTCAGCACTTCCGTGGCCGACAGGTTGTAGCCCTGCAGCTTGCCCGGATCCAGCCACAGGTTCATGGCGTACTCGGACCCGAAGTGCTGGGTGCTGCCGACGCCGGGCACGCGGGCGATCTGGTCCAGCACGCGCGAGGCGACGATGTCGTTCAGGCGGTTGCGGTCGATGCTCGGGTTATCCGATTGCAGGCCCACCACCATCAGGAAGCCGGCATTGGCCTTGGCCACCACCACGCCCTGGGCGGTCACCTCGCTGGGCAGTCGCGGCGTGGCCAGCGAGACCTTGTTCTGCACCTGCACCTGGGCGATGTCCGGGTCGGTGCCGGTCTGGAAGGTCAGGGTGATCGAGGCCTGTCCGGACGAACTGGAGGTGGAGCTGAAATACAGCAGGTTGTCGATGCCGGTCAGCTGCTGCTCGATCACCTGGGTGACCGAGCGTTCGGTGGTTTCGGCGCTGGCGCCCGGATAGGTCGCATTGACGACGACCTGGGGCGGTGCGATGGACGGATAGGACTCCACGCCTAGGTTGAGGATCGAGATCACGCCGGCCAGCGAGATCAGGATCGACACAACCCAGGCGAAGACCGGGTGGTTGATGAAGAACTTGGGCATGGGAAAGGGTCCTTACTCGGCCTTGCCTTGCGCGGGGGCCTGCTTGGCCTGCGCGGCCTTGGCGGCGGCGGCCTGTTCGGCGGTGATGCCCTTCGCGGGCGCGCCTTCCTTGACCTTCTGCAGGCCCTCGACGATGACCTGGTCGCCGGCGGCCAGGCCGTCGGTGACCAGCCAGTCGGCGCCCACGGCCTGTTGCGTGGTGACGTTCTTGCGCACCACGTTGCCGTCCTTGCCGACGACCATCGCGTAGGCACTGGCGGTGTCGCGCTGGATCGCCCCCTGCGGGACAAGGAACGCGCCCTTCTGCTCGCCCAGCGTCGCACGCAGGGTGACGAACGTGCCCGGCAGCAGCGTGCGGTCCGGGTTCGGCACGGTGGCGCGCAGCGACACGCTGCCCGTGGCGGGGTCGACCACCGTGTCGGAGAAGTCCAGCGTGCCGGTCTGGTCGATGGCCTGGCCATTCGGCAGCAGCACCTGCACGGTGCGCTGGCCGGCGCCGGCCAGTTCGACCTTGCCTTCACCCTGCGCCTGCCGGATGGCCTGCATCTCGCTGGAGCTCATCGAGAAATTGGCGTACAGCGGGTCGATCTGGTCGATCGTGGTGAGCAGGGTGGCATCGCCCTGGCCGACCAGCGCGCCCTCGGTGACCTGCTGCTTGCCGGCGCGGCCGGAGATCGGCGCGGTGACGCTGGCATAGCCCAGGTTGATGCGGGCGGTCTCCACGTTGGCGCGCGCCTGCTGTACGGCGGCAGCGGCGCTGCGTTCGGCGGCTTCGGCGTTGTCCAGGTCGGACTTGGAGACGAACTTCTGCGGCGCCAGCTGGCGGGCGCGGTCGGCGGCGACCTTGGCATTGGCGTAGGTGGCCTGCGCCGAGGCCAGGTTCGCCTGCGCCGCGCTGAGCGACGCCTGCAGCGGGGCCGGGTCGATCAGGAACAGCACCTGGCCTTCCTTCACGTCGCTGCCTTCCTGGTAGACGCGCTTCTGCACCACGCCGGCCACCCGGGCGCGCACGTCGGCACTGCGGTAGGGCGACAGACGGCCCACCAGGTCGCGCTGCAACGGCACGTCCTTGGGGGTGGCGGTCATCACCACCACTTCAGGGGGCGGCATCTGCTGTTGTTCCGGCTTGCTGCAGGCGGCGAGGGCCACAAGCAGGGCGCTGGCCAGGACGAGGGAACGGACGGGGGACGTCATGGGGAAGCTCCGTTTCTTTTTCTTGGAGACGTGGGGAGGGGATGCGGTGAGCGGATGCGCCGGCCGGGCGTGGGGAGCGGGGCGGCGGTATCGTGGTGTTCGTCGTAGGGCGCGAACGCGCGCAGGAAGGTATCCACGGCGAACGTGGACCAGCGCTGGCGCGCCTGACGGCTGGCGCGATGGGGCACGCCGAAGCGTTGGCGCTCGAAATCCATCCCGACGATCATGCTGAGCAGCAACTCCGCGGCGTAGTGCGGATCGTCATGCCTCAGCCATTCCTGGTCCATGGCGTGTTGCAGCCAGGCGGCGAGGCGCTGCACCAGAGTATCGCAGGCGTCGTGGTAGAGGTCGCGCGCCTCTTGAGGATATTGGTGCGCTTCTGCGGCCAGCAGCTGGCCGGCTGCGACCACCGACGGGTCGCACAGATGCCGCAGGTGTTCCTCGGCGAAGGCCAGCAGCGCTTCGCGCGGTTCCCCGGTGCCCGGCGACAACTGTGCGGTGGCGAGCTCCTGGTGTTCGGCGATCACGCTGCGCAGCAGTTCCTGCTTGCTGCCGAAGTGCGCATAGAGCGTCTGCTTCGAGCAGCCGGCACGCGCCGCCACCGCATCCATGCTGATGCGGAAGCCTTGCTCGGCCATGAGTTCGCGCACGGCCTGGTGGACGCGGCTGCGGCGTTGGTCAGGCGCGGATAGGGCGGGGGAGGCACGCATTCGGGCTGGACTATACCGTCCAGTTTAAAAATTTGACACCCTTGATTTCACGGTATTTCGGTGCGCAAAGCAGGCGCGCCAGCTTGTTAGCGCGGCGTGACGTCCCAGGCCGGGCCCCATGCGCCACCGCATGGTGTGGAGTGCCGGCGCAAGGAGGTTCCCAGCGGCCCTATCGCCAAACAAATCCGCGCAGCATTTGCAAGCCGTGCTCATGTGGCCGCGCAACAAGTCTTGTCATGGCGGTGGGGGATACAATGACCATTCGACTACCACTCGTTGAGCCACTCTCTGCATGAACGCTGTACGCAGCCCGAAGAAAGCCTCGAAAAAAACGCCCAAACCGGAAGCCTCCAAGGCCACCCAGACGGTGACCCCGAAGGCGACGCCCACCAGGAAGGTGGCCGCCCGACCGGTGCAGGCGGCGAAGGCCGCGAAGGGCAAGGCAGGGGTGGCGACGGGTGAGGCGTTCTCGCTGTCTCCCATCCTGGACGCGATCCGCAAGCGTGTGTCCGGCGCTGCCGGCCAGGCGGAGGCCCGGACCTTCGCCGAGGCGTTCTACATGCGCATGGAGGAGGACGAGTACCCCCACCATGGCGCCGAAGGCTGGGCCGCCATCGCCACCGACATGCTCGCGTTCGCGCGCACCCGCAAGCCGGGCACGGCGAACGTCCGGGTGTTCAACGCCACCCAGAAATCGCATGGCTGGGACTCGCCGCACACGGTGTTGCAGATCGTCAACGACGACATGCCCTTCCTGGTCGACTCGGTGAGCATGGCGCTGGCCGAGATGGGCGTGGGCGTACACGTGCTGGGGCATCCGCTGGTGCGCTTCACCCGCGACCGGGCCGGGAAGGTCACCGCCGTGGGCGAGGGCAGGCACGAGTCGCTGATGCTGCTCGAGATCGACCGCCTGCCGCCGGAGGAGATGGCGCAGGTGGAGAAGCGCATCCGCAGCGTGCTGGACGAAGTCCGTGCCATCGTGCGCGACTGGTCCGCCATGCGCGAGAAGATGCTGGCCCTGGCCGACGACATGGCCACCCGCCGCATGCCGGCCGATGACGAGGGCCGCCGCGAGGCGCAGGAATTCCTGCGCTGGACGGCCGCCGACCACTTCACCTTCTTCGGCTACCGCGAATACCGCGTGGAGAAGGGCACGGGGATCCTGGCGGCCGTCGAGGACAGCGGCCTGGGCCTGCTGCGCGAGGGCGACACCACGCCACCGCGCAACATCAAGACCCTGGCCGCGCACTACCTGCCGCAGGGCGGCTCGGTGGACGCGCTGATCCTCACCAAGACCAACCGCCGCTCCACCGTGCACCGTCCGGGCAACATGGACTACATCGGCGTGCTGGAATTCGACGCCAAGGGCAACCCGATCGCCGAGCAGCGTTTCATCGGCCTGTACACCTCCAGCGCCTACAACCGCCGCCCGTGGGAGATCCCGCTGGTGCGCGAGCGCCACGAATACGTGATGCAGAAGTCCGGGCTGTCGCCCAGCGGCCACAGCGGCAAGGCCCTGCGCCATATCCTGGAGACCCTCCCGCGCGAGGAACTGTTCCAGTCCAGCGACGAGGAGTTGTACCGCACGGCGATGGGCATCCTGGGCCTGCAGGAGCGCGTGCGCAGCAAGCTGTTCCTGCGCCGCGACCGGTACGGCCGCTTCTATTCGGCGCTGGTCTACATCCCGCGCGAGCGCTTCAACACCGACGTGCGCCTGCGCATCGAGTCGCTGCTGAAGGACGCCATGCGGGGCGAGTACGTCGACAGCAGCGTGCTGCTGGGCGAATCGCCGCTGGCGCAGCTGCACATCACCATCCGCCCGAAGGCCGGCGAGCAGGTCGAGGTGGACACCTCGGCGCTGGAAGGCGACATCGCCCACCTGCTGCGCAACTGGCAGGACGACCTGCGTGAAACCCTGATCGCCCGCCACGGCGAGTCCAAGGGCCTGCTGCTGGCCGGCGGCTACGGCCGTGCGCTGCCGGCGGGCTACATCGAAGTGGTGTCGCCGGAAGGCGCCGCGCGCGACGTCGAGCACCTGGCCGCGCTGACCGGCAAGGACGACCTGCGCCTGAGCCTGCACGAATCGCGCCGCAAGCGCCCGGGCCAGGGCCGCCTGCGCCTGAACCTGTACCGGCACGAAACCGACATCCCGCTGTCCGACGCGCTGCCGCTGATGGAGAACATGGGCCTGCGCGTGATCTCGGAGCACCCGTTCCGCCTGGAGACCGCGCAGGGTGCGCGCTACATCCAGGAGTTCGAAGTCGAGCCGGTCAACGGTGGGTTCGATGTCGAACGCCTGGCGCCGGCGTTCGAGGAGGCGTTCGCGCGCATCTGGCGCGGCGACGCGGAGAACGACGGCTTCAACAAGCTGGTGCTCGGCGCTGGCCTGGCCTGGCGCCAGGTGGCGCTGCTGCGCGGCTACTGCAAGTACCTGCTGCAGACCGGCGTGCCGTTCTCGCAGAGTTACGTAGAGGAGACGCTCAACCGCTATCCGCTGCTGGCCCGCCTGCTGGTGGAGCTGTTCGAGGCCCGTTTCGATCCCTCGACCGGCAGCGAGAGCAAGGCCCAGATCAAGGAAGGCCAGGACCGCTTCGCCGCGCAGCTGAAGGCGCTGGCTGGCGACGACGAAGCGGCCGCCAAGACGCTGGCGGCGCTGGTCGAGGCCCGCGGCGGCAAGCGCGAGCAGCAGATCGAAGCCGCGCACCGCGCGCTGCTGAAGCTGATGGACCGCGTGTCCAGCCTGGACGACGACCGCATCCTGCGCGGTTTCATGGGCGCCATCGAAGCCACGCTGCGCACCAGCTTCTACCAGCGCGGCAAGGACGGCCAGCCGGCCCACACCATCAGCTTCAAGTTCGATTCGGCCAAGGTCCCCGACCTGCCCAAGCCGCGCCCGTACCGCGAGATCTTCGTGTACGGCCCGCGCGTGGAGGGCGTGCACCTGCGCTTCGGCCCCGTCGCCCGCGGCGGCCTGCGCTGGTCCGACCGCCGCGAGGACTTCCGCACCGAAGTGCTGGGCCTGGTGAAGGCGCAGATGGTGAAGAACACCGTCATCGTGCCGGTCGGCGCCAAGGGCGGCTTCTTCGTCAAGCGCCCGCCGGTGGGCGGCGACCGCGACGCCGTGCTGGCCGAAGGCATCGCCTGCTACAAGCTGTTCATCCAGGGCCTGCTGGACATCACCGACAACATCGTCGGCAACAGGATCGTGCCGCCGGTGGACGTGGTACGCCACGACCAGGACGACCCCTACCTGGTGGTCGCCGCCGACAAGGGCACGGCCACGTTCTCCGACATCGCCAACGGCCTGGCCCTCGCGCACGGCTTCTGGATGGGCGATGCGTTCGCTTCCGGCGGTTCGGTGGGCTACGACCACAAGGGCATGGGCATCACCGCCCGCGGCGCCTGGGAATCGGTCAAGCGCCACTTCCGCGCGCTCGGCCGCGATTCGCAGACGCAGGATTTCACCTGCGTGGGCATCGGCGACATGTCCGGCGACGTATTCGGCAACGGCATGCTGCTGTCGGAACACATCCGCCTGGTCGCCGCGTTCGACCACCGCCACATCTTCCTGGACCCCAACCCGGACGCGGCCAGGTCGTTCAAGGAACGCGCGCGCATGTTCAGGGTGCCGCGCTCCAGTTGGGCCGACTACGACGCCGGGCTGATCTCCAAGGGCGGCGGCATCCATCCGCGCAGCGCCAAGTCCATCGACATCACCCCGGAAGTGCGCGCCGCGCTCGGCATCGCCGATGGCGTGAAGTCGATGACGCCCAATGAGTTGATGAGCGCCATCCTGAAGGCGCCGGTGGACCTGCTGTGGAACGGCGGCATCGGCACCTACGTCAAGGCCGCCAGCGAGACGCACGCCGACGTGGGCGACCGCGCCAACAACGGCCTGCGCGTGGACGGCCGCGACCTGCGCTGCAAGGTGGTGGGCGAGGGCGGCAACCTGGGCCTGACCCAGCTGGGCCGCATCGAGGCCGCCCAGCATGGCGTGCTGCTCAATACCGACTTCATCGACAACTCCGCCGGCGTGGACACCTCCGACCACGAGGTGAACATCAAGATCCTGCTCAACGGCGTGGTGCAGGCGAAGAAGCTGTCCATGGACGCCCGCAACAAACTGCTGGCCGACATGACCGGCGAGGTCGCCGACCTGGTGCTGTGGGACAACTACCGGCAGAACCAGGCCATCAGCCTGATGGAACGCATGAGCGTCTCGCGCCTGGGCTCCAAGCAGCACTTCATCCAGACCCTGGAGTCGCAGGGCCTGCTGGACCGCCAGATCGAGTTCCTGCCGTCCGACGCCGAACTGGCCGAGCGCAAGGCGCGCGGGCAGGGGCTGACGCGTCCGGAGCTGTCGGTGCTGCTGTCGTACTCCAAGCTGGTCGCATTCCAGCAGTTGCTGGAATCGGACATCCCGGAGGACCCGTACCTGTCAAAGGAGCTGCAGCGCTACTTTCCGCAGCCGCTGCAGAAGAAGTACGCCTCGGAGATGGAGAAGCACCGCCTGAAGCGCGAGATCATCGCCACCGCGGTCACCAACACCACCATCAACCGGATGGGCGCCACCTTCCTGCTGCGCATGCAGGAGGACACCGGCCGCTCGCCGGCGGAAGTCGCCAAGGCCTTCACCATCACCCGCGAGACCCTGGATGCGCGGGCGTTGTGGAACCAGATCGACGCGCTGGACGGCAAGGTGCCCGAGTCGGTGCAGATCGACGCGCTGCAGGTCATCTGGCAGGTGCAGCGCAATTTCACCCGCTGGCTGCTGACCCGCCAGGGCGCCATCCCGGCCATCGCCACCGCGGTGGAGCGCTACCACGACGGCTTCAACGAGATCCGGGCGGCCGACGGCGTGCTGCCGGATTCGCTGCGCCCGGCGTACAACGCCAGCCTGCAGGGCTGGAAGGACAAGGGCCTGCCGGCCGCGCTGGCCGGCCAGATCGCCGCACTGCCGTACCTGGAGCCGTCCTGCGACATCATCGAGCTGGCGCGCGCGCGCAAGCTCAAGCCGGTCGAGGTGTCCAAGGTCCACTACCGCCTGGGCGAGGCCCTGCACCTGCCCTGGCTGCAGGATCAGATCGAAGCCCTCAAGGTCGACGGCCGCTGGCATGCGGTGGCGCGTGGCGTGCTGCGCGACGAACTCGCCGCCCACCAGCGCACCCTGACCAACCAGGTGCTGTCGCTGCCGGGCGGCAATGCGGACGCCAGGGTCAGGGCCTGGCTGGGCCGCGACGACGCGGGCCTGCGCTTCACGCTGAACATGCTCAACGAGCTGGCGGCGCAGAAGACGCTGGACTACCCGACCGCGTCGGTGGCGGTGCAGCGACTCGGCCAGCTGGCGTCGCAGGCCTGAGTGCCGTCCAGCGGCGGTGAAACAAGGCGGCCTTCGGGCCGCCTTTTTCGTGGCCGCCCTCGCTGGCGGCCACCCCATGGGCCGATGCTGCGCGGCGTCAGAAGGCGCTGCCGGCGTTTTTTTCTGTACGCTGTGCAGGCCCGACGATGGAGCCACGGATGTCCACACCCCGCATCGCCTTCCTCGCCAGCCCCACGCCGGAAGCCCAGCAGGCATTGGTCTCGCTGCAGGCCGAGCATGGCGCGCATGCGCCCGATCAGGCCGACGTACTGTGCGCGCTGGGCGGCGACGGCTTCATGCTGCAGACGCTGCACCGGCATGGCGCGCTGGGCAGGCCGGTGTTCGGAATGAAGCTGGGTACCGTCGGTTTCCTGATGAACCAGTACCGGCCCGACGGGCTGGTCGAGCGCCTCGCCGCGGCCGAGCCCGCCAAGCTGCGTCCGCTGGAAATGATGGCGATGACCGAATCGGGCACATCGATCTCGTCGCTGGCGTACAACGAAGTATCGCTGCTGCGCCAGACCCGGCAGGCGGCGCATATCCGGATCGACCTCAACGGCGAGACCCGGCTGGACGAACTGATCTGCGATGGCGTGCTGACGGCAACGCCGGCCGGCAGCACCGCATACAACTTCTCCGCCCATGGGCCGATCCTCCCGCTGGGCTCCAACACCATCGCGCTGACGCCGATCGCCCCGTTCCGTCCGCGTCGCTGGCGCGGTGCCATCCTGAAGGCCGACACCGAAGTGCGTTTCCGCGTGCTGGACCCCTACAAGCGCCCGGTCAGCGCCACGGCCGATTCGCACGAGGTGCGCGACGTGGTGGAAGTGACCATCCGCGAATCGCGCGACCGCATGGTCACCCTGTTGTTCGACCGCGAGCACAACCTCGAAGAGCGCATCCTCAGCGAGCAGTTCATGACCTGAGTCGCAATGTCTCCAGGGACAGCGCGATTCCGCCGCACTGCGGCTTGCCGCCCCTGCATGCGCATGTTATCCAGCGCCGCGTAGCGGTTCGGTTCGCATCCACCCGGGGAGGGGTCCCGATGCAGTTGAAATGCACGCTGGCGATCTTCGCCTGTCTTTTCGCGGCCGATGCCGCGGCCTGCAACCTGTCCACCGGCACCGCGCCGTTCGCCGTCGCAGCCGGTCCCTCGGCGGAGGCGGGCGATGCCTTGCGCGCGCCGGCGCTCCAGATGGTCAGCCTGACGCGCGGCATCGATGGCCGCGCGTCCTGCGACGCCAGCGGCCTGCTGACGGTGAGCGTGGAGTGGCCGCGGGGCACGGACTACAAACTACGCGACCTGGGCTTCGAGTTCCGCGTGGTAGGTGGCGAGGACCGGTTGTCCATCTTCCCGAAGGCCCCGGTGACCGGTCGCGTGGACGGGCGGCGCAGCGAGTTCGTCTTCCTCTGGCAGGACGGGCCGCCCGCACAGCAGAGCGCCATCGACCTGGTGGTGGAAGTGCGCGCCGTCACGCCCGACAACCGGCGCGGCCCGCCGGCCCAGCTGCGCGTCACGGCCGCGCCGGGCAGTTAGCGTCTCACGCCGTGCGCGCGGATGACGGATACTGTGCGCATGGCCGACAACACCCCCCGCCTGCTTACCGTCGCCGTCACCTCGCGTGCGCTGTTCGACCTGGAAGAGAGCCACGCCCTGTACGAGCGCGAGGGCGTGCAGGCCTACAGCGACTACCAGCGCACGCACGAGGACGACGTGCTGGCGCCCGGCATCGCGTTCCCGGTGGTGCGCAAACTGCTGGCTCTCAATGCCGGGGCGCCGCCGGATACGCCGCGGGTCGAGGTGATCCTGCTGTCGCGCAACTCGGCCGACACCGGGCTGCGCATCTTCAATTCCATCCAGCATTACGGGCTGGGCATCGTGCGCGCCACGTTCACCGCCGGCGAACCCACCTGGCCCTACGTGAAACCGTTCGGTACCGACCTGTTCCTGTCGGCGAATCCGGAATCGGTGCGCCGCTCGCTGGAACACGGCATCGCGGCGGCGACCATCCTGCCCGCCAGCGCGCCGCAGCGGCAGCGCCACGAGCACCAGCTGCGCATCGCCTTCGACGGCGATGCGGTGATCTTCGGCGACGAGAGCGAACGCATCTCGCGCGAGCAGGGCGTGGAGGCGTTCGGCAAGCACGAGCAGGCGCGCGCGCGCGAGGCCCTGTCGGGCGGGCCTTTCCGCAACTTCCTGTCCGCCCTGCACCAGTTGCAGCAGGTGTTCCCGGCCGATGAACGCTCGCCGATACGCACGGCCCTGGTCACCGCGCGGTCCGCGCCGGCGCACGAGCGCGTGATCCGCACGCTGCGCGAGTGGGGCGTGCGGCTGGATGAGGCGTTGTTCCTCGGTGGCCGCCACAAGGGGCCGTTCCTGGAGGCCTTCGGCGCTGACATCTTCTTCGACGATTCCCAGCACAACATCGACAGCGCCCGCCAGCATGTGGCGGCGGGCCACGTACCCCACGGCGTCGCGAACCCGCGCCTCGACTGACCACGAGTGCGCAAGCGTCAAACGCGTCGCAACGCGCCAGTACGATGGACTGACGGCGTGTGTCGTGCGCGGCTTACCAGATGCGCGGCCGCGTCCGAGGTCGCCTCAGAGCGGCAGGCGGATGTCGGTGAGCCGCCAGCGCAGGCCCTGGCGGGTGAAGACGAACACCACGGGCTCTCCCTCGGCATCGCGGATGGTGGCCGTGAAGCGCGACGGCGATTCGTACCGGTGCGTGGCCTGCTTCAGCGGATCGGCCGGGACCGCAGGGGCGTAGGTATCGCCGCCCACCGTCTCGCCGACGGCGCGCTTCCAGGTCGCGCGGCCTTCCAGGATCGCGGCGATGCCCATCGGCGTGACCAGGGTGTCCACGCCGCGGCCGAGCAGGCTGTTGGCGATCGACAGGGCCGCGGCGCCGAACAGGTTGGATGCGACGTCGGCGCCCGCGCGACGGGCCAGCGCGTCCTCCACCTGCGCACGCAGGTTGACGCGCAACGCCGGGAAGTCCACGTGCTTCTGCAGCCGGCCCGTGTCCTGTTCGGCCAAGGCCGTGCGGATGCCATGGATGGCCAGGTACGGCCCCGCGGCGACGTAAGCGGCCACGCCGATGATCGCGGCGAGCAGCCATCCGATCAGGAGCGGCTTCTTCATGGGCGGGGCCTCAGGCTCAGAATTCCAGGTCCAGTGCGGCGCACAGGTAGTCGACGAATGGCCCCAGCGCCTTCAGGTCGCCCGCCACGGTCTGGCGCAGGCGCGGACCGGTCATGGTCGCATCGTCGAGGGCACGCCAGAACACGAAGTTGCGGTGTTTCAGGTCCTCGATGAACGCGAAGTCGGCAGGAAAGCCTCTCGGCGGACGCACCAGTTTCTCGCTTTCCTCGAACTCGAAGCGGCGCCGGAGCGCGGGAGCGTGCGCGGCCTTCTCCCAGTTGCCGGGATTGTCCAGGATGAACTGCCGCACACGGCGCTGGGTATCCGGTTCCGGATGCCACAGGCCGGCGCCCACGAAGCATTCGCTCGGCTGCAGGTGCAGGTAGAAGGAGGGCGCGGGCACCTGCTTGTGGCGCTCATGGAACAGGCGCGCGCCCTGCCAGGATTTGTACGGCGACTTGTCGTTGGAGAAACGCGCATCGCGATGGATGCGGAACAGCGAACCGCCGACTGTCCTGGGGTCGGAGCGGAAATGCAGGCTGACCGCGGCCAGGTCGGGCTGCAGGTCGGTCAGCAGGCGCAGGAAGGGCTGGCGTACGTGGTCTTCGTACTGTGTCCTGTGGGCGTTGAACCAGGTCTTGTCGTTGTGGCGGGCCAGTCCGCGCAGGAACTTGAAGCTGGCATCGGAAAAGTAGGTGGCCATGCGCCGATTGTAGTCAGGCCGGCGTCAAATGACCGACAAGACTGCCCTCGAGGCGCGCTACAGCCCCGCTTCCAGTGCGTGGCGCCACTGCTGCAGCTTGTCCAGCAGGGCCAGCCGCGCGGCGTCGGCGCCATGGACGTCGCGCAAGGCCGCCAGTTCGGCATCGAAGCTCTCGAAGCTGTATTCCGACAGGCTGCTGCCCGGCGCGAGGCGGGCGCGACGATAGGCGTCCCAGCGTTCGCGCTCGCCTGCCGACAGCGTGCCGGGCCAGTTGCGTGCCCGGTACCGGAACAGCAACTCCGGCAGGCGCGCATCGCGAAAGCCGAAATCGCGCTGGCCGAGCAGCGCGGGCGGCGTGCTGCGCACGTCGGTGAAGCGCCGCTTGTCCGCATCGCCCAGGAAGCCGTCGTACAACGAGCCATCGACATCCCCCGGGGCGCTGATGCGCTCGCCCGCGAACACCTGGCGCACCTTTTCCGCCAGGGCGGGGCCGGCCTGGCGCAGCGTCGCGGCGTGGCGCTCGCAGCGCGCCGGATCGATGCCCAGCCGGTCCATGTCCGCCGGTCGCAGGTGCGACCACGCCACCAGGGCAGGCGAACGGTTCAGGTGCACTTCCTTGAGCGGCACGCGCTGCTCGCCTTCCGGCAGGTCGGCCGCCGGGGTATACAGCCGGTCGGCGATGTCGGACGGCGCCATCGCCAGCAGCGGCGCCGGATCGCTGTCCAGGTCGAACACCACCACGCGATTGTCGATGCGCGGGTGGCGCGCCAGGGGCAGCACCGGCGCCGCGCACCGCCGGCTGGCGGGGTAACGCTGCGACACATGCAGCACCGGCAGCATGGCGGTGGTGTCCAGCAGGCGCGCGGCAAAGCGCTTGTCGCGCAGCTGCAGCGCGTAGTCCCACAGGCGCGGCTGCGCCTGGCGCATCAGCCGGGCCAGACCGATGGTGGCCAACACGTCCGACAGCGCTTCGTGCGCGTCGCCGTCGCGGACGTGGTTGGCCAGCGCCAGGTGTTCGAGCCTGAACGAGGTGGCGCCATCCTCCCGCCGGGGCCAGACGATCCCTTCGGGCCGCAGCGCATGCATCAGCCGCATCACGTCCAGCAGGTCCCAACGCGAGTTGCCGCCGCGCCATTCGCGTTCGTAGGGTTCGTGGAAGTTGCGGAACAGGCCATGACGGACGAATTCGTCGTCGAAGCGCAGGCTGTTGTAGCCGAGGGTGCAGGTCTCGGGGCGGCCCATCTCGTCGGCGATGCGCGCGAACGCCTCGGCTTCGTTCACGCCTTCGTGCAGCGCCCGCTGGGGGGTGATGCCGGTGATCAGGGTGGCGATGGGCGAGGGCAGCAGGTCGTCCGCCGGCTGCACGAAGAAGCTGAGCGGCTCTTCCACCACCTCCAGCGCCGGTGTGGTGCGCACCGCGGCGAACTGGGCGATGCGGCTGCGGCGCGGATCGGCGCCGAAGGTCTCCAGGTCGTAGAACAGGAAGCTTCCAGCCATCGCGGGCCTGCCTTCAATGCTGCGTTGCCAGGGGGCGAGGCGTCGCCGGACCGGCGAGCGCCGCGGAGAACGCGCGGCTGCCGACGGCGGTGATGCCCGTACTCATCCCGCGCTGTCTTCCAGCGGGGCCAGCGTGGCCACGACATCGGCGTCCACCGCGGCCCAGTCCAGCCCGTCCAGCGTATCGCGCCCGCGCGTGTGGCGGACCAGCAGGTCGCGCTGCAGTTCGCTGCGGTGCCGGGCGAGCGAGTACGGAATGCGCATGAAACTGACCATCGTGTAGTGGGGCACGAAGCGGCCGGGATGGCGCTGCTGCAGGGCCAGTTCCAGCTCGCGCTGCAGCAGGAAACCCCGGTCGTCCACCTTGTCGCGCATCTCGACGTAGTTCTCCAGCGCCATCTGCTGGATGGCCAGCGCATCGGGCTTGCGCTGGGTTTCGAACGCGGCGAAGGCGGTGGCCAGGTCGTCGTTGGCCTGCAGGTGGCGCGCCAGGGCCACGCAGTCCTCGAACGCACAGTTCATGCCCTGGCCGTGGAAGGGCACCATCGCGTGGGCCGCGTCCCCCAGCAGCACGGCCTGGCCGCCCAGGTGCCAGCGGTCCAGGTAGAGGGTGGCAAGCAGGCCGACGGGATTGGCCTCCCAGTCCTGTTCCAGTGCCGGGATCAGCGGAACGGCGTCGGGGAAGTCGCGCAGGAACAGCGCCTTCGCCTGAGCCCCGGTTCGCACGCTGGCGAAGCTGGGGTCGCCGTCGTTGGGCAGGAAGAGAGTGACGGTGAACGTGCGTTCGTCGTTGGGAAGGGCGATGCACATGTAGTGGCCGCGCGGCCAGATGTGCAGCGCATGGGGTTCCATGATGAACCCGCCATCGGCCGCGGGCGGAATCTCCAGTTCCTTGTAGGCGTGGTCGAGGAACTCGGTCCGCTCGCCCAGGTCCTCCCGCGCCTGCATCGCGGCGCGCAGCGACGAGCCCGCGCCATCGGCACCGACCAGGGCGGAGAAAGCGGACTCGATGCGGCGGCTGTCGCGGTCATCCACGAAGCGCGCGATGTGGGCATCGAAATCGACGCCTTCCAGCCGGTGGTGGAAATGCAGCCGGGCGCCGGCCTGTTCGGCCAGGTCCAGCAGGGTGATGTTCAGGTCGCCACGGTGGATGGACCAGATCACCTCGGAATCGTCGCGTCCATAGCGTTGCAGCTGCTGGCGGCCGTCCAGCGCGTGCACCATGCGTCCGCGCATCATCACCGCCTGGCGCATCACGGCGGTGTCGGCATCGGCCATGCGCAGCGCATGGCGGCCACGTTCGGCCAGGGCGAGGTTGATGGAGCGGCCGCCCTCGTAGCCCTTCACGCGCGGATCGCCGCGCTTCTCGTGCACGTCGACACGCCAGCCCGCACGCGCCATCAGCGTGGCCAGCAGCGCGCCGGCCAGGCCGGCCCCGATGATGGTGATGTGTCGCGGAACGTCAGCGCCCACGGTGTTGCCTCCGGGTCAGAACCCCCGCCACGTCTCGACCTCCTCGACGAAGCGATGGACATCCATGTAGCGGTTGTACAGCGGGGCAGGGGAAATGCGGATCACGTCCGGCTCGCGCCAGTCGCCGACCACGCCCACGGACATCAGGTAGTCGAACAGTTCGCGGCCGCGTTCGCGCCCGCCCGCGACGCGCAGCGACAACTGCGCGCCGCGTTGCGCCGGGTCGGCGGGCGTGACGATCTGCAGCACATCGGCCAGGCGCGCCTGGATCAGCGCCTCCAGCAGGCCGGTCAGCTTGAGCGACTTGGTGCGCACCGCCTCCATGCCCCCGGCCTTGTCGAACAGCTCCAGTGAAGCGCGAAGGGGGGCCAGCCCCAGGATCGGCGGATTGCTCAGCTGCCAGCCCTCGGCGCCCGGCGTGGGCACGAACTCGGGGCCCATGCGGAAACGGGTGTCCTTTTCATGACCCCACCAGCCCGCGAACCGCGGACGGTCGGTCTGGGCGTGCCGCGCATGCACGAAGCAGCCGGCGACGGCGCCCGGTCCGGCGTTGAGGTACTTGTAGTGGCACCACACCGCGAAATCCACACCGCTGTCGTGCAGCCGCAACGGCAGGTTGCCCACCGCGTGCGCAAGGTCCACGCCGACGACCGCGCCCTGCGCGTGGCCGAGCCGCGCGATTTCCGCCAGGTCGAACGCCTGGCCGGTGCGGTACTGGATGCCGGGCCACAGCACCAGCGCCAGGCGCGGGCCGTGCTCGGCGATGGCGCGCTCGATGGCGGCCATCGAAAGCGTGCCGTCCTGCAGGTCCGGCTCCACTTCGATCAGGTCCGTCGCCGGATCGAAGCCGTGGAAGCGGATCTGGGATTCCATCGCATGCCGGTCGGAGGGAAACGCGCCGGCCTCCATCAGGATCGCCGGCCGTTCGCGGGTGGGCCGGTAGAAGCTGACCATCATCAGGTGCAGGTTGGCGGTCAGCGTGTTCATCGCCACCACTTCCAGCGGCCGCGCGCCGACCAGTCGCGCGAGGGGCTCGCGTACCAGTTCGTGGTAGGTCATCCATTGCGCGGCGCCGGTGAAGTGGCCCTCGACGGCCTCGTTCGCCCATTTGTCCAGCACCTCGTTGACGTAGCCGCGGGCGCCCCTGGGCTGCAGGCCCAGCGAGTTGCCGCAGAAATAGACCTGGTCGTTGTGCTTGTGGCGCGGAATCAGGAAGTCGTTGCGGAGCGGCCGCAGCGGGTCGGCGGCGTCGAGCGCGATGATGTGGGTACGGGACAGCGGGTCGGTCATGGATGCATCGGTACGGAAAGGACGGGAATCGTAGGAGCGCCCCGTGGGCGCCATGGTTTGTGGACGGGGGGCGCGATGCCTGCAACAAGAGCATCGCGCCCGTGGGGCGCTCCTACAGACAGCGCCATCATAGGAACCTCGACGCCGGCAGGCCCAGCCATTCCAGGGCGGTACCGTGATAGAGGCGGGCCTGCTGGGCTTCATCCAGGCCGAGCGCGGCAATGCCGGCACCGGGTTCCTGTTCGCCCAGCGGGAACGGATAGTCGGTGCCCAGCATCACCCGCTCATGGCCGACGGTGTCCAGCAGGTAGCGCAGCGCGCGCGGATCGGCGACCCAGGAGTCGAAATACACGCGGCCCAGGTAGTCACGCGGGTTGCGGGGGTTGTCGGTGGCCACCAGGTCCGGGCGCATGTTGAAGCCGTGCTCGATGCGGCCGATCGTGTAGGGGAAGCTGCCGCCGCCGTGGGCGAAGCAGACCTTCAGTTCGGGCAGGCGCTCCAGTACGCCGCCGAAGATCAGGCAGCAGGCCGCGCGCGACTGTTCCGCTGGCATGCCGACCAGCCACGGCAGCCAGTACTTGGGCATCGACGCGGCCCCCATCATGTCCCAGGGGTGCACGAGGACGGCGGCGCCCAGCTCGCTGGCCGCCTGGAAGAACTCGAACAGTTCGGGCGCATCCAGGTTCCAGTCGTTGACGTGGCTGCCGATCTGCACGCCCTGCAGGCCCAGCTGGTCCATGCAGCGCTCCAGCTCCTGCACGGCCAGGCGCGGCGACTGCAGCGGCACCGTGCCGATGCCGGCATAGTGGCGCGGATAGTCGCGGCAGGCCGCCGCGGTGTGGTCGTTGAGGGCCTGGTGCAGCTCCAGCGCGTGGTGCGGCCTGGCCCAGTAGCTGAACATCACCGGCACGGTGCTGATGACCTGCACCTGCACGCCGAAGCGGGCGTAATCGGCGATGCGCTCCTCCGGGTCCCAGGTCTTGGGCCAGATCTCGCGGAAGAACCTGCCGTCCTTGTAGATGCGGTGGCGGCCGTCTTCGCCGTGATGGATCACCGGAAAGCGCACGTCCCCGTACTTGGCGGCCAGGTCGGGCCAGTCACGGGGCAGGAAGTGCGCATGGGTGTCGATCTTCAGCATCGTGGGATTGTAGGGGTTGCCCGCAGGGGATTCGCGCTGCAGTGCCGCGACACGCGCGCCGCCGGACGCCATCCGGCATCAGCGCTCCAGCGCATCGGAAACACGCTCGCAAGCGGCGATCAGGTCGTTGACCAGGCGACGGTCCACCTCCACGTGTCCCTCGTACTCGGCCAGGTTACGCAGATCGTGCGCCTTGGCCAGCACTCGCCAGACCTCAGGCCCCAGCCCCAGCGTGTGCGGCAGCACCTGGAAGACGATGTAGCGGTGCCGCGCGCGGAAACCTGCCCGGCGCAGGGCCGCCAGGCTCAATGCATGGGCGGCGTTGTAGGCCAGGTCGAACCGGCTCTCCAGCGACAGCGCGTCGTTATGTGCATCGGCCAGACGCGCCAGCCCGGAGCGCAGCAGGCCAGCGGTCTCGTTCCTGTCTGACGGTTCGGCGCTGAGCGGGCCGTCGTGATGGGCCAGCCGCTCAAGCGGGGAGGTCATCTTCGCTTCCGATCAGCCATTGCCGCGGTTGCTGCAGCACGCGGGTCACGAAGCTGTTGCCGGCATCGCGGCGGTTGCGCAGTTCGTCGCGCGTGTACACGGTGGGGTTGATCGGGCGACCCAGGCGTTTCGCCACCGGATGAAGCGCCAGCATCAACTCGCCGTAGGACAGCTCGTCGGCGATCACCATCAGGTCGATGTCGCTGCGCGCCGTGTCGTGTCCCTTGGCGACGGACCCGTACAGGAAGCTGGCCTGGATGCGGGACGCGAGCGGCGCAAGCGCTTCTCTCAGCGGCTCGGCCAAGCCGAACGTCTTGCGGACAATGGAAACCAGCTCGTCATGGATCGGCGCATCGGGGTTGGCCCGGTATCGCTTCTGGTTGCCTACATGCTCGACGGTCAGCAGTCCGCTGCCGGCGAGCCGGGCCAGCTCGCGCTGGACGGCGCCGCTGCCGGCGCCCGTGGCCTGGATCAGTTCGTTGACGGCATAGCTGCGCCCGGACTCGCCGAACAGACAGGCCAGGACGCGTTGCTGGGTGGTGGTGAACAGGGCCCCGGACAGACTGGCGGCGGCATACCGCGCCGCGGCCTCGCTGACCTTGCCGGGACGGACGGGATCGTTTATGCCCATATCGGGCACGATAATGCCCAGATTGGGCAAGCGCAAGCTCAGGTGATGTCGGCCTGCGAGTCCGCCTGCATCTCGTAACGGCTCGGCCGGGGGTTCAGGTGGCCGCACGCCTTGCAGGTGCGCAGGTCGTCGCTGCGGTAGAAGGCTTCGAACACGCGGAAGAAGTCCTGTTCGATGTCGTTGAGGTGGAAGTATTCCTCGTACACCTTGTGGTTGCAGCGCTCGCAGAACCACAGCAGGCCATCGTCCTCGTGCGGCAGGCGCCTGCGTTCGATCACCAGCCCGACCGAGCCCGGCATCCGCTGCGGCGAGTGCGGCACGCGCGGCGGCAGCAGGAAGATCTCCCCCGCCTTCAGCGGGATGTCGCGCGGGGCGCCGTCTTCCTGGATGCGCAGCACCATCTCGCCCTCCAGCTGGTAGAACCACTCCGGGCCCTCGTCGTAGTGGTAGTCGGTGCGTGCATTCGGGCCGCCCACTACCATCACGATGAAGTCTCCGTCGTAGATGCACTTGTTGCCGACCGGCGGCTTCAGCAGATGACGGTGTTCCTCGATCCAGGCCTGCAGGTTGAGCGGATTCGGCAGCATGTCAGCGGCGCTCCGGCACGTGCGCGACGCACTTCAGTTCGATGGAGATGGGCGTGGGCAGGGCGGTGATGCCCAGCGTGGTACGGCACGGGGCCACGGCGGCATCGGGGAAGTGGTCGGCCCAGACGCGGTTGTACCCGGGGAAGTCGCCCGCCATGTCGGTCAGGTACACCGTCACGTCCACCAGGCTCTCCCAGCGGGCGCCGCTGGCCTCCAGCACGGTACGCACATTGGCCAACACCGCGCGCGTCTGCGCCTCGATGCCGGCAGGGATGGCGTCGGTCGCCGGATCGCGCGGGCCGATGCCCGAGAGGAACAGCAGGTCGCCGACCCGCCGCGCATGCGGATAGCGGCCGACCGGCCTGGGCGCGGCGGAGGCCTGCACGCCTTCATTCATCGCGCTTGCCCTTCGGCGGCACCGAGGCCAGGGCGCGCTGGTAGGCCGGCTGCAGTTCGTCCTGCGCGGCCACGTCCATGCCCAGCTCGCGCACGCGCCCGTCGAACAGGCTGTAGACCCAGCCATGGACCGCCAGTGGCTGTCCGCGCGCCCACGCATCCTGCACGACGGTGGTCTGGCAGACGTTGAAGACCTGTTCGATCACGTTCAGCTCGCACAGGCGCGCGTGCCGCAGGGACTCGGTATCCACCTGCGAAAGCAGGTCCGCGTGCTTCATCGCCACATCGGCCACGTGGCGGAGCCAGTTGTCGGCCAGGCCCACGCGCAGGCCGGTCATGGCCGCATGCACGCCGCCGCAGCCGTAATGGCCGACCAGCAGGATGTGTTCGACCTTGAGGATGTCGACGGCGAACTGGATCACCGACAGCGCGTTGAGGTCGCCGTGCGACATCACGTTGGCGATGTTGCGATGGACGAAGACCTCGCCGGGGTCCAGCCCGAGGATCTGGTTGGCCGGCACGCGCGAATCGGAGCAGCCGATCCACAGGTAACGGGGGGACTGCTGCTGCGACAGCCGCTTGAAGAAGCCCGGGTCTTCCTGCTTGATGCGGTCGGCCCAGTCGCGGTTGTTCCGCAGCAGTTTCTCGAGTTCGGAAAGTTCGCTCATTCGGTGGGTTCTTCCTCAGCGCAATGCCACGCAGACGTTCTTGGGTTCGGTGAAGAAACGCATGGCTTCCATGCCGCCCTCGCGGCCCAGGCCGGACGCACCGGTGCCGCCGAACGGCGTACGCAGGTCGCGGGTCATCCAGGTGTTGATCCAGACGATGCCGGCGCGCAGCTGCGCGGCCAGGCGGTGGGCGCGGTCCAGGTCGCGCGTCCAGACGGTCGCCGCCAGTCCGTAATCGCCGGCATTGGCCAGCGACAGCGCGTGCGCCTCGTCCTCGAAGGACTGCAGCGTCACCACCGGGCCGAAGATCTCCTCGCGGTTGGTGGCGGCCTGCGGGCCCAGCCCTTCGATCACCGTGGGTGCGATGAACCAGCCGGGCCGGTCCAGCGCGTGCCCCCCGGTCAGCACGCGGCCGCCTTCGGCGCGGGCCCGGGCGATGCAGCCGAGCACCTTCTCGAAGTGCGCCTGCGACACCATCGCGCCCAGCCGGGTGGCCGGCTCGTGCAGCGGTCCGGCCTGGAGCGCGCGGGCGCGCTCGACCAGGGCTTGGCGGAATTCGTCATGGATCGCCTGCTGCACCAGCAGGCGCGAGCCGCACAGGCAGATCTGGCCCGCGTTCTGGAAGGCGGAGCGGAGCAGGGTGTCCAGGTGCGCCCGCCAGTCGCTGTTGGCGAACACCAGCGTGGCATTCTTGCCGCCCAGTTCCAGCGAGACCTTCTTCAGCTGCGGCCCGGCCAGTCCGGCGATGCGCCGGCCCACCGCGGTGCTGCCGGTGAACGACACCGCCTTGACGGCCGGATGCAGCACCAGCGGTTCGCCCACGGCCGGCCCGCTGCCATGCACGATGTTGAGCACGCCGCGCGGCAGGCCGATCTCCGCGGCCAGTTCGCCCAGCATCGTCGCGGTGGCGGGGGTGATCTCGGACGGCTTGGCCACCACGGTGTTGCCGGCGGCCAGCGCGGGCGCGATCTTCCAGGTGAACAGATAAAGCGGCAGGTTCCATGGCGATATCGCGGCCACCACGCCCAGCGGTGCGCGCAGCGTGTAATTGAGCCCGGCCTCGCCGTGGTGCGACTCGCTGGCGAACTGCGTGGCCGCATGCGCGAAGAAGCGCAGGTTGGCGACCGCCCGGGGAATCTCGATGTCGCGCGCCAGCGCCAGCGGCTTGCCGGCATCGCGCGACTCCGCGGCCGCGAAAGTGTCCAGGCGCGCTTCCAGGGCATCGGCTAGGCGCTCCAGCCAGCGCGCCCGGGTGTTGGGCGGCAGGGCGCCCCATGCCGGAAACGCGGTCTCCGCGGCCTCGATCGCCTGCAGCACGTCGCTTTCGCCGCCATCGGCGACCTCGGCATAGACCTCGGCCGACGCCGGCTCGAAGACGGGACGCCAGGCGCCTCCGGGGCGCGGTTCGCCATCGATGAAGTGGCTGTAGCGTTCCATGCCCACTAGCTTAACCCGGCTGGCAAGCCCCTTCCGGGCGGGGTCAGAGGGACTGCATGCGACCGCCATCGACGGCCAGGCTGACCCCGTTGACATAGCCTGCGGCCGGCGTGGCGAGGAAGGCGATCGCCGCCGCCACTTCATGGGCCTCCGCGAAGCGGCCTGCGGGCACCGTGGCCAGCATCGCCGCGCTGATGGCCGCTTCATCCTTGCCGGTGGCCTGCACGCGGTCGCGCAGGATCTGCTCCAGGCGCCGGGTGCGGGTGTAGCCGGGCAGTACGTTGTTGACGGTGATGCCGTAGGCCCCCAGTTCCTTCGATAGCGTCTTGGCCCAGCTGGCCACCGCGCCGCGGATCGTGTTGGAGACGCCCAGGTTGGCGATGGGTTCCTTCACCGAAGTGGAGACCACGTTGATGATGCGGCCCCAGCCGGCGGCTCTCATGCCGGGTACCGTCAACTGCGCAAGCAACTGGTTGGCCAGCAGGTGGCGGTGGAAGGCGGCCAGGTAGTCGTCGGCAGCGGCGTCGATGGCGCGTCCGCCGGGTGGGCCGCCGGTATTGTTGACGAGGATGTGGATCGGGCGGGCCCCGGCGAGTGCCGACACCGTCGCCTGCAGTGACGCGGCGTCGGCGACGTCGACGGCGATGCCGTCATGGTGCTGTTCGCCGGGGGTACGGGGCAGGGCAGCCATCACCTCCGCCAGGACGTCGGCGCGACGCGCCAGCAGCGTGACGCTGGCGCCCAGCAGCGCGAGTTCGTGAGCGGCGGCGCGGCCGATGCCTTCGGAGGCGCCGCAGACGAGGGCATGCCGGCCGGTGAGGTTCAGGTCCATGCGTCGTTCCTGGAAGAGCGAGGCGCTGAGTT
Source organism: Pseudoxanthomonas sp. F37 (assembly GCF_022965755.1). NCBI lineage: Bacteria > Pseudomonadati > Pseudomonadota > Gammaproteobacteria > Lysobacterales > Lysobacteraceae > Pseudoxanthomonas > Pseudoxanthomonas sp. F37. The sequence continues at coordinate 2,157,117 of NZ_CP095187.1, read as the reverse complement.
TAGCCCTGTGGGAGCGAGGTGAGGCGCGACGCTTTCCCTTCGCGACCTACGTCGCGCCCACGCCGTCCTTGCGATGGGCCAGGCGCTCGCGCATGAGGTCGGCGACGGCCACGTTGTTCTCGCCACCCAGCTGCCGCAGTGCTGCCGCCGCACCTTCGACATTGGCGACCGGATGGTTCTGGCTGAGCTTGAACTTCAGCTCGACGCGGTCGACCGTGAAGCGGAAGCCGATGATCCCGCGCAACTGGCGGAAGTGATCGTCGCGGTCGTGCTCGAAGCGCCAGTCGTTGCCGACGCGGGCCTCGTTCGCCTGGCTCAGGCGATCCACGATGGATGCCAGCCGCGCGGGGTCCTCGGTACTCTCCAGCATGCCGTGCAGGTGGGCGACGGCGTAGTTCCAGGTCGGCACACGGGCCGCCTCTTCCTTGTCCACGTACCAGCCCGGCGACAGGTAGGCGTGCGGGCCATGCACGATCACCAGCGCGGGTCCCGCGTGGCGCGCCTGCGGGTTCGGCCGGGCCCAATGCCCTTCGATCATGATCCGGTCGCCGTCGCGCGCATACAGCACGGGCAGATGGCTGATGAAGGGCAGGCCGTCGGCCACGGTGACCAGCGTGACGAAGGCGTCGCGCGCGATCAGCCGGTCGAGTCGGGTCAGGTCGGTGTCGGCGAATGCGTGCGGCGTGTACATCGCCGGCTCACGCGCGCGCGCCGAGGGACTGCACCATCTTCGGCACCAGCGCGGCATCGTCGTCGCCGTGCGGCGGCTGCACGCCGGCCAGCGAGAAGCCGCGCGCCAGGGCGTCTTCCTCATCCAGGCCATCGAAGGCGACGAACTCGGCGTCGAACAATGCCGCGCGGGCGCTGTCCTCGCTGTCGTAGGGCAGGGTGTTGCCGTCGCTGTCCAGCACCTCGGCGGTACCGGCTTCCAGTACGCGCAGGCGCGCCCAGATCAGGGTGCGGCCGAGCGAGGCCAGGTACCAGTCCTCACGCAGGAACGGGGTCATGCGAAAGCCTCCGCCCACAGCGCCAGCAGGCCCGCCATCGCCAGCCCGAAGAAGATCACGCACAGCGAGATGCGCGCCGGCGTCGCCAGCCCGGACAGCGAGGTGTCCGGGATGCGGCGGTACTCGCCCGACAGCAGCCAGCGCAGGGCGACGGGCTTGAGGAACGCGCCCTCGCCCCACTGTACGCCCAGGGCGGCATGGCGGTCGCGTACGTGCACCAGCGTCAATGGCCAGAAGATGACGAAGGCGCAGAAGCCGGCGATGGCCACGCCGACGAAGCAGAGCGCGAAGAACAGGATCATCAGAACTCCGCGTTGCCGGGCGCGCGCGGGTAGGCGATGGCGTCGCGGATGTTGGACAGCCCGCAGACGTAGACCACCAGCCGCTCGAAGCCCAGGCCGAAGCCGGCGTGCGGCACGCCGCCGTAGCGGCGGAAGTCGCGGTACCACTGGTAATGCGCCGGATCCAGGCCGAACTGCGCCATGCGCGCATCCAGGACATCCAGGCGCTCCTCGCGCTGGCTGCCGCCGATGATCTCGCCGATGCCGGGCGCCAGCACGTCCATCGCGGCGACCGTCCGGCCGTCGTCGTTCAGGCGCATGTAGAAGGCCTTGATGTGCTCGGGGTAGTTCATCACCACCACCGGGCGGCCGACGTGTTCCTCGGTCAGCCAGCGCTCGTGCTCGGTCTGCAGGTCCAGGCCCCATTCGACCGGGAATTCGAACTTCCTGCCGGCCTTCTGCAGCAGGCCGATCGCGTCGCTGTAGTCGATCCGCTCGAACGGCGCGTTGATGAACGACTCCAGCCGGCTGATCGCGTCCTTCTGCACGCGCTCGGCGATGAAGGCCATGTCGTCCGCCCGTTCGGACAGCACCGTGCGGAACAGGTACTTCAGGAAGTCCTCGGCCAGGTCGGCGTCGGCGGTCAGGTCGGCGAACGCGATCTCCGGTTCGATCATCCAGAACTCGGCTAGGTGGCGCGTGGTGTTGCTGTTCTCCGCCCGGAAGGTCGGGCCGAACGTGTAGACCTTGCTGAGGCTGAGGCAGTAGGCCTCGACGTTCAGCTGGCCGGATACGGTCAGGAAGGTCTCCTTGCCGAAGAAGTCGCGCGAGAAGTCCACCTCGCCCTTGCCGTTGCGCGGCAGGTTGGCCAGGTCCAGGGTGGAGACGCGGAACATCTGCCCGGCGCCCTCGGCGTCGGAGGTGGTGATGATCGGCGTGCTGATCCAGTAGAAGCCGCGCTCATGGAAGAACCGGTGCACCGCCTGCGCCAGGCAGTGGCGGATGCGGGTGACGGCGCCGAACAGGTTGGTGCGCGGGCGCAGGTGGGCGAACTCGCGCAGGTACTCCAGCGAGTGCTGCTTGGGCTGCATGGGGTAGGTGAGGGGATCCTCGACCCAGCCGACCACCTCGATGGAAGCGGCCTGGATCTCGTAGCTCTGGCCCTGGCCCTGCGAGGCGACCAGGGTGCCGGTGGCCACCACCGCGCAGCCGGTGGTCAGGTGCTTCACCTCGGACTCGTAGTTGGGCAGCGTGGCGGGCGCGACCACCTGGATCGGCGCGAAGCACGACCCGTCGCTGACGTTGACGAAGGACAGGCCCGCCTTGGAATCGCGCCGCGTGCGCACCCAGCCGCGCACCGTGACCTCGCCGCCGGCCGGGAGCTTGCCCGCCAGCGCATGTTCGACGCTTACCACCGTCATGGCTTGAATCCTTCGGTAACAGACACATTTATGGAACGCGGAGTTTAGCAAGAGCCGCCCGGCCGACGGAGCGCCCGCGGCTATACTTCCCCGTGTCGCACAGGAGCTTGCCATGGCCATCACCCTCACCCCCGTCGCTCTCGAACGCGTGCAGCGCTTCGTTGCGCAGACGCCGGGCGCCCTGGGCCTGCGGTTCGGGGTGACCCGCACCGGCTGTTCCGGTTGGGGCCACGTGGCCGACCTGGCCCGCGACGAGCGCGCGGGCGACACCGTGTTCGAGTTCGGCGGGGTGAAGATCTACGTGGACGCCACCAGCCTGCCGCTGGTCGACGGAACGGAGATCGATTTCGCCAAACAGGGCCTGTCCGAGACCTTCACCTTCCGCAACCCCAACGCGGCGGCCGAGTGCGGCTGCGGTGAAAGCTTCACCACGACCGCTGCATAGCCTGCCCGGGGCGTCCCGTCGAGGGCGTGGATACATCCGCATATCAGTCACTTACGGAACCAGGGTGTCCCGTGGGTCGCCTCGACGGCTCGCCCTTGTAGCGGCAGACAGGGGGCACGGCCCGGGTTCGGGGCAGGGATGTCCCCATTGCCGGCGAGGATGCCCCCATCCGGGCGACCGGCCAACTTGCCCCGGCACGTGTCAGCACTGCACCGGCTGGCAGGCACTCGATGGCGAAGGCCCCTACCTGGGGGCCGTGCCCAATGGGTCGCGCGCGTGGCGGCTGAGTCGATACCGGCCGGGCGCATGAAGAGTCGCCGGCCGCCCCTCGTGCCGCTGGCTCCCAAGACGGTCGAGCTGTGCGGTCAGCGTCAATAGCGTGCGAGCCGCGGGGATTTCCTGTCTACGTATCGCATCCGCCCGCGCAAGCTTATGGGGACTCCACCGCGCTGGCCGAAGCCGCTCAGCGCGTGTGTCGGATCAGACGTGGGCGTAGGCGGTTTCAATCTCCTCGGCAAACTCGGCTGGAAGACTGCCTGTAGCAGAACGGACCATCATCGCAAGCAGCTCCTTCAGCGTCTGCTCCTTGCGTGTTTCCGGCGTAAAGAACGGTGCGAGAAGGCCTTGTCCCGCGACGACATGGGAGATGGCGATGGAGTGCGTGAAGAAGAGCAGGGAGACATCCCGCGTCCGAAGGAACCCTTTCTCGACGCCTTCTGACAGCAGCGGCGTCACCGCTTCCCGGAACGGGTCGATCAGCACGGTCTTCACCAGATCCTGGCGCTCGCCCGGCTGCAGCATTTCCTGAAGGATGAACAGGCCGTAATCCGGCAGATCCGCATTGAATCGGATGAAGCTGGCGTAGGTCCCGACAAGCCTCCGGGGATACGGCAGCGCCGCCGCCGCCAGCACTCCGATCTCGGCAAGGGGACCGCTCGCGCTCGATTGCAGCCGCTCCAGACAGGCCTGCCACAGCGCGGCCTTGGAGCCGAAGTGATAGTTGGCCAGCGCGATGTTGACGCCGGCCTGCTGCGCCAGATCGCGAATGTTCACGCCGTGATAGCCCCGTCGGGCAAAACACGGCAGCGCGTTCGCGAGGATGGTTTCACGCCCCGTCTCCTTTCCGAGCCGGGGCCTGCCGGCACGGGTTCGGCGCCCTGTCTGCGGCTTTGCCTTCTTTGGCTGGGGTGCACTCATGTTCGTTCCTGCCTCGATGCAGCGAATGTGGCCAAGAACCGTCGCAGAAACAAGCCTGCCGCCCCTCTTGGCATTTCGCTGACCGCTCGCCCGACCGCCCATTGAGGCCTATGGCTGAGGCCCGTAAGTGCGTCGTCACCCGCCCGTCCGATCAAATTAAACATCTGTTGCATTTATTTGCGTTCGGCGTAACGTAAGGCGTCCTTGGTCGCCTGGTGGAGGTGTTTGCAGGGCGGAAAGGCAAGCAGCGCGCGCGCCACCGGGGC